>CAMKJS010000019.1 GCA_946413245.1 uncultured Clostridia bacterium
GGTTCAGGTGTGGGTTCCGCCGTGGGCTCTTCTGTCGGTTCCGGGGTCGGCTCCGCCGTGGGTTCCGGCGTCGGTTCTTCCGTCGGTTCCGGCGTCGGCTCCGCCGTGGGCTCTTCTGTCGGTTCCTCCGTGGGTTCCGGCGTCGGCTCCGCCGTGGGCTCTTCTGTCGGTTCCTCCGTGGGTTCCGGCGTCGGCTCTTCCGTCGGTTCCGGCGTCGGTTCAGGCGTCGGCTCTTCCGTCGGTTCCAGCGTCGGTTCCGCCGTGGGTTCCGGTGTCGGTTCCGGCGTAGGATCCGCCATCGGAATCGGCGTCGGCTCGTCGGTCGTGTCATACGGAGGCGCGGGCTCGTAGCCGTCAATCACAATCGGAGGCACAGGAGACGGCAGGGTGTCCATATACGCGTCGCTTTCCATCTGGCTCAGCACGTCCACGTACTGGCTCATGATATAGCCCTGCTGGCCGTCCACCACGGCCCGCATCCAGAATTCGTCCTGATCGTTGATTTCTTCCCGCAGCAGATAGACGTACTGGTTCTTCTTCAGCTCCTTCAGCAGCTTTCCTTTGGTGTTGCTGTCCTGGCGGAAGCGAACCTTGTTCTTGTTGGTTTTTCCGTAGCGGTAGATCAACTCGCCGGTGGGAATCTGCGTTTCCACAGGCGTGGGTTCCGGCGTAGGTTCAGGAGTGGGTTCCTCCGTCGGTTCCGGTGTGGGTTCAGGAGTCGGTTCCTCGGTCGGTTCCGGTGTGGGTTCAGGAGTGGGCTCCTCCGTCGGTTCCGGTGTGGGTTCAGGAGTGGGCTCCTCCGTCGGTTCCGGCGTGGGTTCAGGGGTCGGCTCCTCGGTCGGTTCCGGCGTGGGTTCAGGAGTAGGTTCCTCGGTCGGCAGAACCTCTTCCATCGTGTAGAACGGCGCGGGAGAATTCAGCCCGGCCTGGTACCGCTCGTCCTCCAGCCCGCTGAGCACCTGTACATACTCGCTCATCACATAGCCGCGGCGCCCGTTTACCTCTACGGCGGTCCACAGCTCGCCCGCGCTGTTGAAGTCCTCGCGGATCATGTAGATATAGGTGTTTTTCTTCAGGGAATCCAGTCTCCTGCTGTCCTTGCTCATGCTTTCCCGCAGGTTGACGTTGGCAGTCGTGATGCCGTACCGGTTGATCATCTCTCCAACCGGGATCATGGTTTCGACCGGCGTCGGTTCGGGGGTGGGTTCCGGCGTCGGCTCTTCGGTCGGTTCAGGCGTCGGTTCCTCCGTGGGTTCCGGCGTCGGCTCCTCCGTCGGTTCGGGCGTCGGTTCTTCCGTCGGTTCCGGTGTGGGCTCCTCTGTGGGCTCCGGCGTCGGCTCCTCGGTCGGTTCAGGCGTCGGCTCCTCTGTGGGCAGAACCTCCTCCAGGGTATAGACAGGCGCCGGGGACGGCAGCCCCGCCTGGTAGACGTCGTTTTCCAGTCCGTTCAGCACGCTGATATACTGGCTCATCACGTAGCCGCGCTGTCCGTCCACCTCCACAGCGGTCCAGAGTTCGCCGATCTCGTTGCGCTCTTCGCGGATCAGATAGATATACTGGTTTTTCTTCAGGGTATCCAGCTTCGCGCTCTTCTTGCTGGCGGCGGCCCGGAGATTCACCTTGTCGGTCGTCACGCCGTACCGGTTGATCATTTCTCCGGTGGGAATCTGCGTCTCAGCCGGTGTGGGAAGCTGCTCTTTCGCGGGTTCCCCGGCAGGCTCCTCTTCAGGCTCTTCCTGCGGTTCCTCCGCGGGTTCCGCTTCAGGTTCTTCCGCGGGTTCCTCTTCGGGTTCTTCCCAGGGTTCTTCTTCCGGTTCTTCCGCGGGTTCTTCCGTGGGTTCCGGTGTGGGCTCCTCCGTCGGTTCAGGCGTGGGCTCTTCAGTGGGTTCGGGCGTCGGTTCTTCCGTGGGTTCCGGCGTCGGTTCCTCCGTCGGTTCAGGCGTGGGCTCTTCGGTGGGTTCGGGCGTCGGTTCTTCCGTGGGTTCCGGCGTCGGCTCCTCTGTAGGCAGAACCTCCTCCAGGGTATAGACAGGCGCCGGGGACGGCAGGCCGGCCTGGTAGACGTCGTTTTCCAGTCCGTTCAGCACGCTGATGAATTCGCTCATCACGTAGCCGCGCCGTCCGTCGACCTCCACCGCGGTCCAGAGTTCACCGCTCTCGTTGCGCTCTTCGCGGATCAGATAGATATACTGGTTTTTCTTCAGGGTATCCAGCTTCGTGCTCTTTTTGCTCGCGGCTGCCCGGAGATTTACCTTGTCCGTCGTCACGCCGTACCGGTTGATCATTTCTCCCGTGGGAATCTGTGTCTCCACAGGGGTCGGCTCCGGCTCTTCCGTGGGTTCCTCCGCGGGTTCTTCCCAGGGTTCTTCAGCGGGCTCTTCTTCAGGTTCTTCCGCGGGTTCCTCTTCGGGTTCTTCTGTGGGTTCCTCTTCGGGTTCTTCCGCAGGTTCTTCCGCGGGTTCCTCCCACGGCTCTTCCGCGGGTTCCTCCCACGGCTCTTCCGCGGGTTCCTCCCACGGCTCCTCCGTCGGTTCCGGCTGGGGTTCTTCCGTCGGTTCCGGCGTCGGTTCTTCGGTAGGTTCGGGCGTCGGCTCTTCCGTGGGTTCCGGCGTGGGTGCCTCCGTAGGCAGAACGTCCTCCAGGGTATAGATAGGCGCAGGTGTGGCGAGACCGGTCTGGTAAATCTCGTTTTCCACACCGGTGAACACACGCACGTATTCGCTCATCACATAGCCGCGGCGGCCGTCGACCTCCACAGCGGTCCAGAGTTCGCCGCTCTCGTTGTAATCCTCGCGGATCAGGTAGATATACTGGTTTTTCTTCAGGGAATCCAGCTTCGCGCTCTTTTTGCTCGCGGATTCCCGCAGGTTGACGTTATCGGTCGTCACGCCGTACCGGTTAATCATTTCACCGACCGGAACGTGCGTTTCCACAGGAGTCGGTTCCGGCTCCTCCGTGGGTTCCTCCCAGGGTTCTTCCGTCGGCTCCTGCCAGGGCTCTTTCTCCGGTTCGTCCCAGGGTTCCTCGGTCGGCTCCTGCCACGGTTCTTCCGTGGGCTCCTCCCAGGGCTCTTCCGTGGGTTCCGGGGCGGCTTCCGGCATCGGTTCCGGGGTCGGTTCCGGCGTGGGCTCCGCGGACGGCTCTTCCTCGGGTTCTTCCCAGGGTTCTTCTTCCGGTTCTTCTTCCGGTTCCTCCCAGGGCTCCTCCTCTTCGGTTCCGTCCCAGGGTTCCGCTTCCGCCTCGCCCTGCGGGAACTGCATCATCGACTCCCAGGGATCGCTCCCTTGTTCCTCCCAGGGGTCGCCGCCCGGTTCGTCCGCTCCCGCTTCCGGCCAGGCTGCCTGCCCGGACTCCGAGGAGGATTCGGCAGCCGTTTCGGGCCTGTCCGCCACCGTGGAGACGTACAGGGAATAGAACAGCGCGTCGCCGTTGATGGTGACGTCGATCAGCAGGCAGTTGTCGTAGCCCGCCTGTGTTCCGGCGTCCACGACGTTTTCCAGCATGGAGCCGTTTTCAGGATACGAGGTGAACTCCTGTCCCTGAAAATCCATCCACAGGGACAGCGATCCCAGCACTTCCGCGGGGACCCTCGCCCAGAAAGCGTCTTCCATCCCGTCAATCGGCTGGGCCTGCACTTCCTGCTGGTTTCCCGCCGAATCCGACCAGCGCAGGCGGATATCCGGTTCTCCCCATTCCTCAGCCGTTCCGGCTCCAAACGGGAGCGCGGACAGCAGCATCACCAGAGCGATGCACCAGGCGGTTACAGATCTCAGCCAGGATTTTTGATTTCTGTTCATGCGTCTCCATCCTCCCCGGGTTTTTTGCATATAACCCGATTATTTTACGCCTCAGCCCCGTGGATTGTCAAATGTCGAAGGATTTCCCCGCTTTCCCGTCGAATGAAAAACAGGGTTTCCGTCGGCCTTCCGGCGGGTTCCTGCTGATCTAACGATTCAGCAATCCGTTCTGTTCCGGAGTCGGTTGTGATGCAGAAAAAAAGTTTGAGCGGTCTTTCCGTCCTGGATCTTCTCTACGATTCTCCTCCATACGCCTCCTATTTCCGCCGCCTTCCGGTGCTGGAAACGAGGGATCTGATTCTGCGTCCCCTTAACAAAGCGGATGCCGACGATCTGTTCGCCTGGCAGTCGGATGCCGAGGTGGCCCGGTATGTCCTCTGGCAGCCGCATCAGTCCGTGGCGGAATCCCGGGAATACGTGCGCGGCATGCGCAGCCTCTACCGCAGGGGGCTTCCGTCCTCCTGGGGCATCGTGAAGCGCTCGTCCGGCCGGGTCGTCGGTTCGGTAGGCGTCATGTGGATTTCCGCGGAGAACCGTTCCGCCGAAGTGGGCTACAGCCTGGCCCGGCCTTACTGGAACAGGGGCTACATGACCCAGGCGCTCTCCGCCGTGCTCCGTTCCCTGTTTGAGGATCTGGATCTGAACCGCGTCGAGGGTCAGTGCGATATCCGCAATCCCGCCAGCGGCCGGGTCATGGAAAAATGCGGCATGCGCCTGGAGGGCGTCCTTCGCGGCCGGATTTTCAACAAAGGCGAATTCATCGATACCGCGCTCTACGCCGCGGTCAGAAACAGGTAATATGGTGCCTGACTTGCTGGAATAATGATTTTGGCCGCACGGCCTCATCGGGTTATGTTTGTTCTCGTTTAGCATTGTTTTTTCATATATCTTGAAGCGAAAACCGGATATCGTGTATAATATATGGTTGAGAATTCCGGTTCAGCCGGAAACGGAAAGGGGCGAAGCGTATGAACGGATACAGGGAGAAGCACGGATCCTCCTCCCAGCCCTGGGCTGTCGCCTCCACCGCTTCCTCCAATTACCGCGGCAAGCATCAGATGAAAAACCGCAAGCGCCGCCGCTGGGGCATTTTCCTGATCGCCGTCGTCGTCCTGTGCCTTCTCTATCCGTTTGTGGAAGCCCATATCCTTACGACGGACCGGGCAACCCTGAAGTCCGAGGATCTTCCCGCCGACGTGGGCAACCTGAAGATCGTCTATCTGTCGGATATCCATTACGGCTATTTCTTCTCCGACGCCGAGCTGAACAGCCTGGTTTCCCGGATCAATCAGCTGAAGCCGGATATCGTTCTCTTCGGCGGCGGATACGGCACCGACAATCTCTCCGCCATTCAGTTTTTCCGGAAGCTTCCGTCGATCCACGCGCGCTATGCGATGGCCGGCGTCGTCGGAGATACCGATCGCGGGAAGGAGCCCGCCGATCTCGTTCACCTGCAGGACGCGATGCGCGAGGTCAATGTAATACCGCTGGTGAACGAGGTGTTTCAGGTTCGTGTCGGCAACAACATCGTCTACGTGGCCGGTGTGGACGATCCCCTGACGGGGTCCCCGGATCTGAAATATGTCGCTTCCCGGGTTTCCGCGTCCGACTATGTGATTCTGCTTTGCCACAGCCCTTCCGTGATTCCGGATTCCCAGCTTGTCACGGACGCTTCGGACCGTTTCGGCTGGTACGACCTGGGGCTTTTCGGGCACACCCACGGCGGTCAGATCCCCCTGTTCTCGTCGGTTCTGGACCTGGCCTCGGAGGTTCCGGACCGGTACCGTTCCGGCTGGCTGAAGGAAAACAGGGTGGATATGTTGGTTTCCCACGGCGTCGGAACCCTGGAATTCCCGGCCCGGCTCTTCTGTTTCCCCCAGATCCACGAGATCAATATTTCTGACTGACAGCATGGAGGTTCCCGGTTTAATGACAGATGATGTACGCGTCCGGCTGGAGGACGTTTCCTATACCTATGAAGAGGCGAAAAAACCCGCGCTTTCCCATGTGGACGCGGTCGTTCACCCCGGTGAGTTTTTGGCGGTTCTCGGCCACAACGGCTCCGGGAAATCCACCCTCGCCAAGCTTCTGAACGCGCTCTATATCCCGACAGAGGGAACCGTGCTGGTCTGCGGATACGACACCCGGAAGGAAGAGCTCGTCTGGGAGATCCGCCGGCGGGCCGGCATGATCTTCCAGAATCCGGATAATCAGATTGTCGCCACCGTGGTCAAGGAGGACGTCGCCTTCGGGCTGGAAAATCTCGGCGTTCCCACGGAGGAAATGATTCCCCGCGTGGAATCCAGCCTTGCCGCCGTTCGTATGAACAAGTATGCCGATTCCGCGCCGCACATGCTTTCCGGCGGCCAGAAGCAGCGGGTCGCCATCGCGGGCATCCTTGCCATGGAGCCGGCCATCATCATCGCGGACGAGGCCACGGCCATGCTGGATCCCTCCGGTCGGGCCGAAGTGCTGGATACCATCCGCCGCCTGAACCGTGAAAAAGGCATTACGGTGGTCTGGATCACGCATTTCATGGAGGAAGCCGCCCAGGCGGACCGGGTGATCATCGTCTCGGAGGGAGAGCTCATCGCCTCCGGCGCGCCCGACGAAATCTTTGACCGTGTGGATTTCATGCGGGAAAACCATCTGGACGTTCCGCCCATGGCGGATCTGGCCAGCTGGCTCCGGGAGCAGGGCGTCCCGCTGAAAAAAGGAATCCTGACAGTGGACGATATGGTGAAGGAGGTGGAGCGGGTCTTATGTCCATCGAAATCCGACACCTGACACACTGTTATTCCGAGGGCAGCGCGCTGCGCACCGTCGCGCTGGACGACGTCAGCCTGACGATTCATGACGGCGATTTTCTGGGAATCATCGGACACACGGGTTCCGGAAAATCCACGCTGGTGCAGCATCTGAACGGGCTGCTGAAGCCCACCTCCGGGCAGGTGCTCATCAACGGAGAGGATCTGAACGGAGAGCATGTGAACCGGAAAGCCCTCCGCCAGAAAATCGGCCTCGTTTTTCAGTATCCGGAGTATCAGCTTTTTGAGGAAACCGTCGCGAAGGACATCGCCTTCGGTCCCAAAAATCAGGGGCTGAGCGCGGCGGAGATCGACGAGCGGGTCCGGTTCGCCCTGTCCTGCGTCCATCTTGAATACGACGAAGTGGCGGAAAAAAGCCCCTTCGAGCTTTCCGGCGGCCAGATGCGCCGGGTCGCCATCGCCGGCGTGATCGCCATGCGCCCCGAGGTTCTGATTCTGGATGAGCCTACCGCCGGCCTGGATCCCCGGGGGCGGGACAGCATTCTCACTATGCTGGAGGAGCTCCACGGGCAGCAGAACACGACCATCGTCATGGTTTCCCACAGCATGGACGATATGGCCCGCCTGGCCACCCGTCTCCTGGTACTGTCCGAAGGGAAAGTGGTCGCGGACGGAACCCCGCGGGAAATCTTCTCCCGGGAGAAGCAGATGGTCTCCATCGGGCTCGGGGTGCCTGCGGCAGCCCAGCTCTGCAGCCGCCTGATCGCCGCGGGCTATGATCTTCCTTCCGATCTGTACCGTCCGGAAGAGCTGCGGGAGCATCTGCTCCGACTCTGGAAGGAGGCCCGCCCGTGCTGAACAATATCACCCTAGGCCAGTACTACCCCGTGGACAGCCGCATACACCGCCTGGATCCGCGGACCAAGCTGATCTGCGCGATCGTCTTCATCGTCGACGTTTTCCTGGCTGATTCCTTTATCGGATACGCCATTCTCCTGGCCTTCCTGTACGCGGTCACGCGCCTTTCCAACGTCCCGTTCAAAATGCTGCTTCGGAGCCTGAAACCCCTTCGGATGATCCTGATCCTGACCTTCCTGCTGAACCTCTTTTTCACGCAGGGAGAAACCGTCTGGATCGAATGGTGGATCATCCGGATCACAAAGGAAGCGTTCCTGCAGGCCCTGTTCTATTCCCTGCGCCTGGTTTTCCTGGTGGCCGGCACCTCGCTGCTGACGCTGACCACCTCCCCCGTCGCCCTGGCGGACGGGATCGAGATTCTGCTTTCCCCGCTGAAGATCATCCATTTCCCCGCCCATGAGCTGGCGATGATGATGACCATCGCCCTGCGCTTTATCCCGACGCTGCTGGAGGAAACGGATAAGATTATGAAGGCTCAGATGGCCCGCGGCGCGGATTTTGAGAGCGGAAACCTGATTACCCGGGCCAAAGCCATGGTTCCCCTGCTGGTGCCGCTGTTCGTCAGCGCCTTCCGCCGGGCCGGAGACCTGGCTATGGCCATGGAAAGCCGCTGCTACCACGGCGGAGAAGGCAGGACACGGCTGCGGGTGCTGAAGATCACCCGCGCGGACCGGATCGCGATGCTGATTCTGGCGCTCCTGACCGTCTGTGTCGTTCTGGAGGGAATGCTGTTTTGAGAAGAATCCTTCTGCGGGTGGAGTATGACGGAACCGCGTATGCCGGCTGGCAGAGGCAGATCAACGGCCTTGCCGTGCAGCAGGTGCTGGAGGAAGCGCTGGGTCGTGCCTGCGGCCATCCCGTCACGGTGACCGGCGCGTCCCGGACGGACGCGGGGGTTCACGCCCTGGACCAGGCCGTTCATTTCGACACGGACTGCTCGATCCCCCCGGATAAATACCCTTTCGTGCTGAACAACATGCTGCCGCCGGATATCCGGGTGCAGTCCGGCCGGGAGGTTCCAGCCGATTTTCACGCCCGTTTCCTTTCCGCCGGAAAAACCTATACCTACCGGATTCTGAACCGGCGCCACGGCAGCGCCCTGATGCGGAATACGCATTTTCACGTGCCGGTTCCGCTGAATCCCGCCCCGATGCAGGAAGCCGTGGCCACGCTGCCCGGAACCCATGATTTCGCCGCCTTTCAGGCCGCCGGGGGAACCGCGAAAACCACGGTGCGCACCCTGCATTCCGCGGTGCTGGAATGCCGCGGTCCGGAGATGATCTTCACCGTCAGCGGCAACGCGTTCCTGTATAACATGGTGCGGATCACCGCGGGAACGCTGGTGGAAATCGGCCTCGGCAAACGGGGTCCGGACGCATTCTCCCGCGCCTTTGAAAGCCGGAACCGCCTGGATCTCGGCTTTACAGCTCCGCCCTGCGGGCTGGAGCTGACCGAGGTCCGCTATGCGCCCGAAGCCTTCGTCAATCCATCCGCCCTCCGGTGGCATCAGGAGGAATAATCGTATGCTCAGAATCGTCAATTGTTCCCTGCCGCCGGATTACACGGAGGAAACGCTCCGCTCCTTTCTGCTCAGAAAATGCGGCATTCCCCGGGAGGAACTGCTCTCCTTCCGGGTGGTCCGCTGCTCGATCGACGCCCGGGATAAGGCGGACGTCCACTTTGTGCTGTCCGTCGACCTGGCGGTCCGGAATGAAAAAGCCCTGCTGAAGCGCTGCCGTTTTCTTTCTCCGGTATCACCGGTCCGCTCTCCGCAGAAGCTCATCTCCGCCTTCCGCCGTCCTCCGCTGGTGGTTGGTGCGGGACCCGCGGGGCTTTTCGCGGCGCTGGAGCTTGCCCGCGCGGGGGCCGCTCCCCTGCTGATTGAGCGCGGCCGGCCCGTAGAACAGCGGGCTGCGGACGTCGCGCGGATGGAGGAGCAAGGCATCCTGAACGAGGAGTCCAACGTCCAGTTCGGGGAAGGCGGCGCCGGCGCTTTTTCGGACGGGAAACTGACCTGCGGGATCAAGTCCCCCTGGATCCGCTCCGTGCTGGAGACCTTTGTGGCCCACGGCGCTCCGCCGGACATTCTGGTGGATCAGAAGCCGCACATCGGCACGGATCTCCTGCGCGGCGTGGTGGCCTCCCTTCGCGGGGAAATCCTGCGCCTGGGCGGCACGATCCGCTTTGAAACCCGGCTGGAGAAGCTGATCCTGCGGGGCGGCCGGGTGGAAGGCGCGGTTCTCTCCTGCGGCGGAAAACAGGAGGAATACCTGACGGATACCGTCCTGCTCTGCATCGGGCACTCCGCCCGGGATACGGTGCAGCATCTCTTCGGCCAGGGCGTTCGCATGGTGCAGAAGCCCTTCGCCATGGGGGTCCGCATCGAGCATCCCCGGGAAATGATCGACAAATCCCAATATGGCCGTTTCGCCGGCCATCCCGCCCTCGGCGCCGCTTCCTACAAGCTGATCTGCCATACGCCGGACGGCCGCGGGGTATATACCTTCTGCATGTGTCCGGGCGGCCGGGTCATCGCCGCAGCCTCCCGCAGCGGCGGGGTCGTCACCAACGGCATGAGCCTTCACGCCCGAGGCGACCGGAACAGCAACGCGGCCCTGCTGGTGGGCATCCGGACGGAGGATTTCGGAGACGATCATCCGCTGGCCGGCATGGTGCTGCAGCGGAGCCTGGAAAAGAAAGCGTTTGAAATGGCCGGAGGCGGATACAAGGCTCCCGCCCAGCGGGTGGAGGATTTCCTGGCCGGCCGGGCCAGCCGCGACTTCGGCTCCGTACAGCCCTCCTACCGCCCCGGTGTGGTTCCGGTTGATCTGGCCGCGCTGCTTCCTTCCTTTATGACGGAGGATCTTCGCCTGGGCATCCGCAGCATGGATCGCCAGCTCCACGGCTTTGCCCTGCCGGACGCGGTGCTCACCGGCCCGGAAACCCGTTCCTCTTCACCGGTGCGCTTCCCACGCACCCCTGCAGGAGAAGCGGAGGACATCACCGGCCTCTATCCCGTCGGAGAAGGCGCCGGCTTCGCCGGCGGCATCGTCTCCGCCGCTGTCGACGGCATCACCGCCGCCCGCAACGCCATCCAAAACTCCCCCTCTCTCTTATAACTTATAAGCCGAACCCGAAGGAATCCAGACAAAGGCCGCACCGCGGCCTTTATTCTTTTCAGCCGTCAAGGTCTCGCGCTCCCATCCTAAACTTTCTTTATGATCCCGAAGGGGCTTGGGGGCGATCGGAAAGCCCCCACAAATTTCCCGCTTCATCCCGTAAAAAATCATGATGGCGAAGCCATCATGAAAAAACCAACCCCCTTCCCTTTGAAGGGAAGGGGGCCAGGGGGATAGGATGATTATTCCTCGTCCTCATCCTCAATCTTCGCATTCGCGATAATCTTCTGCGCTTCAGTCTGCGGCACTTCCTCATACCGCTCAAACCGCATGGAGAACGACCCTCTCGCCTGCGTCATGCTGCGCAGGTCGGTGGCGTACTTGAACATTTCAGCCAGCGGAGCTTCCGCTTCCAGCTGCTGCATGCCGTTCACCTGGTTCATACCCATGATGCGACCGCGGCGCTTGTTCATGTCGCCCATGATGTCGCCCATGTACTCGTTGGGCACCAGCACTTCTACGTGCATGATGGGCTCCAGCAGCACGGGGCTCGCATCGGTACAGCCCTTCTTGTACGCGATCCGGGCAGCGGTCTTGAACGCCATTTCGGAGGAGTCCACCGGATGGTAGGATCCGTCGTACAGTTTCGCGTGCAGGTGAACCATCGGATATCCGGCCAGAACACCCTTCACGATGTTCTCGCGCAGGCCCTTTTCAACGCTGGGGATGAAGTTCCTCGGCACCACGCCGCCGACGACCGCGTCTTCAAACTCGAATTCCGCGTCGCTGTCGGTGATGGGGCTGAACTCGATCCACACGTCGCCGAACTGGCCGTGTCCGCCGGTCTGCTTCTTGTGGCGGCCCTGGACCTTCACGGTCTTGCGGATGGTCTCACGGTACGGGATCTTGGGATCCTGCAGCACGGCGTTGGCGCCGAACTTGGAAGCCAGCTTGTTCTTGATCACGTCCAGATGCATTTCGCCCTGGCCGCTCAGCTCGGTCTCGGTGGTCTCGGCGTTCTTCTCGATCTTGATGGACGGATCTTCTTCGGCCAGACGGTTCAGGCCGCTGAAGACCTTGTCTTCCTCGCCCTGCTTCGCGGCGAAGACAGCCTTGCTGATGCAGGGAGCCGGGAACTCGATGGTCGGATACAGAATCGGGTTGTTGGGATCGCACAGGGTATCGCCGGTGGAGGTCAGCTGCAGCTTGGCCAGCGCGCCGATGTCGCCCGCGTGGAGCTTGTCCGCGTTCGTCTGCTTGTTGCCCTTCAGGGTGAACATGCCGCCGGCTTTTTCAGCCTTTTCCTTGTTCGCGTTATACAGGGGCGCGGCGGGGGTGAGCACGCCGGAGAAGATCCGGAACAGGCTCAGCTTGCCGACGAACGGGTCGGCGATGGTCTTGAACACCAGCGCGGAGAAGGGCTGGTCGTCCTTGCAGGCACGCTCGATCTCTTCGCCGGTCTTGGGGTTCTTGCCCTTCTGGGTCACGCCCTCATGATCGGGAGCGGGCAGGTACTTGGCGATCAGGTCCAGCGCCTGGGCGATGCCCACGCCGGTCAGCGCGGAGCAGGCCACGACGGGAACGATGCTGCCGTCCTTCATGCCCTTGACGAAGCCGGTCATGACGTCCTCATGGGACAGCTCTCCCTCTTCGAAGTACTTCTCCATCAGTTCTTCGTCCGCGGAGGCGGCCTGCTCGGTCAGGTTCTCATAGGCTTCGTTCACTTCGCCTTCCAGATCGGCGGGCATGGGAACTTCCTTGCTCTTCTTCAGTGTGCCTTCGTAGGCTTTCTTCTCCAGCACGTTCACGACGCCCTTGAACGCCGCGCCTTCTCCGAGGGGCAGCAGAATCGGCACCACGCTGGGGCCGTACTTCTCCCGCAGCTGGGCGACGACCTTTTCAAAGTTCGCATGCTCGCGGTCCATCTGGTTCACGATGAACATCCGGCCCAGGTTGTGCTTCCCGGCGTTGTCCCACGCCTTTTCGGCGCCGACGCTCAGGCCGTTCACGCCGCCCACCACGATCACGGCGGTCTCGATCACGCGCAGGGGCCCCATCTGCTCCCCGATGAAGTCAAAATATCCGGGAACGTCGATCACGTTGATCACTTTTCCGTTCCAGGGGATCGGCGCGTAGCTCGCGCTGATGGAAAAACCGCGTTTTTTCTCTTCCGGATCGAAGTCGGATACAGTGGTTCCGTCCTCCACCTTGCCCTGACGGTCCGTCATTCCGGCAGCAAAGAGCATCGCCTCGGTCAGCGTGGTTTTGCCCTCGCTGCCATGCCCCATGAGGGCAATGTTCCGAATGTTCCCGGTTGTGAATTCAGCCATTGTTCATTCCTCCTGTTTTGATTTCAAACATTCATCTCCCGTCCGTTTCCGGATTCGAAAGAATCTTCCGTCGCATCAAATCTTATCATATCATACGAAGCGAAAAAAGAAAAGAAAAAAATGCATTTTTGCGAAAGGTCTTCAGACGGCCTTCTCCAGCAGCCTCTTCATGGTTTCCAGGCTGGCTTCGGAACCGCTGGTTTCCAGCGTAACACTTCCGGCTTCGCCCTCGTTCAGCAGCCCCCGGGCCGCCAGCACCCGCCCCAGCTGCCGGGCTGTCCCCTCGTTCCCGTCCGTCAGGGCAGTATGCTCCGGAATCATGTCCCGGATCACGCTCCGCAGGAACACGTAGTGCGTGCATCCCAGCACCACCGCGTCCACCTGTTCCATATCGAAGCCCGCGAACAGCCTTTGCAGATATTCCCGCGCTTCCTCTTCCCGCTCGGCTTCCACCAGCTCCATCAGCCCCGGGCATGGCACCCGTACGGCGCCTTCCCCGTACAGTTCCATCAGGCGGCTGAACTTCTCCAGCCGCAGGGTCAGCGGTGTCGCCAGCACGAGGATCTGTCCGTCCTTCCGCAGCTCGTGCGCCGGCTTCAGTGCGGGCTCCATGCCGATCACGGGGATATCCAGCTCCGCCCGAAGCTCCGCGGCGGCCGCGCTGGTCGCCGTGTTGCAGGCGATCACCAGCGCCTTGATCTTCCGCTCCAGCAGCTTCCGCACCACTTCCCGGACGCAGACCCGGACCTCCTCCGGGGTTTTCGTCCCGTACGGCGCGTTCTTCATGTCCCCGTAATACAGAAAGTGCTCTCCCGGCAGCTGGCGGACCATTTCCTGCAGGGTACTGATGCCCCCCACGCCGCTGTCAAACACCCCGACCGGGTTTCGGTTGCTCAAAGCACTCGTCTCCTTACTGTCTGATCTTCATCCCGTGCCGGCATTCCTGCCGCTGACGCGCAGAGACACGGAAAGCCGTCTTTCCTTCGCAGCCCCTGTATTCTACCACACACGCCGCGGAGGCACAAGCTGACAGCATTTTCTTTGCAAATTCAGCCGGTCAGGTGTTCAGTTGTGATACAGACTGATATGGACTTGCGCACCTTCCGGCTGTTATCCGTTGACTGAGATCTCCATGATGCTGCCGTCTGCCGCCGGGAACCGGCATTCCAGCGCCCGGAAAAATTCCTTCCGCGGTTCAGCCCTGTATCCTGTGGGAGATTCCCTGTCCGGCCGCATTCCCGCGTAATACCGTGCCAGCAGATATACCGGACTGGCTGCCCAGGCATGGCACAGGCTCTTGCCGAAGGGATCTCCGTACATGGCGTACTGCTGCTCCCTTGGCAGCGACGGATCTGCCCGTCACCGACATTGCGGCGGCGGTCGGCTACGAGAGCGCCGAATACTTTATCCGCACTTTTCGCAAATACGCGGGAATGACGCCCGGTTCCTACAGGCTTCAGCAGAAGCAGGACTGACCGCGAAAACCGTCCTCTGTCCTGATCGGTTTACACCGTCACTTCCACCAGTTCCTTGCCGTCCACCGTCTTTCTCCGCAGGCCGGGTTCCTTCTCTTTGCTGAAGCTGTAAGTCAGCAGGTATCCCTTGTTCAGATGCATCCGATCAAGATACCCCCACAGCTGCGTTTCTCCGTCAGCATGGTACTTCTGTCCGTGCCAGATCTTCAGCTCAACGACAAACTGTTCTCTCTTGTAATCGATCACCAGATCCATGCGCTTGCGGTTGCGAGTCTCCGCCTCAATATAATAATTCCCTGTCCCGTTGATGATCGGGCGAACGTACAGAAGGAAGCGTTTACGACCCTCCGCTTCGTCAAAAGGCTCATCCGTGGTTTCATACAGATCGTTGTAGACGACCGCAAATCTCTCCAGCACATGATCCATGTCGAGCCGTCCGTTTTGGATGAATTGGCTCTTGTCGTCCGCACCCGCCTGGTAGGCCGGCGAACGCAGCTCTTCCTGGCTGAGGAAGAAGTTGTACAGCCTTGTTTCGAAGATACGGTTGGCAATCCGTACGGTTCCTCCGCTGTTTCGGATAAAACCGAACATTTCGGCATCTGAGATGGAAAGATCGTCAGGGTTGTAGGAAACGGCTTCTCCGGCAAAAAGAATCCGTCGGAGGATTTCTCTTAATCTCTCGTTCTCCTGCACCTTCCCCATGAGAGAATCGAACAGCGTGTTTTTCTCCATCAGGATGCGGCGGACAATCTCAGCAACGCTGTGGACCGTCCACGGCAGGGAGCCGTCCTCATCCAGCAGTTGGCAAATCCGGCTGACGAAGAAAGGATAACCGGATGTATAGTCCGTGATGGCCCGGGCGACTGCGTCTGTGTCCATTCCGGTACAGTGATCTTTTTCATATTCCTCAAGCATCCCGGCGATGTCACGTTGG
This sequence comes from uncultured Clostridia bacterium, assembly GCA_946413245.1. GTDB lineage: Bacteria > Bacillota > Clostridia > Christensenellales > Aristaeellaceae > Aristaeella. The sequence continues at coordinate 15,342 of CAMKJS010000019.1, forward strand.
CTAAAGCTCATATCCACTTTGAAATCCGCGGCAATATTCCAGGGGCTGTTGAACTTGTGTTCCTCCTCCGGCCGGATCTTCCGCTTCATGTTTTTGATATCGGTTACTCCGGCAAGGATCACGGAATGGAAAGCCGGCGTGCCGTTCAGATTTCTGCTCAGATAGGCATCACGAAGAAGAGCAAGGAAGTCAAGGAAAACCTGGTTATTCGTCGCGCTGTCAACCTCGTCGATCATCAGGATCAGTTTCTTCTCTGATCCGGCGCACCAGTCCTCCAATATATCGAAGAGAACCCGCATCTTGAGGGAAGCCGGTTCTTTGCCCAGGACATCGTTGATCTTTGACATGATGTCTTTAGGAATGATGTCCTTCGCTCTCTTTTTCATTTCTTCACAGAAGGCATAGGTGAAATCCCCTTCCGTCTTAAAATCGGCGGCGGTAATTCGCTGGAAATCAAGGCTGACAGCATCATAATCAGCAGCAAGGAATGTACGAAGCGCGCTGAGCGTCGTCGTTTTTCCATACTGCCGTGCCCTGTTGATCGTGAAATAGAAGCCCTGATCCACCATCGCTTTGATTTGATTCAGACGGGATGACAGGTCCACCATATAGTTTCTGTCCGGCACACAGGCTCCGGCTGTCTGAAACTGCTTCATGAATGCCACCTCCCGTTACTTGTAGATTACCATAATGCGTTTCATGTTTCAAGCGAAGCTGTGTTCATTACACCTGCTGCGTTTCGAATCATCCGCTCGTATTCCAGGCGAACGGGATCCGGCTCTTTAATCCTGATTCTGCCTTGAAAGCTGAATACCCAGTTATAGAAGGCCCGGCTGCTCCAGCAGGTATCTTTCCTTTCACTGTGCCTGTCCCTTAAATATACTTAAATGCATATTGTATCATTTCAAGCATCGAATGCACTTCCGTCTGATCATTCAGGATGTATGCTGTAAAAAGTTCCTTCTCAAAGTCCATCAGATGGCGCAGGTTGATCGTGAGGTCCCGATCCTTCCCTAACTCAAGGATGAACGGCGCACAGTTATCCCCGCAGGGGGATGCATTGAATACCATATCCGGGAAATTCTTCATCAGCAGCAGCGTTTTCGTGCTGCGGGACAGCTTTTCCGGGCTGATGACGCCGAGATAGGGACTGTGGATCGCATATGACCCGAGCACCTCTGATTTGTCGATCACGTGGATTACCTTAACCGCAAAGTCATCCGCCAGCCAGGCCTCCTCATAAGCATTGTTAAAATACATATCCGTATTGAAAATTGCTTCTTCCATATCGCCGAATTGAATTTTCAGCATCATTATCTCCTTTTGCCCTATTTGGTCTTTTCCGGTACACACCGGAACTTGATATAGTCTTCTCGCAGAGAAGAAACTGGTCCCTTGTTATTATATCCGAAATGATTTGAAAGGCAATGTATAGACTGTCAATATATAAACATGTAGGTACAAGCTGCTCCCCTCCATTTTGGCGGTCCAATCGGCCTATTTTCCCACTGTGAGTTGCCCGGAAGAGCCTGAATGCCTGGAACCGTTTATTTCCGCCATTTTCGAAAAAAAGAAGGGCGCTGACCTTGAATCAGGATCAGCGTCCATCTTGGCGGAGAGTTAGGGATTTGAACCCTAGGTGAGGTATCACCCCACACACGATTTCCAGTCGTGCGCCTTAGACCACTCAGCCAACTCTCCAGGCGGGCTGTTGCTCACTTCGCCTATTATACGGTTTTTTTCCTGTTTGTCAAGATGGTTTTGCCGGGTTTTCGTCGCAAACGGCTTTCAGCTTCCGGATTTCCTCCGGCGTCAGGGAGCGCCAGCGGCCGGCGGGCAGATCCCCCAGGGAGATGGGACCGAACTCCACCCGGCGCAGGTGCACCACCTGATGCCCGATGGCCTCGACCATCTTCCGCACCTGGCGGTTCCGCCCCTCATGGATGGACACCAGCAGCACCGCTGCGAAGGCTTCCTGGCGCACAAGCCGGACCTTGGCGGGAGAGGTCAGCCTTCCGTCGATCATCACCCCGCGGCGGAGCCTGGCCAGTTCCTCCTCGGAAATCGTGTTGGATACCTTGACGAGATAAACCTTGCTGATTTCCCGGCTCGGATGCAGCAGGCGGTTCATCATATCCCCGTCGTTGGTCAGCAGCAGCAGGCCCTCGCTGTCGTAGTCCAGCCGGCCCACCGGAAAGAGGCGGGCGGGAAAATCCCGGAATTTGTCCATCACCGTGGCGCGGCCTTCCGGATCCGACACGGTGGTCACCTCTCCGATGGGTTTGTTGTAAGCGATATAGTATTTGGTTTCCTCCGGACGCACGACTTCCCCGTTCACCCGGACCACGTCGGCGCCTTCCTCTACTTTTACCCCCATTTCCGTGACGGGGACCCCGTTCACGGTCACCTGTCCCTCCGCGATCATCTTTTCGGCGGCCCGCCGGGAGGCGACGCCGCACAGGGCCAGGTATTTCTGCAGTCGAATCATGGATTTTCCTCCTGAATGTTCCAGGCGCATACACGGGCGTCGGGATACCGTTCCCGAAGATCGGGACAGGGGTTGATCAGCGTCTGCGTTCCGGTCAGATCCAGCATGAACCGGTCGGACCAGGAATCGCCGTAGCTTCGGGAATGCTTCCAGTCCGCTTCCAGCCTCCGCTGCTCCAGCCAGCGCTGAATCCGGACCACCTTTTCCTTCCCCTTGCAGTTGGGACCCAGTTTTCCGGAGTATCGCCCGTCCAGCGACAGGTAAGCATCGGTGCAGATCATGGCGTCCGCCGGGAGAAACGAAAGGAGCTCCATCATATACAGGGAGACCGAAGCGCTCACGATGACCACCGTGAACCCCTCCGCCCGGCACTGCGCCATCTCCCGCAGTGCCTCGGGATAAATACTGGGCAGAACCCGGGCCTGAATATACTCCCGGCAGAACTGCTTCCGCTCCTCCTCGGAAAAGCGTTTCATAAACGACAGCGCGGATTCCTTGTATTTCGAAGAGGAAGAACGGCGGATCCGCGCCCGCAGATATCCGCCCACACCGGACAGCAGGCGGAAAACCGAAGCGTTCCCGGTGCGGACCGCATACAGCAGAAAGGATACGATGGAATCGCCCTTCGCGATCGTATTGTCAAAATCGAACAGGGCGAGGCGTATCATCATACTCATGCGGCTGTCCTCAGACCGGGCAGTCGGACGACAGGGGCCGGTGGGTATACTGCCTGTCTCCGCGCTTCATTTCCGCCATGGTCTGGCCGGAACCCAGCAGCTTGTACTTATAGGTGGTCAGCCCTTCCAGCCCCATGGGACCGCGGGCGTGAATCTTTCCGGTGGCGATCCCCACTTCAGCGCCGAAGCCATACACAAATCCGTCGGAGAAACGGGTAGACACATTCCAGTATACCCCGGAGCTGTCCACGCGGCTCAGGAACGTTTTCGCCGCCTCCTCATCCGCGGTGACGATGGCGTCCGTATGATGGGAGCCCAGCCGGTTGATATGCCAGATGGCTTCCTCCAGGGAAGGCACAATCCGGATGGACAGCACGTAATCCAGATATTCTGTGGACCAGTCCTCCTTCGTGGCAGGATCGCAGCTGATCAGTTCACAGGTCGCAGGGTCCCCCCGCAGGGTGACGCCGGCGTCCCGGAGGGCATCCGCAAGGCGCGGAAGCAGGGACTGCGCGATATCCTGGTGCACCAGCAGCGTCTCCATGGCGTTGCACACGGACACGTTCTGGGTTTTGCTGTCCACCGCGATGCGCACAGCCATATCCGGATCCGCGGCCCGGTCGATATAGACGTGGCAAAGCCCGTCCGCGTGGCCCAGCACGGGGATGCGGCTGTTGTCCATGATATACCGGACAAAGGCGTTGCTGCCTCGGGGAATAATCAGATCGATCAGGCGATCCTCCTTCAGCATGGAGGCCACGTCCTCCCGGGTTTCCAGCAGCTGCACGCAGTCCTCCGGCAGGGAGACCGACGCCAGCGCTTCCCGCAGCGCGGAAGCCAGCTCCCGGTTCGTGAGGAGCGCTTCCCTTCCGCCCTTCAGCAGCACCGCGTTCCCGCTTTTGATCGCCAGGGATCCGATCTGCACCAGCGCGTCCGGCCGGCTTTCAAAGATGACCCCGATGACCCCGATGGGACAGGTCACCCTGTACAGGTTCAGCCCTTCGGTAATTTCCGTGGCCAGCGTCGTGGCCCCGATGGGATCCGGCAGCTTCGCCAGGGCTTCCAGCCCGCGGACCACCTGATCCAGCTTTTCCGGGCCGAACTTCAGCCGCTGCAGCAGCGGCGCGGCCAGGTTTTCCTCCTCCGCGGCCTTTACGTCCTGCGCGTTGGCGGCAAAAATCGCTTCCGACCGGCTGCGCAGCGCAGCGGCGGATGCCAGCAGCGCGCTGTTCCGCACCTCCGCCGGAGCGACGGAGAGATCATAAAAGGCGTTTCTCGCCCGGAGAGACAGGTCATGCAAATCAGCCATACAGTCTTCCTCCTTCTTTACGCGCCTGATTATATCAGACAAAAGAAGAATTGAAAAGAGAAAGGAAACGTGATAGAATATCTCCGGGAGGAATGAACCGCTATGCCGCACCAGAAGGGGATCAAGGTGATCGCACAGAACCGCAAGGCGTTCCACGATTATTTCGTGGAGGAGAAATATGAATGCGGGCTGGCGCTTTTCGGCACCGAAGTCAAAAGCATCCGGCAGGGGCGCGTGAACCTGAAGGAAAGCTGGGCGCAGATTCGGAAGGGAGAAATCTGGGTCGAGGGGATGCACGTCAGCCCCTACGAGCAGGGCAATATCTTCAATAAGGATCCGCTTCGGCCCCGGAAGCTGCTGATGCACAAAAGCGAGATCCGGAAGCTGGACGGGCTGGTCATGCGGCAGGGGTACACCCTGATTCCTCTGGAGCTCTATTTCCGGGAGGGCCGGGTGAAGCTGCAGCTTGGGCTGTGCAAGGGCAAACAGGCGCACGACAAGCGGGACAGCATCGCGAAGCGGGATTCCGACCGGGAAATCCGCCGGGCACTTCGGGACAGGCAGAAGTAACCGGCAGGCATACGGCAAAATTGTGTCAGGCACTTGGGGATGATCCGGTTTCGACGGGGATATCGGAGGTTGGATAAGCGAGCCGCAGACCCTGTACTGCGTATCAACGGGGAAAAACAAGAACTGACAATAGCAATTTTGCTTTCGCGGCTTAATGCCGCGCGTCGGCCCTGACCGCCTGCGGGTCAGGATCCCGGCGTCATTTCCGCAGGGAACGAGCTGCGCTTAAGCTTTGCGGCGCAGTCCGTAATCATGAAGCTACTCTCCGGATCACCTGTCCGCGGGCGGTACGATAGAGGAATTTAAATCACGGAATGCGCTCGGAGAAAGTCCTTCTGGCGGATCTTCGGACAGGGGTTCAACTCCCCTCATCTCCACCAGAAAAAAGCCTTGCAGGTCAAAGTCTGCAAGGTTTTTTCATTTGATAAAAACCAGATAACATGGTATCATAGGCACGTAAAAGAAGCAGACATTCTAAGGAGAGCTCATGTATATGAACACAGCCATCGTCTATTATTCCCTGAATGGTAACACCGCCTGGACAGCCGGGAAAATTGCCGCCGGGCTTCATGCGGATGTGATTGAAATCAAGCCGGAAAAGCAATATCCGGACAGCGGTTTCAGGAAGTTCCTCTGGGGAGGCAAGAGTGCTGTTATGGCGGAAACGCCTGCCTTGCAGCCCTACGACTTCAAGCCGGAAAAGTATGATCAGGTGATCTTTGGCTTCCCGGTGTGGGCGGGCAATGTGACACCGCCGCTGCGTACCTTTGTCCGGGACAATCTGGACGGGCTGAAGGGTAAGCGCATCTCGGCTTTCGCCTGCCAGAGCGGCTCCGGCGCGGAGAAAGCGTTCGGAAAGCTGTCCGAATGCCTCGGACACGTGACCCTGGCAGCCAAGCTTGTCCTCATTGATCCGAAGGATAAGCCAAAGCCGGACACAGATGAGCGCATCAGGGAATTCTGTATGAAGCTGCAATAAACATTCTTCCATGCTTTCATCGCATGAATCCCCGAAGGCGGACAATTTTGCACCAGGAAGGAAAATCGTCATGATCAAAAAGAGAGAGGAAGAAAGAAATGAAGCCTGAACTGGAGAAACTCTGCACGGCATTCATCGCCAACATGGAGGCAGTGAAGAAAGCATTCCGATGGAATGACAGCGCTGTATATCCCGTCTGTGCCAATATCCTTTGCGCATGCGGATATGACGCGGACGCGGAGCGGCTGAAGGAGTGTCGTAAGTGGGTGGAAGAGCAGACCGGGCGCTTTTCCCGCTTCAGAGGAAAGATCCGTCCCATTCTGTGCTGCATGCTGGCGGTGGCCGACAAGCCGGAGGACAGAATCACCCTGGCTGACGAGTATCACAAATGCCTGAAGCAGGAGTTCAGGGACACAGACTATCTGGCCCTGGCCGCGCTGCTGCTCTCCGCCTCCGGCGAGGACAGCCGGATTACGGAATGGGCATCGCGCGGGAGAGAGCTGTTCCGCCGAATGGACAAGGAACACCTCTTCCTCACGAACAACACCGACAGCGTCTTTGCCCTGATTCTGGCGCTGACAGACAAGACGGATGATGCCCTGATCGTCGACATGGAAGCCTGCTATCGGCTGCTGAAAACCGAGTTTTCCAGCAGCGGCGATGTGCAGTCCGCCGCCCAGATCCTGGCTGTAGCCGACGGAGAGCCGGATGTGAAGGCCCAGCGCGTGATCGATCTGTACAACGCCCTGCACGAGGCAGGCGTTGCCTATGGGCACGCCGGTGAACTGGCGCCCCTGGCCGCCCTGTCGCTGACGGATATCCCGATTCCGGTTCTGGTGGAAGAGATCAGGGAGGCGGATGCTTTCCTGGAAGCGCAGAAGGACTATGGAGGCAAGAGCCCGAAGCGGGAGGAGCGTGCCTTGCAGGCCGCCATGATCGTGTCCAACCAGTATGCGGATACAGGGATGGTAAACTCCTCCATGATGACCCATACTCTGGACGTGCTGATCTCCAGCCAGCGGGCCCGTTATATCTCTCTGACCTTCGAACTGCTGCAGTCTGCTGCGCAGCTCCTGGCCAGGACGAAGGAATCAACAGAAGAGGCAGAAAACAAAACCGGCGGAGAATCAGAACAGGCGGAGCAGCCGGAAGCGCAGGACGCTTCCGCGATCTCGGACGAACCGTAGCGGCAGCCCCGCTCCTTTTATACCAATACTGTACACAGCAGCCTCGGCACAATGCCGGGGTTTTTTTATTCCCGCCCCAGGAGCTCATTTTCCCAGATAACGGATGCAAAGCATTGTGATATCGTCGGATTGCTCCGCGCCTGCCGAATATGCCGACACTGTCATCTCAGCACCTCCAGCGCATTGTCAGCGCCTTTTTTTAAGCACGGGTACCCCTGAGGCAATGGTTTTCCCTCCGGAAACGCAGGTATCATTCCCAGTTCCATGCCATTCACAGGCATACACCTCCGTCACCAATAATCCGGCGGGAACGTTGCTGCAGTCCATTTCATAAACTGCCGAATCAGTAAGAGAGATTCGGACTCTCCCCCAGTATATACGCCCTGACGATTTTCATCGTTTTCCGTATGGTTTTAATGTCAAAGTCGACATCCCCGGTTTCCAGGGAGTGATTCGCCTTCTCTGTTTCATATAACGGAATGCCCATCCGGTGACAGGAATTCTCAATTGTCCCGGTGTCTGCCCAGGGATCCGCGGTGCCGTGAAATGCGATGGCTTCCCTGCCGGCAAACTGAAAGGTCGATTCCACCGGTGTAAAGAATATCTGACGGCACTGCAGGCCGTGACGTTGGGCATACGCGGCACACACGACGGTCCCGATGCTTTTGCCGATCAGCAGGATATCTGAATAAAGACTCCAATCGATATCCTTCAGTATCTCTTCGGCCTGCTCTAATGCCATATATGCGGCCTGCTGCATCTTTTCCGCATTCCCCTTCACACCGGCAGGGAAGCCGGTATACGGAACAGGAACGACATCCCAGCCCAACCCCTTCAGCATCTTCCAGCTATAGTACAGCAGCGGCTTATCGCAGGTATAGCCGATGCCGGGAAATAAACATGCAATCTTTTTCATTGACCGCTACACCTCGTTGTTTTGTTGTTGCTCCGCCTGCCGCAGCGCCCGGGCGCGGTGTCTCACCTCTTCGCGGATCTGCTCCAGGAAGCTGTCGTTGTTGAACACCAGTGCGCAGCATTCACAGGGGAAGCTGACCAGTTCCGGCACTTCACAGCCCAGTTCCCGCATACGCTGCAGGTACCAGCCGAACCCTTCCTTCAGCATAATATACAGATAATCGTCCGACAGAACCCGCTCCTCCAGCTGCGCGAAGGAGATTTCGCGCATATGGCCCAGCCTGACCCTGGGGATCGACGTGCAGTACATCGAGCAGCACAGATAGTAGGATCCGTCAAACATCAGCGTCGCCAGGCCGTCATAGATGCAGCGGGCGTCCCGCGCCGGAAAGAGCTTCAGACACCGGTCCTCCCCCACCTGTTCCTTTGCCCTGCCCAGGGGAAACATGGGATGCGCGATGACCCTGGCGGCCCTGTATTCGGCAGGCATCGCCTCCATCGCCTGCTTTCTGTGGTCAGAGCCCCGGATCTCCATGATGGAAAGCTCGTTGCGCATGCCCGCTTCCCGGGTGCAGCGCATGGCCGTCTCCAGCGTCCTGAAAGGCACGTATTTCTGATGCTTCCGGTTTCCCGGTCTGTCAGGGCCGCGGCCGCCACAGGAAGGCCCATGCCACAGGAGGCGTCCATAATTCGCAGGTCGAACCGCCCGCTTTCCCGGATTCCCCGTACGGCGCCGGCCGGCACCGGCCAGCCGGCAAATTCCCTGTCCGGGATTACCGGCGGCGTCAGCCTCTCCCGCAGGATTTTTGCCATGGCGTACCGCTCGGCGATTTCGCTCAGTCCCTGCACCAGCGCTTCCTGCTTCGTGTTCCCGGCACAGCAGCCGTTGGTGAAATAGTACGCCCGCAGGATGTTCTCCGGCAGGTATTCCTCTTTGCCGTCCCTGAGCCTGACAAACGGGACGGCCGCGATCCGGCCGTCCCCGTCAGCGTCGAAGTCCCAAAGGTCCAGATACAGATCGGCGTCCGGGGGCAGGAAATCGTAGCCGCCGTCCGTGCGGCGGATCTGCCGCAGCGTCTTCTCCAGCAGCCCGCCGCCGAGGGTTTTCACTTCCTCCCGGGTCAGCTTTTTGCTGCCCGGCATGGATGAAAGCCGTTCCGGCAGCAGATATCCCGTCTGCAGCCTTTCCATAAATTCCGCGTAGCCGCCGGCCCGGGCGAACGCCCTGTCCGTCCCCTTGCCGTTCTGCCCGATGTCTGTTCCCCGGATCGTCACGCGCACCGAGCAGATAGCCCCCACGCCGGAATCGTACCATTTCTCTTGGGTTTCGATGCCGTGCGCCTTCAGGATGCGCAGAATCCTCTCCGCGGTTTCTTCCGGCGCGCAGGCTTTGTATTTGGTGCTGTATGCATTGCTCATTTCAGGTCTCCGCGGCGTTCCCCGTTATTCGCAGTTGGCCATGAAGGCTTCCACGATCTCCGGCGTCTTCACCTTCGCGGTTCTCCGCTCCATCAGGCCGAAGGGCTCGTTGCCGGCGAACACGTAGTTGTCCCACCAGCAGCAGGTGATTCCCCGGAGCCGGGCAGCGGAAACGTAGAACGCGGTGAAGTTCACCCGATCCTGCAGGTTTCCCTTCCGGTCCATCGCGCCGAACTCGTCCAGCAGCACCGGAATGCCCTTGGCCACGAAGCGGTTGTACAGCGCGTTCATGAAGTCCAGGATTTCCTTCTTCTGGGATACGTTCTTCAGGTCGAAGGTCCGTACGTTGGAATTCGGATCCAGCGCGAAGGAATAGGGCGTGTACGCGTGGGCCTCGACGATGATCCGGTTGTCCGCCGTGTCCTCCGGCAGCCTGAACGCGTCGTTGGCGGCGTACCAGGGGCTTCCGTCGTATCCCGGCACCAGCAGATAGCGGTCGGCGTTGTTCCCGCCCATGGCCCGCACGGTGTCCACAAACAGCTGGTTCAGCCGGTTGATGCAGTCCGCCGCGTCCCTGCAGGCCGCGTCGTTGGAATCCCACCACCATTCGTGGTCCGTGTTCACCAGCCGGGGCTCGTTCATGGATTCCAGAATCAGGTGATCCCCGCAGTCCGCGAAGGCCTCCGCCATCTGGGTCCATATGGATTGCAGATAGGCCGCGGAGCGCTCGTAGTGCGCGGAATCCGGATAGAAATACTTCTCCTGGTTGTCGTGGTGCACGTTCACGATCACGTACATCCCCAGGTTCAGGGCGATATCCGCCACCTCCCGCACCCGGGCGATCCATCCGGGATGGATCACGTCGTTCTCGTCCACGTGGTTATGCCAGCTCACGGGGATCCGCAGGGTCCGGAACCCGGCGTCGTACACCGTCTGAATCAGCTCGGGGCTGGTTTTCACGTTGACCCAGGCGGTCTCCATATCCGCCGGGTTCTTCGCCTTGAACCAGCCGGTATCGTCGTAGGCGTCGAACGTGTTCCCCAGGTTCCATCCGGCCTTCATGTCCCGGATCATGTTCAGGGCGTCGTTCTCCGGCACGTTGAACTTGCCGGCCTGCTCCACCTTCGGAATGTCGATGGCTTCCGCCAGCACCGTGCCCTGCAGGCAGAACACCGCCAGCAGCAGCACCGCGATCGTTCGGATCGTCTCTTTCTTCATCGGGGCACCTTCTCTCTTTTTTGTTGAATCCGGTTTCCGGATCCGCCTGTCCTGTATCTTGATGCGTGAATTATAGCACGAAACCGACGTGGAAAACAATCGCTCTCTTTCCGGCCGCAAAGATTTTTCTTGAATCTTCCTTTATAAGTGGTAAAATAATTGATTGGAATGATTTCGGTTCCCGAATTCACGGCCCGGAAAGCAGGCGTTCCTGCCTGTTCCGGGGTTTCAGAATCACAGATGGAGGAACGTCGCATGCGAATACTCGTCATCGGAGCAGGCAAGGTCGGATATACGCTGGCCGAGCACCTGACCGCCGAAGAGCATGATGTCATCGTGATCGATAAGGACGAAAGCGTCATCGACCGGTGCACCGATTCCCTGGATGTACTCTGCATCAAGGGGAACGGCGCCAACGCGAAGGTCCTGCTGGAAGCCGGCGTGGAGCGGGCGGACGTGGTCATCGCCTCCACGGAGAGCGACGAGAGCAACATGCTTGCCTGCCTCATCTCCAAGCGCCTCGGCGCCCAGTATACCATCGCCCGGATCCGGGATCCGGAGTTCAACGAGAGCCAGACGCTGCTGCAGAACGAGCTGGGCATCGACGTGGCGATTAACCCGGAGCGGGCCACCGCCCTGGAAATCAGCCGCCTCCTTCGCTATCCCTTTGCCGGCAGCATTGAATCCTTTGCCCGGGGCCAGGTGGAAATGGTGGAGTTCCGGGCCCTCGCCTCGGATCCGTTCATCGGCATCCCCATGAAGGATCTGGCGGAAAAGGCGCCCTCCCTTCCCCGGATTCTGTATTCCGTGGTAGAGCGCAACGGCGCGGTCATGATCCCCGGCGGCGAGTTCGCCATCCAGGCCGGGGACCGGGTTTTCGTCACCGGCGACATTCCCGGTATTTCCGCCTACTTCCGCTTCCTGGGCCGCAACATCCAGAAGGTGCGCAGCGTGATGCTGCTGGGCGGCGGCCGCATATCCTATTATCTGTCCCGCTTTATCGTTCCCCTGGGCATCCATGTGACCCTGTTCGAGCTGAACGAGCAGAAGGCCCGCACCCTCAGCGAGGGCCTGCCCCGGGTCGACGTCATCTGCGGGGACGGGACGGATCAGAACCTGCTGGAGGAGCAGGGTCTGTCCGAGATGGACGCCTTCGTCTCCCTGAGCAACCGGGACGAGGAAAATCTGCTGACGGGGATGTACGCCGCCCGCCGCGGCGTGCACAAGGTGATCGCGAAAAACAGCCGTATGACCTATGTGGAGGTCCTGAACGACCTGGGGCTGGATTCCGTCATCAGCCCTCAGAACATCACCTCTTCCACCATTCTGCGCTACGTCCGCGCCCGGGAAAACCGGAACGGAACCCTGATCGAGCGCCTCTACCGCCTGCTGGACGGTAAGGTGGAAGCCATCGAGTTTATCGCCCGGCGCGGGGACGCCTATATCAATATTCCCCTGAAGGATCTGCAGCTGAAGAAGGGTACCCTGGTTGCCCTGATCGTCCGGCAGAACAAGGTCATCGTCCCCTTCGGAAACGACCATATCGAGGTGGACGACCACGTGGTGATCATTTCCGTCCACAGCGGTATTCTGGATCTGAATGAGGTAATCTACAGATGAACAGAAAGCTGATTGTCCGGGTGATCGGCGCGATTCTCCTGATCGAGGCCGCGGCCATGCTGCCTGCCCTGCTCGCCACGCTGGTTTACCGGGACGGCGATACGCTGGCCCTGGAGCTGAGCGCGCTGATCACCGCCTGCGCCGGCGCGGGCATGTGGTTCATCCCGAAAACGGAGAGCAACACCCATCTCCGGCTGCGGGAGGGCTTCCTGATCGTCGCCGTGGGCTGGCTGGCCATGTCACTGTTCGGCACGCTGCCCTATCTGTTTTCCGGTTCCCTTCCGCGGTTTGAGGACGCGCTGTTCGAGTGCGTTTCCGGCTTCACCACCACCGGCGCCTCCGTGGTCACCGCCTTTGACGGTTTCCCCCGGGGCGTCATGCTCTGGCGTGTCACCACCCACTGGATCGGCGGCATGGGCGTGCTGGTGCTGACCCTGGCGCTGCTGCCGAAGCTCACCGGCCGCACCTCCCATCTGGTGCTGGCGGAAAGCCCCGGCCCCTCCCTGAGCAAGCTGGTGCCGAAAACCGGGCAGACCGCCAAAATCCTGTACCGCATCTATATTCTGCTGACCGTGCTGGAGTTCGTCGCCCTGCTGCTCTGCGGCCTGAGCCCCTACGACGCGGCCGTGCACACCCTGGCCACCGCCGGCACCGGCGGCTTCGACAATTACAGCAACAGCGTCGCCCACTACAGCACGATTCCCGGCTTCAATCCGGTTCCCGTGGAAGTGGTCATCACCGTGTTCATGCTCCTGTTCGGCGTCAACTTCGCGGTGTACTACAAGGCGCTGATCGGGGATCACTTCAAGGCCTTCACGAAGGACGAGGAATGCCGCTGGTACCTGTCCATCGCGGGGGGCTTCATCCTGCTGCTGACGCTGTTCAATCTCTCGCATTATCACGATTTCTGGATCTCCCTGCGCTATTCGTCCTTTGAGCTGGCTTCCACCATGTCCACCACGGGCTTCGTGCTGGCGGACTATACCCACTGGCCGGTGGCCTCCCAGCTGCTGATTATCGTGGCCATGTTCATCGGCTCCTGTGCGGGTTCCACCGCCGGCGGCATCAAGGTCATCCGGATCAACATGCTGTTCAAGTCCATGCGGCGTTCCGTCCGCTCCGCCGCCCAGCCGAAAAAGGTGGAGGTCATCCGCCTGGACGGGCGCGCAGTGGAAGAAAGCATGCTGACGCAGATCAGCCTCTTCGCCGCCATGTATGTCACCCTGGTCCTGCTGGGTTCCTTCCTGATGTCCCTTGACGGACGCTTCGACGTGCTGACGAACATTACGGCCTCCCTGACCTGCGTCAGCAACGTGGGTCCCGGCTTTGGGGCCGTGGGACCCTCCGGCAATTTCGCGGGCTACGGCGTCATCGGCAAGGTGGTCGGCTCCTTCCTGATGCTCTCCGGCCGTCTGGAGCTGCTGCCCATGTTCCTGCTGTTCACCCGCGCCGCCTGGCGCAGGCATTAAGCTTTTTCGAAAGGAATTATCTGTATGTCAAGTCAGGCGAAATCCATCGCCAAAGGCGCTTCCGTGCTCGGCATCACCGGCATCGTCTGCAAGGTTGTCGGTGTTCTGTATTCCATCCCCCTGGCCCGGATTCTCGGAGATACCGGGCTTGGCTTGTTTCAGACGGTCTTTCCTTCCTACAATCTGTTTCTCACGCTGTCCAGCGCCGGCCTTCCGGTGGCGGTTTCCCGCCTGGTTGCCCATTTCCTGGCGAAGCAGGATCCGAATAACGCGAAACGTACCTTCCGGCTGGCGATGCTGATGCTGGTCTGCTTCGGTTCCGCGTTTTCCCTGATCATGTTTGTTTCCCACGCCATGCTGGTGCGCCTTGTCGGCGTGGAGGAGGCCGCTTCCGGCTTCCGGGCCATCGCCCCCTGCGTCGTCATCGTCTGCGCCCTGTCCGCTTTCCGCGGGTTTGAGCAGGGGCAGCAGAACATGGTTCCCACCGCGATTTCCCAGCTCATCGAGCAGGTCGGCAAGGTATTTCTTTCCCTCCCCCTGGCCGCCCTGGGCATGCGCTCCGGCATTACCGCCGGCGCCACCAACGCGCTGCTGGGCATCACCCTGGTGGAAGCGCTGGCGCTGCTGTACATGATTGTCCGCTACTATATCCGGCGGAACGCGTTTTCGCTGATCCCCCAGGATCCTGCCGCCGCGCCGGTTTCCCGGCGTACGCTTGCCGGCCGCCTGATTTTCATTTCCGTTCCCATCACAGTCAGCGCCTGTATCATTCCCCTTTCCCAGTTTATCGATTCCGCACTCATGGTCAACCGGATGGTTTCCGCGGGTCTGGACCGTGACGCGGCTACCGCCCTGTACGGCATCTTCTCCGGCATGGTCATCCGGCTCATCAATATCCCCACGGCCCTGGCCCTGGCCATCTCCATGAGCCTGGTACCGGCCATCTCCGCGGTCAAAGCCGTGGAGGATGAGCGGGCCATCCGGGCCCAGAGCGACACGGGTATCCGCTACGCGTTCCTGATCGGCTTCCCCTGCGCCGTCGGCATGAGCCTGCTGTCCAGACCGATTATATCTTTCTTTTATCTGGAGACCCTTTCCCCGGAGCGGCTGCAGATCGCCGCGGAGCTGCTGTCCATGTCCTCCCTGACCGTGGTGCTCTTCACCGCCGTGCAGGCCACCAGCAGCATTCTGCAGGGGCTGCACAAGCAGCAGCTTCCCATGTATACCATGATCGCCGGCGTCTGCTGCAAGATCGTGCTGAACTACGTGCTCATCGGAATCCCCTCCGTCAACATTCACGGCGGTCCAATCGCCTCCCTGACGTGTTACTCGGTAGCCATGATTCCGAACCTGGTATTCTGCTGCAAACACGCGAAAATGCCATTCAACCTCTCAGGCTGGATTCTTCGCCCCGGCCTTGCCACCCTGGCCATGGGGCTCACCGTATGGGGGCTCACGGCCCTGTTCCCGGTCAGCCGGCTCATGACCATCGTGGAAGTGGTCCTCGGCGTGGCGGTCTACGTGGGCGTCGCCCTGGCGGATCACGCCCTGACGAAAGAGGATCTCCGCCAGTTCGGCAGAAAGAAGGCCCGCTCATGACCGATTCGATTCAGATCGTTTCCCTGGGCCCGGGAGATCCGGAGCTCATGAACCTGAAAACCGTCCGGGCCCTGGAGCAGGCGGAAACCCTGATCCTGCGCACGGAGCGCCACCCGGCTGCCGCCTGGCTGCGTGAAAAGGGTATCCCCTTCTCTTCGCTGGACGCGTTCTATGAGGAGGCTGAGGACTTTGACGCGCTCTATGCCCGGATCGCGGAGAAACTCTGGCAGGAGGCCCGGGGCCGTTCCCTGGTTTACGCGGTGCCGGACGCCCTGAGCGACCGCTCGGTGGACGGCATCTTCCGCCTCCGTCCGGAGGGCGCCGCCGTTTCGGTGATCCCGGGCGTCGGCTATCCGGACGCCGCCATGGCCGCGGACCGCTCCCGCCTCAGCGGCGAGGGGCTGCGGGCGGTGCCCGCCTGCGCCCTGACGGAGGATTCCTATGATCCGGCCCTTCCGCTGCTGATTACCGAGGCGGACAGCGCGGCCCTGGCCGGGGATCTCAAGATTATTCTCTCCGGATACCTGGAAGACGAAACCGAAATCACCTATCTGCCCGATCTGAGCGCCCCGGCGCCGGAACGCGTCCGGCTGTACGAGATGGACCGGCAGCGGCAGTATTCCCATCTGACCGCCTTCCTGATTCCCGGCACGGAGGTCACGGAGCGGCCCGGCTGCACCCTGGAGGATCTGGACCGGATCATGACGCGGCTGCGCGCCCCGGGCGGGTGTCCCTGGGACCGGCAGCAGACCCACGCCTCCCTCCGTCCCTATCTGGTGGAGGAGGCCTGGGAAGCGGTGAACGCCATCGACGCGGAGGATCCGGATCACCTGGCGGACGAGCTGGGCGACGTGCTGCTGCAGATTGTTTTTCACGCCTCCATCGCCCGGGATTTTGACGAGTTCACCCTGCGGGACGTGGTCTCCGCCATCTGCCGCAAGATGATTCACCGGCATCCGCACGTGTTCGGCGACGCGGAGTTCGCCACCGCCCGGGAGGTTTCCGACGTCTGGGAGAAGATCAAGCGGGAGGAAACCGGCAGCCGCACCGTGGGAGAAAGCCTGGAGGACGTCTCCTCCGCCCTGCCGTCCCTGAAATACGCTATGAAGCTGCATAAGAAGATCCGGCAGCTTCCCGGCCTGCGCCGGACCGCTGCCGCGCTGGCGGAGGATCTGCGCCGCCTCAGCGGTTCCGTGCTGGCGGACCGGGATACCCTGAACGGGGAAATCATGGGCCGCCTCCTGCTGGCCTGCGCCGAACTCTGCCAGGTTTGCGGTGCCGACGGCGAGCTTTTGCTCCATCAGGCGGCGGAAGAGTACAAAAAAAGGTTCCGGGCGGCGGAAAATTTCATTCTTTCGGACGGAAAATCGCCGGAAAGCTTGACATTTCGGGAACTTAGTGTATACTTTAAGCGTGTTGAAGAGGGAAACTGAATAATCGCTCTCTTTGGCATGCATCTGTTTCCGATAAGGAAAAAATAATTGAAGGAGGTTCTCCCATGAACAAGTCTGAACTGGTCGCCGCTGTGGCTGAAAAAGCCGAATTTACGAAGAAAGACGCTGAAAAAGCCGTTTCCGGTTTTGTCGATGTCGTCACCGAAGCGCTGGTGAAGGGTGAAAAAGTTCAGCTGATCGGCTTCGGCACTTTCGAAGCGAAAGCCCGTCCCGCCCGCACTGCCCGCAACCCCCGCACGGGTGAGGAAATCAAGATCGCCGCTTCCAAGGCTCCTGTCTTCAAGGCCGGCAAAGCGCTGAAGGATAAAGTCAACACTCCTGCCAAGAAAAAGGGCAAGAAATAAGATGACCTAGCGGCCCGCAGGATTTTATCCTGCGGGCTTTCTCTTATCCCTGTTTTATATGGCTTATCACATGGATTTGCCGATGGTTTTTCGGCGGAAGGGAGGACGCGGAAACATGCGTCTGGATAAATATCTGAAGGTTTCCCGGATTATCAAACGCCGCACGGTGGCCAACGAGGCCTGCGCCGGCGGCCGGGTCACCCTGAACGGGCGGGTGGCGAAGCCCGGGGCGGAGGTCAAACCCGGGGACGTGCTCACCATTCGCTTCGGGGAGCATCTGGGAAAGTATGAGATCCTTTCTGTCGCGGAAACCGTCCGGAAGGATCAGGCCGGCAGCCTCTTCCGCGTGCTGGAGGAGGACGCCGCCATGGAATCGGAGCGGAATCTGTCATGAGTACCGTCGTGATCATGCTGGCCGGCGGCTCCGGGTCCCGGATGGGCGCTTCGGTCAATAAGGTGTTCCTGCCCTTGCGGGGGCTTTCCTGCCTCTGCCGCAGCGTCCGCGCCTTTCACGGCCTGGCGGACCGGATGGTGCTGGTCTGCCGTCCGGAGGAGCGGGAGCAGGCCCTTCGGGAGGCGGAGCGCGCGGAGCCGGATTTTCCCGTCGCCTTCGCGGACGGCGGAGCCACCCGGCAGGCCTCCGTCCGCAGCGGGCTGCGGGCCTGCGCCGCGGCGGATGAGGATATCGTGCTGGTGCATGACGGCGCCCGCTGCCTCGTTCCCCCGCAGGTCATCCGGGATGTGATCCGGTCCTGCCTGGAGCGCGGGTCCGGCGTCGCCGCGGTTCCTGTTACGGATACGATCAAATATACAGCTGCGGACGGCGCTGTCCTGAGGACGCCGGACCGGGAGGGGCTCATGGCGGTGCAGACGCCGCAGGGCTTCCGGTTCGGGGATCTGCTGGCGGCGGAGGAAAAAGCGCTGCAGGAGGGCTTCACCGGTACGGACGACGCCTCCCTGATGGAGCGGTACGGCTATCCTGTTTTCCTGACTCCCGGCAGCCGCCGGAATCTGAAGCTGACTTCCCCGGAGGATTGTATGATTGCTGAAGCCTTTCTCGCGGATGAGGAGTCCCCGTCCTTCCCCGCCCTGCGGATCGGGCAGGGTTATGACGTCCACCGCCTGGTGCCGGACCGGAAGCTGATCCTCTGCGGGGTGGAAATCCCCCACACCCTCGGCCTGCTGGGGCACAGCGACGCCGACGTGGCCCTCCACGCCCTGATGGACGCGATGCTCGGTGCGGCGGCCCTGGGGGATATCGGGAAGCATTTCCCGGATACGGATCCCCGCTACAGCGGTATTTCCTCCATGCTGCTGCTGGAGCATACCGTCGTCCTGCTGCGGGAAAAGGGTTTCCGCCTGGCCAACGCGGATATCACCATCGTGGCCCAGCGCCCGAAGCTGCTTCCGTATATCCCCGCCATGCGGGAAAACGTCGCCCGGGTCTGCGGCCTGCCCCCGGATCGGGTCAGCGTCAAGGCCACCACCACGGAGAAGCTCGGCTTCGAGGGCCGCATGGAAGGCATCTCCGCCCAGGCCGTCTGCCTGCTATACTAAACGCTCCCCTTATTGTAAGGGGGGAGCGAGGGAAGCGTCAGCACAGTGTGTTGTCCGGCGCAAGCCGGAAGCGACCCGAACGAGTCAACCGAAACGAGCAGAGCGACCGGCCAAGGGAGCTATGCGACGATTGAGGTTGCGGAATGCTGTCAGCTTGCTGACTGAGGGGATAAGTTCGGAAATAAAATAACCACCGGCAAAGCCGGTGGTTATTTTATTTCCTCGTCACTCTCCCTGCGTTGGTTCCGGCGTCGCCTCCGCTTCCGTCGCCGGTTCCGGCGTCACGCCTTCCAACACGGCCCCTTCTTCTCCGGCCTCTTCCTCCGGCGCATTGGGCTTGATCTGCAGCAGGGAGTTCGCCATCCACTCCGTCAGCAGCAGCTGCGTTTCCTCCTCGCTCATCCCGAGCAGCGGAACCGGGTTCTCGATTTCAAAGGGCGTGAAAATCCAGGGGGAAGCGCTCTTCACGGATCCGTACAGATGCGCGCTCCCTTCCTTCTGCCTGCATACCAGGTCGAAGGCCGCGGTCGTGGGGCTCCGGTTGTCGTACTTGCTGGAATAATGCAGGTCCAGCTCCGCCGTGAGGGTTTCGAACGGCGACACGCTGTCCCGGATTCCTTCCGGCAGCTTTTCGGCGTCCTGGGTTACAGTCAGCACGTAGTGATCCGTCTCGTGATTCCGGTTCTCCAGGTCCGTGTTCTCGGCCTTCTTCACCTGCAGGTCCGCCCGCAGCGCGATGGTCTCGCAGGGCGTTTCCGCCTCGCCCTCCGGCATCTGCAGGAACCAGGCGCTCACGTTGTATTCGTCCGCTTCCGGCATCGTCTCCGGCAGCACCAGCGTCACCGTCTTTTCCAGGCTACGAAGCGTATAGGAGGTATATCCTTCGCTGGTTTCCAGCGTCAGGGCTTCCCACCCGGTTTTTTCCGGATCCAGCGGCAGTACCACGGTGGACACCAGCGTCTCTCCCAGGGTGGAAACCGTGCGGTTCAGCGTCACGTCGAAATCCAGGTTCAGCTGACTTAGCGCCGCTTCGTAGAAGGACGCCAGGCTTCCGTTCAGATAGGTGTTCAGCTGCTCGTCCGTCATCACGGTTCCCAGGGCGGCCCGCAGGGCGCTGTCCTCCGCCGCCTCCCGGGCCAGGGCCACGATGCCCGCCTTCAGGGCGCTCACCGGGATCGTGAACTCCAGATCCATCACGGAGCTCCCGTCCTCCTGCCGGCGCACCTCCGGCTGGGCCGCGAACTGCTGCAGCCACATCTCCAGCCATTCCTCATAGCGGCTCAGGATGGGCTGCCAGGTTTTCTCCTTTTCCTCCGCGGAAAGGTCCAGCAGCTTCATCAGGGCCGACCCGATGGAGGGATTCCCGCCCTCGGAGGGTATCAGCGTGTCCGCCAGGCCGGCGGCGGTAGCGGCGGTATACACCCTGCCCGGCAGCAGATCGCTCCGCAAGTACAGGATGTCCTCCTTCCGGTAAATCTCGGTCTTAGCCCACTGGTTCTCCTCCGCGTCCGTCTGGTACACGTAGTAGTGCAGATCTTCCCCGGAAATCATGCCCCGGATCTGGTACTCCGCCCCCGCGTACGGGGCCAGCAGCGGAATCCAGTCGTTCGTCCCCTCTGTCTTCAGCACGAAGGAACCCTTCAGCCCGCTGCCGATGGCGAGCTGCTTTTCCAGTTTCTCCGGCAGCGTATAGGTCACCGCGCTTCCCACGCTCCACAGCGCGATCAGCAGGCAGCACAGAATCAGGCTGATTCCCTTTTTCATCTCGTCCACCTCACTATTCCGATATTCCGCTCAGCACCCGGCTCCAGTCTTCCTCCGGGATTCCCTCGCTGAGAAAAAGCAGATCCTCCGCGGGCCAGCCGGCAGCGGCCCTGAGAAAGCTCCGGGTCAGCTCCCGCAGGAGTTCCTCCGCGGGTCCGCCCTGATCGTCTTTCCCCGTCACCCGCGCCCCGGCTGCCGCGGCCGTGTCCGGCCACGCCGGTTCCTCGCCCGGGGACAGGCGCAGGGTAATCATCAGATCCTCGATCACTATTTTACCCGAATACCGTAAGATTTCAAGGGTGCCGGCGTAAACTCCGTCTGTCCCTGTCCGGATTTCCGGCTGCACTTCGGTTTTCACGGTTCCGTCCGCGGTTTTTTCCGTCCACTGAGCCTTCCCGGTCAGCGCCTCTCCCTCGCTCCAGCGCAGGGAGCAGTTCACCTCACCCCGGGTTCGTTCCTTGTTCCGCATCCGGTCGTATTCAGCCTTCAGGGAATAGACTTCGGTCTGAACAGGTTCCGGCTCCGCTGTCGGCTCCGGCGTCGGCTCACCCTTCTTCTGCTTTCCCTGTTTCTTTTCCTTCGGTGGCGTCTCCGTCACCTTTTCCAGGCTGCGCTCCAGCGTCAGGTTGTCACGGTCGGTTCCCCGCAGGGCCGGGGTCTTCAGCGTCACCCGATCCCGGAACGCCTCGTCCGCCCGCATGCACCGCCATTCCAGTTTCACGTCCCGCAGGTTCTCCGGGTCGGTTCCGGCCTGCCCGCCGTAGGTGATCATCAGGGGATTCCCGTTTTCGTCCCGCAGCAGGGTCAGCCGCTGCCGTCCCCGGAAATGAAGCTGTTCCACCAGCCCGCGGATGCCTTTCGGAGCCGCCTTTTGAAGGATTTCTCCCGGCAGGCCGCTCTCCGTTTCCTCCGCGGTGAAGGTGATGCTCACGCTGTCCACGGCGCTGCCGAAGCCGGTCACCCGCTTTTTGAGCGCCGAGATCTTTGCCCGGTCCCCGCACTGCTCCGGCAGCGCGGCAAACAGCCGGTATCCCTCCTCCAGCGCCAGGTGCAGCAGCGCCGCGCCGGAGAAAAGCTCCTCCGGATCTGTTCCCGCTTCCGCCTCAGCGCCGCCGGCTGAAAACAGCCCCGTCTCTTCCGCTGTATACACGGTATCCGGCCGGAAGGAAAACACAATTTTCTCCCCCGCCGCGTCCGCCTTCCGGAGGAAGCCTGCCATTTCTTCCCGGTCCGCCAGCAGCGTGATCCGGGATACCGTCTTTCCGGCGTCGATCCGCAGGGCCAGATGCCCCAGAATCCGGTTCAGCATATCCATGCGCCGGGCGTCCAGCGTCTCCATCGTCCGGAACTGCCCGGAAAGCTCCAGCTGCGCCGCGGCCTCCTGCTCTCCCAGCAGCAGGTTCAGCAGCGTGTCGGTCTCCAGGGCCTGCGAGCATACCGGCAACAGCAGCAGTACCGCCGCCAGCCATCCGCAAATCCGTCTCTTCCACCGGTTCGGCACCTTATCCGCCTCCGTTTTCTCCGGCATGCCGGAGTCCGTCAAACATCTGTGTCAGCAGCGCGTTCACCGCCTCCCGGGTTTCGCAGCGGTTGATCTCCGCCCGCACCCGGCTCGCTCCGCGCAGCCCGTGCAGGTACCAGCCCACATGCTTGCGCATCTCCCGGATAGCCAGGTGCTCCGGTTTTGCCTGCAGCATCCGGTCATAGTGCCGCGCGATCATTTCGTACCGTTCCTCCAGGGTTACGGCCGGCTTCGGCTCTCCGGCCTGCAGAGCCTTAATCTCCCGGAAGATCCAGGGGTTCCCCATGGCGCCCCGGCCGATCATCACACCGTGGACACCGCTCTCCCGCTGCCGGCGCACCGCGTCCTCCGCGGTAAACAAGTCCCCGTTTCCGATCACGGGAATGGAAACCGCCTGCCGCACCTCCGCGATCCGTTCCCAGTCCGCTTCCCCGCTGTACTGCTGCACCCGGGTTCTCCCGTGCACGGTCACTTCCCGGATGCCCGCCTCCTCCGCGGCCTGCGCGATCTCCACGCAGTTGATGTGCTCCGGATCCCAGCCCAGCCGCATCTTGACGGACACCGGCAGCTTCACCGCCTGCACCGTCAGCCGCATCATCCGCTCCGCCGTCTCCGGCGTCCGCATCAGCCCGCAGCCTTCCCCAGAGGGGGCGATCTTGTGGGCCGGACACCCCATGTTCAGGTCGATCCCGTCGAACTGCCCGGTCTCCGCCAGGCGGGCGGCGGCCTCCGCCACCGTTTCCGGATCCCTGCCGAAAAGCTGCAGGATCAGCTTCGGCTCCTCCGGATCCCGGATCATCAGCTCCCGGGTCGCCCGGTGGTCCGGCGCGCACAGGTATCCCATGGCGCTGATCATTTCCGTATAGGCCAGGTCGCAGCCCAGCCCGTAGCAGATGCTCCGGTATATATGATCGCTGACGCCGCACAGCGGCGCCAGCCTGACGTCGAAGCTCACGTCCGCGTCCTCGGGAACACGGAGATCCGTTCCGCAGCATCCCTGTACGGCACCAGCGGCACCCGCCGGATCTCTCCTTCCGTCTCCGGCAGCACCGGGATGTCTGTGGGAATCCCCCTGTTCTTCCGCCAGCCGGGCACCGCGCGCACCGGCAGCATCGGCTGTCCGTCCGCGACTTCCGGTTCCCCGCAGGCGGCAACCCGGTAATCCGCGTTCTCCGCGTCCATCGCCAGCAGACGGTTCCCCCGGTAGCAGCTGATGCCTTCGTGATGTTCCCGCTGCACCAGAATCCGGCTCCCGGCGGTGAACACGATCCGGCAGCTTTCGCTTCCGTCCCCGCTCCAGGTCAGGTAGATGCCTTCCTCGGTTTCCCGGCTCTCCGCCGCCGCGGTCTTCTCACCCATCTCCACCCGGATGTCCCGGGTCTCCGTTTCCGCCGCGAACATGCGGATCGGCGCGCGCAGTCCCTTCTTGCCCCGGATCTGGATCTCGTCCTCGTCCGCCCGCAGCATCACGGGTTCCTTCCCCGCGCTCACGGCGTACCGGCCGGGCAGCTGCAGCTGAATCGCGAAGCCTTCCGGCGTCGCGGCCACCGCGCTCTTCCGGGCGGCGGCATAGGCTCTCGCCAGCCGCGCCAGCACATGGGTTTCCCGCTCCGCGTCCGTCTCCGGGCACAGAATCCCGGCGTCTTCCTTCTCCGTCCGCAGCGTGTTGACCCGCTGGAAGAACACCGTCCCCTTCTCCCCGATGCAGGCAGGCAGCCCGTTCCAAACCAGGCGGGTCAGCGCGTTCAGCGCCCAGGGTGCGTCCAGCGCCGTCGCCTGGTCCGCGAAAGCCTCGGTCCAGGCCGCCAGGGCAGCCGCGTCGATGGCCCGGTCCGTCCCGGTGCCGGCCAGCATCACGTCCGCGGTGGTTCCGCCGCATACGGCGCCGTGATCCCTGCGGATGGACAGCCAGCCCTTTTCCCCGGCGGACAGGTCCTGTCCGTTGCCGCTGAAAATGCCCGCCCAGGCGGTATAGCGCACCCCGTCCGCCAGCCATTCCGCCCGGTTCGTCACTGCCTGGCGGGTGAAAAAGTCGGATTCGTCCGCCTCCGGCCCCCGCAGGATCCGGAGAATTTCCTCGGGCTCCGCGTTCCGGGACAGCGGCTGCCGCTGATGGAATCCGTGCAGCAGGCTGGTCCAGTCCATCGCGGCAGCCCGCAGCCGGGTGCACAGCCGCAGAATGGCCTTCACGCCCGTAATCCGGTACAGCCGGACGAAGAAGGACATCCAGTCCGCCGGGCAGATACGGATCATCCGGTCCGCCAGCGCCTCGTCCCAGTGGACCTCCAGCGCTCCGCACCAGGCCGCCAGCCGGCGCAGGATGTCTTTCTCCACGGTGTATTCGTACAGGGCCAGGCCGGCCCGGGCGATGTGCAGCTGCTCCGCCCAGCTTCCGGCCAGCATCCCGGTTTCGTTTTCCTGCAGCGCCTCGCGAATCCGCCGCGCGGCTGTCTCCTCGAGAGGCGCGTCCCGCAGCATGCAGGCCAGCTCAAAAGCGCCTTCCCACGTCTCCGGATCGTCTCCGCGCGCACAAAGCCATCCGTACAGCCTTTCGGCTGCCGCGTCCTTTGTTCGGACCTGGCCGTTGCTCAGCGCGCTGTTTGCGCTGGTCATCAGCGGTGCCCGGGAAAAGATCGCTTTTTGAGGCATGAAACCCCTCCGTCCGTCAAAAACTCTGAAGATAATTATACCGCAAATGCCGGTTCAGCACAAGCTTGATGTCATCATTCCCAGCGCCGCCTCCGCGGCTTCCCGCACCGCCACCCGGTGGAACCCCAGTCCCGGAATCGCTTCGGGTATGTTCATAACATTCTTCCGTTCCTTCATTTCCAGACTGTTTACCGGAGACAACTCATTCCATTTCATCTCAGCCGCGCTGATCATAAACGATGCTGCAAAACATGGGAAACGGACAGTTCCGTTCTTTGCGAAACTGCCCGTCAATAGCTCCTTTTTCACTCCGGGAAATTCGTTCCTGCTTCTTCCCTTTCCCGTAAGAGAACTTCGTTCCTGCAATAGTGGGGCGAAGCCCCAATATTGCCTTATTATTCCCCCTTCCCCTTGAGGGGAAGGGGGTCAGGGGGATAGGGTGAATTATTTAGTTCCGAAGAGTCTGTCTCCGGCATCGCCGAGACCGGGCACAATATACCCATGCTCATTCAGATGATCGTCCAGTGCCGCCACATAGATATCCACATCCGGATGATCCTTCTGCATTCTGGCGATGCCTTCCGGCGCGGCAATCAGATTCACCAGACGGATATGGCGGCAGCCCCGCTGCTTGATAAAATCGATAGCCGCGCTGGCGCTTCCGCCTGTCGCCAGCATGGGATCCAGCACCAGCAGTTCCCGGTTCTCGGCGTCCGCCGGCAGCTTGCAGTAATACTCCACTGGCTTCAGCGTGTGAGGATCCCGATACAGGCCGATATGCCCTACCCGCGCCGCAGGAACCAGATTCGTCACGCCGTCTACCATGCCCAGGCCGGCCCGGAGAATCGGCACGATGCCCAGCTTCTTCCCGGCCAGCACCTTGCACTGGCACTTGCAAATCGGCGTTTCCACCTCGACAATTTCCGTTTCCAGATCCCGGGTTACCTCAAACACCATCAGCATGGCAATTTCAGACAGCAGCTCCCGGAATTCCTTGGTTCCGGTGTTCTTGTCACGCATAATGCTCAGCTTGTGCTGAATCAGCGGATGATCGAAGACGACAACCTTGCTCATCAGGAACCCTCCCATTATCAGATTGCGGAAGAACCTTTCCCGCTTTTTGATCTATTTTACCAGACTCCCGCCTCTTTCGCAAGAAAGAATTGCCGGGTTCGTTCAGCTGATAAACTTCGCGTCCTTCGGGATGCCCTTCCGGATCATCCATTTCTTATACTTCTTCAGCATGGAGGCCGGGCACTTCACTGTCATTTTCTTCGCGTTCTTCCCGAAGGCGTTCTCTCCGATTCCGGCCGCCGTCAGCTTCTCAGTCCTGATCGTGATGCGTTTTTAAGGAGATGGGGTCGGTTTTCTGTCACTGATTTGTATTTTCCATGCTTCATCATCCAGAGGTTCATCTCTTACCGCTATGAGATTTCCGCGCGCTATCATCCAAAGCACTCACTTTAAGAGGTCAATCTGAAATACTTTTCATTCTCCTGCAGTATGGAGATTGGACGCTTCACCATAGAGACCAGGGGACAGAAACCACCATCATCTATTATTTTTTTAACCTTGATAGAAATCTCCGCCACCGAATTCTTTCCACATTCTGTACATATCAAGATAATTCTCTTTGATGAATCTTCTGATTATGTTGATCCTAAATTCCCGGGTATATTTTATAACTACATTTGATCCTCCGGCGGCGAAGGGATGGTATCCGATGCAACCCATGCATCCTTCTGCCGCTTGAAACTGATCGGATAGTCGATCCGCAGCTTCTTGTAGAACTGGTTGGCATCGCTCTGGCCCTCATAAGTTACGATACGTTCCGCGAACACTTCGCACTTCTGATTACGCAGGGCCATGAACATTCCTTCCCGGTTCTCGAAATACTGATTCATTCTTTTCTGGATAGCCAGATTGATCGTCGCAGCAATCTGGCAGAGAAGGAGGTGACCAAGTACCCGCTGTTCCGTGTGAACCCGTAATGGTGTTAATCTGGATATCCCTTTGCTAATGTCGAAGTACTGTTCCACCTGCTGGCGGATATAGTAGACTTCCAGGATCTCTTCTGCATCATAAGCAATGGATGATATCAGAATAAAAATGCCGGATGACTCGAATGCATTGTGCATGGCGTCGATGGATTTGGCTTTTTTTCTGGAACTGGAGATCACTTTGTGAATCGTATCACCGGATCCGTCAACATCAAACCCGATATAAGCATAAGCCAGATTCTTGTTGTTGCCAATATGGCATTCGACACGCTTCATATAAACATAGCGGTCACGGAATTTTACAAGGTTCTCTTTCCTCCGAAGGTCCGGCTGTCCCTTCTTCAGGATCTCGTTGTACAGCGTCCGGTTTCGTTCCGGGAGTCGCATGACAAAGTCGATTCCTGCCTTATAGAGCAAGTCGACATTATCATCGGAAAAGTATCCGGCATCGAGCAGCGAAAGATCCGTGGGCATCCCGTATTCGGAAAGAAGAGTAATTGTGCGGGACAAGGTAGAAACATCTACGATGTTGCCGGGAACAGCACGGAACATGAGGGGGAATCCACTGTCACGCTGCACGGACGTGATCATTCTGGCTTCATTGTTGATATCGCCATTATGATTGCTGATCTGGGTCAGATTGATCTTAATGTCATTAGGCAATCCTGTACTGTCGATGAGTATGGCCGGATCCTTGCAGATGTTATCCTTGATCCACTTGATATGGGCCTGGAAATATGCCCTGCGTATTTCATCCCTTCCAAGCGCCTCAAGGAAATCGCTGATTCGTGGTGACAGAAGGTCTGCATTGGGATACAGCACACTGGCAATGTTCCCCTCCTGCCAGGTTTTAGCATAAACATTTGCTCTCTCAGAGACGATGTAGTACGCTACCATGGCCCTGAGGGTATCGGAGTTCCCATACCCGATAGCGTCCAGCACTTTGTCGTATCCGATGCTCTTGATGAATTCGTCTACCACATAAACATCGCCGAAATCAAGAATGAGTTTCTCCTTCTTCCTGCGATCTTTAGCGAGTCCACCAAGATACTTTGGATCGGCTATACCGTATTCCCCCGTCTTAACATCGTACGTGTAAACACCACGTTCCTTGTTACAGAACACCCCCTTGTCAAGGTCGATGACTCGACCGAGATAGATGACACCAGTTTTCCTAACCTTGCCGTCAATGCGATAGGATTTACCGGGGATTTTAGCGTATTGATAGTTGCCTTTGTGCTCGATGGAGAGTTTCATGAACGGCCCTCCCGAAGAAGTAGTTAGAAGAAACAACCTTCTTACTACATTCTACCACAGCAAAGATAAAAATGCAAGCGGAAAAGCTAGGAATTTCAACATTTTTCAGGCACTTTTTTCAGCACCTGCTACGTAAGTAGTTCGAAGTATTACCCGGGAAATCAGGTTGATTTCTCTGTCGTTGAGATCTCCTCGTTTTCGCAAATCTGTATTTCCGTCTGCCAGAACATAGAATTTTGCAGATTGCGCTTCTGTCATTTTACGATCGCTTGCATGAACGTGCATCGCTTCAACGATGCATTCAGATGTAAAAATATAAATAATGGTCTGCAATTTTGAATGGATAGTATTTAGGCATATTCCGCCTCCATGAACTGCAGATTCCTTTTACATAAATCCATAACGATCTTCTGTTCTATCTTCTCCATGTTCGTTTCAATAATTTCCCCTTTATTATTTATCACCATAGCACTATCCGGATGTTGCAGATTGAGTATGCTGATAAATCCGTCTTCGCGTTTGGTAAAAGCATATCCACAAACAATGATATTTGCGCTGTCTGCAATGAAACTTATCTCTTCTTCACGCATACTGTATCCTCACTTTCTTGATTGGATTCAGGAACGATTCCTTGTCCATAAACAGGCCTTCCAGAATTGGGATCAGATCAATGTATTCTTCTATTGGTTCGCTGCGTTGTTTATATTTGGCAAGGACCTCCAGATACCCGTTGTCCCATGTAAGCACCTCTGTGTATCTTTCCAAGCCGTCACAAGTCCTGAATGTCAGGGTTCTCCCACCATATGAAAAAGTTGTATAATGATCAAAGCTGCTCAGGATTGCTGTATCGCTCATTACCGATCACCTTGTTTCTTCTTCATTCACACAGGGCATCCTTTTGTGTACATATCCTTCCAATATCCATTCACCAGATTAAAGTGTAGCAGAATTTGAGCCAAATCACAACAGCATTATGATTAATTTACACTTTACACTTAGCAGTTTTTTTAGTAGATTTGGACTTAGAATCTGTATGTCATTTACTATTCGCTGCCATTCTTATATTATTTACACAGCAGCAGCGCCCGTGCATACGGGCGCTGCTGCTGTGTGTAATTCTATTGTCGTTCAGCTGATAAACTTTGCGTCCTTCGGGATCCCCTTCCGGATCAGCCAATTCTTGTGTTTTTTGCTCATATCGAATCTCTACTTTCCTGATTGGGTTCAGGAACGATTCCTTGTCCATAAACAGGCCGTCCAGGATTGGGATTAGATCAATACAAACATAATCATACATTATGATTTTCTTCACGTTGCTGCTATTCATCATCAGGCCATAGCCAACCAGTCAACTTCATATCTCCACAACACATGATTCATCATATCCACCCAATAAATGATCATGTATCAGCAAGATCATGTCTTCAGTTTTTGCCTGAGCAATCAAAATCCTGTCAAAAGGATCATGATGAGGCGGCTCTCCTGTTTTTCTCCGCAATCCCGCCACAGCAAGAACATGCATATTTTCTATAGCTAAAGGCAGAAAACCCGCTTGAATACATCCTTTGACAAACGCCTCTCCACTTACAGGCATTTTCAGTGCATCTTTTCCGTGCTTAATCACAACTTACCATACAGACGCACTACTGAAAAAAATCTCATTGTCCGGGTTGTTGATAATGTCAAGTGCATACTCGGACAATTTGTCCTCTGAACTCATAGACCAGAACAGAATATGTGTATCCAACAGATATCGCATCATTGATCACCTGAAAACATTGCAGTAATTTCTTCATTCATGTCGTCAAAGTGTTCGTCGAAATCAGCAGGCAGAGAAAATCTCGTTTTTCCGGTTCTCTTAAATCCTGCTTTATGTTCTGGATATGCTTCCGATAATCCGGCTTCGCCACTTATCATCCGTAGTAAATCCAGAACAATCTGCTGTTTTCTTTTTGGCATTTTCTGTATAATCTGTGTTGCTTCCTGAACCATCGTCATTTTGCTCATCCTCCAAAGTATCGAAAGACAGGAGCCGGTTTTCTGTCCCCGTTTTATGCTCACCGCGCTTCCCATTCACAATCCGTTCCTCATGATTATTATAACAAAGATCAAATCGATTCACAATGATAATTTGTAAGCTTTGTTACAGAGAAACAGCAAGGAGAAAAGGGGCGGTTCTCTGTCTCCTCTTGCCCTTTCCTGTTTTTGCCCAACCAAAACCGCAGCAGCGCCTGTGTGAACGGGCGCTGCTGCTTTGTTCAGTTCATTTGTAGTTCAGCTGATAAACTTCGCGTCCTTCGGGATCCCCTTCCGGATCAGCCACTTCTTATACTTCTTCAGCACGGAGGCCGGGCACTTCACTGTCATCTTCTTCGCGTTCTTCCCGAAGGCGTTCTCTCCGATTCCGGCGGCCGTCAGCTTCTCGGTTTTGATCGTGATGCTCCTCAGCTTCCCGCAGCCGTAGAAGGCCTTCTTCCCGATCTTTTCGATATTCTTCCCGATCACCAGCGTCTGCAGGTCCCTCATGTCTTTGCAGGCGTCCGCCGCGATCTCCTTCACCCGATAGCTCTTCCCGCCGATCTTCACCGTGCCGGCGATCGTCAGCTTCTTCGCTCCCCTGT
>CAMKJS010000020.1 GCA_946413245.1 uncultured Clostridia bacterium
GGATCCTCCATCTTGATGGAGATGATCGCCGTCAGGCTTTCCCGCACGTCCTCGCCCTTCAGGTTCGGCTCGTTGTCCTTCAGCAGCTTGTACCGCCGGCCGTAATCGTTGATCGCCCGGGTCACGGCGGTGTTGAAACCCGCCAGATGGGTGCCGCCGTCCGGCGTGGCGATGTTGTTCGCGAAGGAGTACACGTTCTCCGCATAGCTGTCGTTATACTGCATCGCCATCTCGACCAGGATGCCGTCCTTGATGCCCTCGGTGTAGATCGGTTCGGGGAACAGCACGGTCTTGTTCTGGTTCAGGAATTTGACGAATTCCCGCAGGCCGCCCTCGTAGCAGAAGTCGTTCTCCCTGACCTTTTCCTCCCGCTCATCCCGGAAAATGATCCGCACGCCCTTGTTCAGGAAAGCCATCTCCCGCAGACGGTTCCGCAGGGTTTCGTATTCGAACACGCCGGTCTCGAAAATGCCTTCCGGGTTCTCCTCGGTCTTCACGTCCGGCCAAAACTGGATGGTGGTGCCCGTCCGGTCCGTCGTGCCGATCACCTTCAGGTCGTAGATGTACTTGCCCCGCTCATATTCCTGCTGGTAAATCTGCCCGTTCTGGTACACCGTCACCGTAAAATGGCTGCTCAGGGCGTTCACCACCGAGGCGCCGACCCCGTGCAGGCCGCCGGATACCTTGTATCCCCCGCCGCCGAACTTGCCGCCGGCGTGCAGCACCGTCAGGCAGACTTCCACGGCCGGCCTATGCATCTTCGGATGCATCCCAACCGGGAAGCCGCGTCCGTCGTCCATCACGGTCACGCTGCCGTCCGGGTTGATCGTCACCCGGATTTCCCGGCAGAACCCCGCCAGGGCCTCGTCCACCGAGTTGTCCACAATCTCATATACCAGGTGATGCAGGCCCCGGGCGTCCGTGGAGCCGATATACATGCCCGGCCGTTTCCGGACCGCCTCCAGCCCCTCCAGCACCTGAATCTGCTCTTCACCGTAATCGCTGTCCACCGCTGTTACATTTTCCAGATTCTGATCCAATTCTTCCGCCATGACGCACCTCTGACTCCACTCTCTTTTCCCGCCCGGAAATATGTCCAAAAAGGGCGGGTAAACACCGTTTTGCAAAGGCCGTTGCGCCTTTGCAAATCAAGCGTTCCAAACCGTATTATTATACCATTTTTTCACCAAAAATGGAAGGGTTTCCCCGATTTTTTTCTTCCTATATATATAGAATGTTCGTCTTTTTGAAGTGGTTTTCAGCGAAGCAGGCACCGTTTCCGCCGGTTTCACCGGATAAAAAAACGCAGCCTGAACGGGGGGATCCCGGCTTCCGGGAATACCCGTTCAGGCTGCCTGTGAATCAGTTACCAGACCAGATCCCGGCCGAAGATTTTTTTATACTCTTCCATGGTAATCACTTTCGGGCTGGTATTGAGAATCTTGGCATACAAAATCGCGGCCTTCTCGTCCGGCGCGGGGCCGAGGACCTTGCCGTCCTGCCCGACCACCCAGTACTTTTTCTCCGCTTCGTCCTGCACTACCAGGCCGCCGTTTACTTTTTCCACGTCTTCCGCAGTCAGTTCCTTCCTGTTCTCCATGATTCTATCCTCCTTTACGCGGTGCGTTGCTGATCAGTGTTCACAGCCTCTGCATCAGGCTGTCATAAGGATATACGCAGCAACAGAGACATCTGGCACCGGAACCGGCGCCGGACAGCCGGTTTTTCGCCCGGCTGCCTGTGCAAAAATGATTCTCTTGCTGAATAGTAGCAAGCGGAGCTTTCCTTGTCAAGGTGCTTCCCCGGAATTCTTGCGGAAAGCGCCGCTTCTGTGATATGATCACCT
Organism: uncultured Clostridia bacterium; assembly: GCA_946413245.1. GTDB lineage: Bacteria > Bacillota > Clostridia > Christensenellales > Aristaeellaceae > Aristaeella. The sequence goes on from CAMKJS010000020.1 coordinate 1,847, forward strand.
CACGGAAAAACATGACGGGGAGGTGAGCCGCCGATGGCACGGAAAGCGGAGATCGTCGTCCGGGTCCGCCTGGACGGGAAAACGTTCCGCCGCTTCGCCCGCTTTGACATGCTCCGCCTGCGGAAGAAGTGGGTGCGACCGGCGGTTTTCGCGCTGTTGCTCTGCGCCTTTGCGTTTATCGCGCTCCTCACCCGGAAGCCACAGTCCGGGATGATCGCCGCCGTGCTGCTCGCAGTCGGTCTGGGGCTCCCTCTGGTGTATGTAGGCATGTTTCTCTCCCAGGTGAACATGCAGGCCGAAAAGTGGAATCTGGGCAAGGGAAAGGACGTCTATACGGTCACGCTCCGGAGCAGGGATTTCACCGTAGTCAGCAGCCAGAAGCAGGGGGAGGCGCTTACCCTGCCCTGGAGCGAGGCGAAGCAGGCGTTCCGCATGCGGGGATGTATCTATCTGTACGCCAGCCCGGCAAAAGCCTATCTGCTGCCGGACGGGCAGGCTTCCGCGCCGGACGCGGAGGTCTGGGAGATGATCCGGCAGGGCCTCGGGCCGGACAAATGCCGAAAGAGTCTGTTCGCGCGTAAAGCGTAAAAAATGATAGCCAATAAACTCAGACAGGAAAGGGGAAGATCCGGAATGAAGGGAATCGTAAGGCATCATCAGGAATCAAAGCTTCAGGACCTGGGCGGCGGAACCACCCGGCGCGTGCTGGCCTGGAATGATCAGCTGATGGCGGTGGAAGTGGCGTTTGAAACCGGCTCGGTCGGCGCGCCGCACACCCATCCGCATACCCAGTGTAGCTATGTGCTTTCCGGCCGTTTCAGCTACTCGGTGGAAGACGAAAGCACGGTGCTGGAGCCGGGGGATTCCATTGTGGTTCCCGGCAGCCTGGTGCACGGCACCGTCTGCCTGGAGAAAGGCGTTCTGCTGGACATCTTTACGCCGGCCCGGGAGGATTTTATAGCCGCCCTGCAAAAATAGGCGCGGGAGAATGTAAAAAAGAGGCGGGAAATTGAACCGCCTCTTTTTGCGTATGCGCGTCTTATCCGATATTGTAACCCGCGATCTGCGGCAGCCAAAGGCTGATTTGCGGAATGAAGGTGATCATCAGCAGTGCGGCCAGCATGCAGATGTAGAAGGGCAGCGTCGCCCGCACAACCTTCTCCATGGGGCGTTTGGCCACGGCGGAGCCGATGAACAGCACCGCGCCGACCGGCGGAGTCAGCAGGCCGATTCCGCAGTTGAGCACCACCATGATGCCGAACTGAATCGGGTTGATGCCGACGGACATGGCCACCGGCAGCAGGATCGGCGTGGCGATCAGGATGATCGGCGCCATATCCATAATCATGCCCAGAATCAGCAGAATCAGGTTCAGCAGCAGCGCCACGACGACGGGATTGCTGGACACGGAAGTAATCAGGTTCGCCGCCTTGGCCGGCACGTGGAGCAGTGTCAGGCAGTTGCCGAAGGCCGCGGAGAAGGCGATCAGGATCAGCACGATGGACAGGGTCTCCACGCAGCTCTCCAGGCTCTTCCATACGCCCTTCCAGTTCAGCCCCTTATACACGAACACCGATACCAGCAGGGAATATACCACCGCGATGGCGGCGGATTCCGTAGCGGTAAAGACGCCGCCCACGACGCCGACCACCACGATCAGCACCGCCAGCAGAGCCCAGATACTCTTGCCCAGCTGCTTCACAAAATTGACGATGGAGAATTTTTCTCCCTTGGGGTAATTGCGTTTTACCGAAATGATATAGGATCCCACCATCAGGGATATGGCCAGAATGGCGCCGGGCAGATATCCTGCCATAAACAGGGCGCCGACGGAAATTCCGCCCGCCGTGGTGGCGTAAATCACCATGTTGTGGCTGGGCGGCACCAGAAGGCCCTCGCAGCTGGAGGTGATGGTCACCGCCGTGGAGAAGTCCGCGTCGTATCCTTCGTCCACCATCATGGGGATCAGAATGGAGCCCAGGGAAGCCGTGTCCGCGGACGCGGAACCGGAAATGCCGCCGAAGAAGTAGGAGGCCACGATGTTCACCATCGCCAGGCCGCCCCGCATCCAGCCCACCAGGCTGTTGGCCAGGGAAATCAGTTTATCCGAGATGCCTCCCGTTCCCATCAGTACCCCCATGGTAATGAAAAAGGGAACCGCCATCAGGGAGAAGGACCAGACGCCCTTCACCATCTGCTGGGAGATGGTCTGCAGGGGCTGCCCCATCGTCATCATGCAGAAAAGAGTGGAGAGGCCCACGGCGTAGGCGATCGGGAACCGCAGCAGGATCATGATCAGGAAGCTGCCCAGCAGCACGACGGTTGACAGGGTTTCAGGATCCATACTCAAACCGCCTCCTTTTCATTCTGATCGGGCAGCCAGAAGGCTTCCAGATGCCGGAAAATCTGCTCCAGTTCAAAAATAATCATGCTGATGCCCGCCACCGGCACCGGCAGATACTGCCAGAATTTGCTCATGGTGGGGATAGAGGCGTATTTGCCCCGCAGGCTCAGCGGAGAATTGCAGAACCGGAAACCGTAAATGACCAGGAACACGCCCAGCACCAGCACCGCGACGTCAGCCAGCAGATCCAGCGCCTTCACCGCCTTTTTCGGCAGATACCGGTCAAAGGCTGTCATGCGGATATGGGCTCCCTTGCGAATCGCGAGACTGGCGCTCAGCACGGTCATATAGACCATCAGCGTCAGGATGATTTCCTCACTCCAGTGAGGGTCGGTAATGAAGGAAATATAGCGCCCCGCCACGGACCAGCAGGTAATGGCAATGTCGCCGATCAGCAGAAGCCGGCAGACGAACATCAGGATCTTGTAGGTCCAGTCATACAGGGGCTTGATTTTCTCCAGGGTCCGGAAGAACCGCGGCACATGTGCTTCGGCCACATCAAGCACTCCTTTCAATCAGCAGAGACATCCCGCCCCTTCCCGGGGAAAAGAAGAGAGGGATGCGGGGCTTTCCCGCATCCCCCGTGAAATCACAGCACGAACCGGATCTTACTTCATCGCCAGAATGGCTTCGTAAGCCGCGTCCTCACCGTTGATGTTCGCGGAGACGACGTCTTTCACCGCTTCGATCCACGGAGTCTTGTCCGGCACTTCGATAATGGTGACGCCTTCAGCCTTCAGCGCTTCCAGCGTTTCCGCTTCCTTGGCTTCGCTGACCTGACGGCAAACCTGGGACGCATAGGCCGCGGCTTCTTCCACCCAGCCCTGCTGTTCCGCGCTCAGCTTGTTCCACGCAGCGTCAGTGATAATCAGCTGCACGGCGCCCAGGGTGTGGCCGTCCATCATGAAGTAGGGAGCCACTTCCTGGAAAGCGTTGGACTTGTAGTTGGCAGTGGGCTGTTCCGCAGCGTCCACCACGCCGGTCTGCAGCGCGCTGTAGAGCTCAGTGAAGGGAACGGTGGTGGCGGAGGCGCCCAGGCCGGTAACCAGACCGGTCATGACCGGGTCGGAGGAAACACGGATCTTCAGGCCCTTCAGGCTGTTGATGTCGACCGCTTCATTCTTGAAGAAGAAATGACGGAAGCCTTCCTCGCCGTAGCACAGGCCGCGCAGCGGCAGACCGATGGTCTGGGGCTCGTTCAGGAATTCCTTGGCCAGGTCGCTGGTGGCGAAATTCCAGAAATGATCGCGGTTTTCGAACACGTAGGGCAGGGACAGCAGGGTGGCCTTGGTGCAGCCGTACTGGCTCAGCGCGAAGGCGGAGATACGGCTGATATCCGTCACGTTGCCGCCGCCCAGCAGGTTGTCCAGAATCTGGTCTTCAGAGCCCAGCACGCCGCTGGCCTGAATGTCGATCTTCACGGAGCCGCCGGAGAGCTCTTCCACCTTGGTCTTGAAGGCATTGGCCATTTCGCCCACAATCGTGCCTTCGAGGGGGTTCACTTCAGCGTAGGTCAGGGTAACGTCGTCGGCCAGGGCGGCAGCGCAGCCCAGCGCCATCACAAGGGCAACCACCAGGGCAATCCATTTCTTCATAAACATGTACCTCCTGTTTTTTCAGCGCATAAGACATGCGCATTTGTTGTGCTCCAGTCTATCACATCTTGTGAATAATTTCAAGCTCAGAACCCAACAATCAGCCCGTGCCGTTCGGCATAGAAACTGTCCAGCCCCCGGGTCGGCAGAATCGTTATCTCTACTTTCGTGAAGGCGCTTTCCAGCTGCTTTTTCAGCTCCTGTGCCGCGCCTTCGTTCTGGCAGTGGCTGATTACCACCTGCCCGTCCTTCAGGCCGATTTTCCGCATTTCCTCCACCAGCAGCCGCACCATGCTCTTTTGCCCCCGGGCCTTTCCCCGCATGGCGATCTCACCCTCGTCGCTGCCGACGCCGATGCCCCAGAATCCCAGATGCCCGGCAATAAAGCCAACCAGGCGGCTCACGCGCCCCGCCTTGATCAGGTTCCGGTAAGACGCGAGGGCAAAAATAATATGGGTCTTTTCCGCGGTTTCAGCCAGCGCCTTCTCTATCTCCTCAAAGGGTTTCCCCTCCCGGATCAGCGCGCAGGCCTTCCGGATGATCAGCACGGTCTCGGGTCCTGTCGCCTTGCTGTCGATCACGGCGATTTTCCGTTCCGGATGTTCGTCCAGGATCATGTTCCGCCCCGTGCAGGCGCTGTTGTAACTCCCGGACAGGTTGCTGGAAATCGTAAAGGCCAGCACAGGCCCTTCCGCATCAAAAAGGGCCCTCCAGTCCTCCGGAGAGGGGCAGGCCGTCTGGGCCAGCTCCGCGTGATTCTCGTTGGCCGTCAGCATCTCCTCCACGGAGATATCTTCGTTGTCGATATATTCCGTCGTTCCCACCCGGATCGTAAAGGGAACAGTCATAAATTCAATGTCTTTTTCATTTTTTTCCAGGGCAAACAGGTCGCAGCTGGTATCCGCCACAATGCGCCATGCCATATGCTTGTCCCCCCTTCTTTTTCCGTCGTTCCGGCCCGTCACCGGGCAGTCTGATTATACACCCCTTCCCCCGCAATTGCAACCGAGCGGGCCCGCGTGGCAGCCGGATCCGGTCACCTTCCGGCGTCTGCCGCAAGGTCCTCCATAGCCCGCAGATACCCTTCAAATCCAAGCCCGATATAATGCCTTTGGCAGGCCATGCCCGCGTAAGAAATCTGCCGGAATGCCTCCCGCTTCGTTACGTCGCTGATATGCACCTCCGCCGCCGGCAGACCCACTGCCTTCAGCGCGTCCAGAATGGCGATACTGGTATGGGTGTAGGCAGCGGGATTGATCACGATGGCGTCCTCCCGGCCCAGAGCCTGCTGAATCCGCGTCACCAGTTCCCCCTCGGAGTTGGACTGGAAGATCTCCGTTTCCACCCCCAGCTCCTCCGCCTTTGCCCGGATCAGCCGGCACAGCTCCGCATAGGTGCCGGTGCCGTAGATCCCCGGTTCCCGGATCCCCAGCATATTCAGGTTCGGCCCGTTGATCACCAGAATCTTCATGCCATGCTCTCCTCCCACTTCAGGATGTTTTCCGCCGTTTCCTCCGCGTTCTCCCCGACGGCCCGAAAATCCCGCCAGCGTTCATACAGCGGTTTCCGCTCGGCGTATCTCTTCTCCAGCAGCTCCCGGGTCGCGGACAGCGGCCGGTCCGGCCCGGTCTCCAGCTCCTCCGGCGGCCGGTCCAGATGGATCAGCCGGCCGTTCTGCCGCAGCAGATTCCGGTTCTCCTCCCGGGTCACGACGCCGCCGCCGGTCGCGATCACGCAGCCGGACTGTTTCCCGGCTTCCCGGACTTCCTCCGTCTCCAGCCTCCGGAAGGCTTCCTCCCCCTGCTGCCGCAGGATCTCCGCGCAGGAAAGTCCTGCCTGCTCTTCGATCATCTGATCCGTGTCCAGGAACCGGCGGCCGGTCCGATCCGCCAGGATTTTTCCCACGGTGCTCTTGCCGCTGCCCGGCATTCCGATCAGCACCAGGTTTTCCATGGTGCGCGTCAGCAAGGCCGCCACCCGGTCCGTCTCCGTGTCCGGCAGCTTCCGCCCCAGAAACAGCTCGCAGGCCGCCTTTCCCTGCGCGGTCAGCATCGTCAGCCCGTTAGCCCGGGGAATGCCCCTTTCCTCCGCCTGCAGCAGCAGCGCGGTCCGGGCAGGGTTGTAAATCAGGTCCAGCACCCCTTCCAGATCCGGAAACAGTTCCAGATCCACCGGCGCTTCCATATTGCGGGGATACATGCCCACGGGCGTGGCGTTGATCAGGATCTCCGCGTCCCGGTGCCGGTCCAGATTGGTGTAGTTGTCCTCTCCCCGGCGGGAAATGATCCGGATCTCCCGGGCCCCGCCGTCCCGCAGGCAGGCTTCCACAGTCCGGGAGGCGCCTCCGCTGCCCAGCACCAGGCACTTCTTTCCTTCCGGCCGGATGCCCGCGCGGTCCATCAGTGCCGTAAACCCGGCGTAATCCGTGTTGTCCCCGGTCAGCCTTCCTGCCGGATCCCTCACGATCGTGTTTACGCTGCCGATGCGCCGGGCCCTGGGCGTCATCCCGTCCAGATACGGGATCACCGCCTGCTTGTAGGGAATCGTCACGTTGACTCCCCGGAAATCCCGCTTCTCCAGAAATCCGGGCAGTTCCTCCGGCTTCAGTTCGATCAGCGCGTAGTCATAGCCCCCCATTTCCCGGTGAATCACCGGAGAGAAGCTGTGTCCCAGCTTTTCCCCCAGCAGGCCGTACTGCTCCCTCATGCGTCTCTCCCCTTCGCGTCCATGATCCGGTCCAGCAGCACCAGCGCCGTGACGGCTTCCGCCACCGGCACCGCCCGAGGCACCACGCAGGGATCGTGCCGGCCCCGGATTCGCAGCTCCGTTTCCTCCATCCGGCTGAGGCTCACGCTCTTCTGAGCCTTCCCGATGGACGGGGTCGGCTTGAAGGCCGCCCGCAGCAGCAGAGGCATCCCCGTGGTCATGCCGCCGGTGAGTCCGCCGGCGTGATTGGTCTCCGTCACGATCCGGCCGTCCCGGATCCGCAGCGCGTCGTTATGCTCCGACCCGCGCATTTCCGCCGCGCCGAAACCGCTGCCGAAGGACACGCCCCGCACGGCGGGAATCGCGAACACGGCGGCCGCCAGATCGCTTTCCAGCCCCTCGAACAGCGGGCCGCCGATGCCCGCGGGCAGCCCCACCGCCGCGCACTCCACGATGCCGCCCACGGAATCCTCCGCCAGACGGGCCTTTTCGATTTCTTCCAGCATCCGTTCCCCGGCCGCGGCGTTCAGCACCGGGAACCCATTCTCCGCGATCCGCCGGAAATCCGTCTCGCATACGTTCACGGGATCAAAAGGATCGTCCCGGACGCCCGCGATCTCCGCGATATGCGCGCCGATCCGGATTCCCCGTTTTTCCAGCATCTGCAGGGCAATCCCGCCCGCGGCGCACAGCGGCGCCGTCAGCCGGGCGGAAAACATGCCGCCGCCCCGTCCGTCGTGGGCTCCGCCGTATTTGACCCGGGCAGGCCAGTCCGCGTGGGAAGGGCGCGGAATATCCTGCAGCGCTTCGTAATCCCCGCTCCGCGTGTCCGTATTCCGGATGATCAGGCACACCGGCCCGCCGCAGGTCACGTCCTCCAGGAGTCCGCTCAGAAACTCCGGCCGGTCCGCTTCCTTCCGGGCCGTGGTGTGCTTCCCCTGCCCCGGCGCCCGGCGGTTCAGAAAGGCCTGCAGCGCCTCCCGGTCCACCCGGAATCCGGCCGGCAGCCCCTCGGCCACCGCGCCGACAGCCTCCGCGTGGGACTGCCCGAACACGCTGACCTGTATGCATCTGCCGTTAAACCGCATCCTGCTTTTCCTCCTCCTCGTCCGCGCGGCCTCCCAGCGCACGGAACACGTCAAAGAATCCCGGATAGGATTTGTTCACCGCTTCCGCGCCGGGAATCGTTACCGCCGTTTCGGTCCGGGCAGCGGCCACCGCCGCCGCCATGGCGATCCGGTGATCGCCGAACACGTTCACCGTGCCGCCGCGCAGGCCGCCTGTCCCGCGGATAATCATCTCGTCCTCCCGGGCTTCCGCCTGTCCGCCCAGGCTTTGCAGCAGAGCCAGCACCGACGCGACCCGGTCCGATTCCTTCAGCCGCAGCCGGGCGATGTGCCGGATCCGGGTTTCTCCCTCCGCGTACGCGGCCACCACTGCCAGCACAGGCACCAGATCCGGAATGTCCGCGGCGTCCAGCGTGATTCCCCGCAGTCGTCCCCGCTTCACCAGCATGTCCTCCGGCCCCCGGGTCACCTGCGCGCCGAAGGCTTCCAGAATCTCCGCCGCCGCCCGGTCCCCCTGGGCCGAAGAAAGGTTCAGTCCGCCGCAGGCCACTCCCGCGTCGCTCAGCGCGCCCGCCGCCAGCCAGAAGGCGGCGCCGGACCAGTCTCCCTCGATCCGCAGCCGTCCCGGACTGCGGTATTTCTGTCCTCCGGGAATCAGGATCCGGTCTTCCGTCCGCTCCGTCCGGATACCGAAACGCTCCAGCGTTTCCTCCGTCATGCGCACATAAGGTTCCGACTCCAGCCTGCCGGCGATCCGGATTTCGCTGTCCCCCGGCAGCCGGGGCAGGGCCATTATCAGCCCGCTGAAAAACTGGGAGGAAACGTTCCCCGCCAGGGTGTACCTGCCGGAGCGCAGCTGTCCGGAGCACTGCAGGGGAAAGCTCCCCTGCGGGCTCAACACCGCGCCGTGGGCCTGCATTTCCTCGTACAGCGGGGACAGCGGCCGCTGGGCCAGCTTTCCCCGGCCCGTGAAAGCCGCCTCCGCTCCCATAGCCGCCGCCACCGGCAGCAGAAAGCGCAGCGTGGAACCGCTTTCTCCGCAGTCCAGCAGGCGTTCGCCTTCCGGCAGCTTCCCGGGAATCACCCGCAGGCAGTCCTTCTCCTGTTCCGTCTCCGCGCCCAGGGCCCGCAGGCAGCAGCAGGTCGCTTCCGTGTCCGCGGACGACGCCATGCCTTCCAGCACAGTCGGCTCCTCCGCCTGCGCCGCGCATATCAGCGCCCGGTGAATCACGGACTTGGAGGCGATCACCTGTTCCACCCGGCCTTCCAGGGGGCCCGGTTCGATCCGGATCCTCACAGTCCGGTCACCTCCCCGTCGCAGCAGGCGATCAGCCCCGCCAGCTCCGCCGCCGGAATCGGGTACAGCATGCATTTCCCCCGGGCTTCCGGCAGCACCACCGTCAGCGTGTCTCCGCGCCGTTTTTTGTCGTTCATCGCCGCCGCGGCAATCTCCTCCGCGGAGAAAGGCGTGGTTACCGGCAGGTTCTGGGCCGCCAGCAGGGAGCGCAGCTCCGCTGCCACGCCGGACACGCACAGGCCGTTCTTCTCCGCCGCCGTCGCGGCGATCATCAGTCCCACGCTGACGCCTTCTCCGTGATAGATCCGGAAGCCGCTCAGCTTTTCGACCGCGTGGCCGAAGGTGTGCCCCAGGTTCAGCAGCTGGCGCAGACCTCCTTCCCGTTCGTCCCGGCTCACGACGCTGCTCTTCAGGCGGATATTGTCCGCGATCAGGCGTTCCATGTCTTCCCCGTCCCGGATCCGGTCCAGCAGCTCCGGTCCGCCCAGGGCGCCGTGCTTGATCACCTCCGCCATGCCCTCCGCGTAGATGGCAGGCGGCAGGGTCGCCAGCGTGTCCGGGTCACACAGCACCAGCCTCGGCTGGTGAAACGCGCCGCACAGGTTCTTTCCCGCCGTCAGATTCACCGCCGTCTTTCCGCCCACGGAAGCGTCCACCATGGCCAGCAGCGTGGTGGGCAGCTGCACGAAGTCCGTACCACGCAGGTACAGTGCCGCCGCCAGCCCCGTCAGATCCCCGACCACGCCGCCGCCCAGGGCCGCGAACCCGTCCGTCCGGGTGAGGCCCGCCGCGTCCGCCGCGTCCAGCAGCCGCTCCACCGTGCTCAGCCGCTTCGCCTCTTCCCCGGCAGGAAAAACGAATTCCGCCGTCATGAAACCGGCTCGGGCAAAGCTTTCCCGGACCCGTTCCAGATACAGCGGCGCCGCGTTTTCGTCCGACACGATCATGATTTTCCGTCCCCGCAGCACGCCTGCGCTCCGGGCGCCCGCTTCCGCCAGCAGGCCCCGGCCGATCAGCGCCTCATAGGGGGCGGCTGTGTTTACGGCAACTCTTTCCATCTCGCATCGATCTCCTCTTTCCGCTCCCGGCCTTCCTTCAGCAGCGCTTTCAGCGTTTCCGCGTCCCCGGCCTTCAGGGCGTCCCGGTAGGCGGACAGCGCCTCGATAATCCCGTCCAGTTCCCGCCCCAGGTTGTCCGCGTTGTCCAGAAACAGCTCCGTCCACATGGTTTCGTTCAGGCTGGCCACCCGGGTCAGATCCCGGTAGCTGCCGGCGGCAAAGCTCTTGTGCTCCGTGGCCATCGGGGACTTGATATACGCGTTGGACACCACATGGGCCAGCTGGGAGGTAAAGGCGATCATCTCGTCGTGCTTTTCCGCCGTCGTCACCGTCACCGTCCGGAATCCGGCCTCCCGCAGCAGGTCGCTCAGCCGGCTCAGCTTAAACAGGTCTTCCTTCTCCCGGGGCACCAGCAGCATGGACGCCTGCCGATACAGATCCTCCGCGGCGTATTTGATTCCGGAAAACTGTTTCCCGGCCATGGGATGCCCGCCGATGAACGTGAACCCGTACTGTTCCGCCAGTTCGAAGCAGGGGCCGCAAACCGCCCGTTTCACGCCGCACAGGTCGCAGACGATGGTCTCCCGGGGAAGCAGCGGCGCTGCGTTCCGCAGGGCTTCCACCGCCGCGCCGGGATACGTGGCCAGGAAAAGGAACCCGCACTCCGGCAGGTTTTCCTCCGTCAGTTCCGCCTCCACGGTACGGGTCAGCAGCGCATACCCCTGTACGTGGGGATCCGTATCCTTTCCGAGAATCCGATGGCCTGCCGCTCCCAGCGCCTTGCACAGGGAAGCCCCCATCAGCCCAAGGCCGATCACGCCGACGGTCTGCCTTTCCATGCCTTATCCCTCCGTTTTGCTTTTTCCGTAATATTATCCCCGCACCGCGGTCAGCACCTTTCTGACGGCGGCAACTGCCTCGTCCATCCGGCTCCGGAAAAATCATTTCATGATTTTCCCTTTTTTTATTCCCGCACCGCGGTCAGAACCTTTTTGACCGCAGTGACTACCTCGTCGAACTGTTCCGGCGTCAGGGACTGCGGCCCGTCGCACAGCGCGTGGGGCGGATCGTTGTGCACTTCGATCATCAGCCCGTCCGCCCCGCAGGCCGCCGCAGCCAGCGCCATGGGCCGTACGTACCGGGCGGCTCCGGTGGCGTGGCTGGGATCCACCACCACCGGCAGATGGCTCAGCTCGTGCAGCACCGCCACCGCGGACAGGTCCAGCGTATTCCGGGTGTACGTCTCAAAGGTGCGCACGCCCCGCTCGCAGAGGATGACCTGCTCGTTTCCGCCGGCCATGATGTATTCGGCGCTCATCAGCAGCTCCTTGATAGTGTTGGCCAGGCCGCGCTTGAGCAGCACAGGCTTGTTGATTCTGCCCAGCTCCTTCAGCAGCTCGAAGTTCTGCATGTTCCGGGCGCCGACCTGGATGATGTCCACCTGCTCGAACAGCGGCAGATGGGCGATATCCATAATTTCCGTAATGATCGGCAGCCCCGTCCGACGCTTCGCTTCCAGCAGAATCCGGATCCCCTCTTCATGCAGCCCCTGGAAATCGTAGGGAGAGGTACGCGGCTTAAAGGCGCCGCCCCGCAGCACGCCCGCGCCGCTGGCCTTCACCGCCCGGGCGATGGTTTCCACCTGCTCCTCCGATTCCACGGAGCAGGGCCCCGCGATCAACGTAAAGCGGCCTCCCCCGAAGGCGGCTTCCTCCGTCACCCGGATCACCGTGTCGTCCGGATGGAATTTCCGGTTCGCCTTTTTGAAGGGCTCCGAAATCCGGGTTACGCTGTCCACGATTTCCAGGCCCCGGATCAGGTCCGTATCGATCCGGGTGGTGTCTCCCACCAGGCCCACCACGGTCTGGTATTCCCCTTCCGACAGATGAATCCGCACCCCGTAGCTTTCCAGCCAGTGGATCAGCTGCTCCCGTTCTTCCTTCCGCACATCCTTTTTCAGCGCAATAATCATGGTTCTCTCTCCTCCGTCTGCATGATCTGTTTCTCCTGATCCCGAAAAAACAAGGCCCGCAGGTATTTCTGCGGGCCCTGTGTCTTATCCCCTTCCGGAAAGACCGCGCGGCAAAATACCCTTACCTATCATAACACAAAGGCAAAGGTATAATAATACTTGAATTCCTTCGTTCCGCGCATCCCGGTTCCTTTCCATGCGTGTTCACACATCTGGTTTCGCCTGCTATTTTACCATCGTTGTCCCTGTCCCGCAAGCGTTCCGCCTGTCGGAAGACACGAAAAATACATGCGCCCGGACTGCCGGGAGCGGTTTCCCGGACGTCCGCGGGGCAATTCCCCCATGTCAGAAGGACTTGGTATACAGCTCGTATCCGACTTCCTTCAGGTACAGCGGCAGCGGCCGCAGGGATTTCCGGATAATCTCCCGGGTTTCCTCGGTCAGCTCTTCATAGGGAACCAGCTCCGGCGTCAGCTTCAGGTCCCGGTCGTATTTGCCGGGCCGCCAGCCCTCCGCCGTCTTGTAGCTCATCCAGCGGGTATGCTCGATTTCGGAAAGGGTTTCCAGCGTCGGCCCGTACAGTTCGGTGATCGCGTCCCCGCGGCCCGGCTGGATGGAACGGAGTCCGATATTCAGGTCGTACCCTTCCAGCCGCTCGCCGAGGTAGCGGATCCGGGAACGGTGCCCTTCCTTATAAAATTCGTCCAGCTCGCTCCAGGGCTTCATTTCCGGATCGTTCATCGCGCGCTCGGCTTCCGCCTCCGTCACCGCGGAAAGGCGGATTTCCTGCTCACGGACAGACCGGGTATGCTCATGCTCGATCTCCGCGAAAGTTTCCACCACGTCTCCCATTTTCTGCTCAAATTCCAGCTTGCGCCGGAAATCCTTCACCTTCAGGTGCAGGTTCAGCTGTTCGTCCACCGGCAGGCAGGAAGGCGTAAACCTCCTGAAGCCGGACAGGCGGCTCATAGCCACGATCATTTCCAGGGAGCGGGTACCGTGGCGGTATTCGGACACGCCCAGCATGGCGGACAGCAGGCATCTGGAAATATGCGCGATGCCGTTCTCGCAGATTTCGGGGCATTTCCGCACCAGCAGATCCCGCAGCAGCAGGCCGCGGCGGATCACCGCGCTTTTGTCCGTCGGCCGGGTCGGGTTCGGCCCCTTGATATTCAGGATGCCTTTCAGGCGGCTGACGAAGTCAGTTCCCTTGATCAGCTGGAACGCCTCCTGTTCCTCCTCTGTGTGGGGCAGGAAGGCGGAAAAGGAGGATGCGGTCGCGCCGGCAAAGACGAAAACGGCCGTACTGGTTTCGCAACGTTTGCCGTTCAGCGTGAATTCACCGTCCTGCATCGGCGCCAGGAAATAGCGAAGCCATCCCCGGGGCGTGCCGTTCAGCTCCGAGTCGAACTCGTCAATGAACACCAGCGGGATCTGGGAGTTCCGGCATTGCAAAGCCTCCCGCAGGGCCTCGAAGAATTCCGCCGGATCGTGATACTGGGACAGATTCAGCGCGGTGATTCCGAACCTCCCGCTGCTTCCCGCGATTTCACGGACCCCGAAGGATTTCCCGCAGCCGGGCGCGCCGAACACCGCGATGGACAGCGGTTGCAGCGGGCTGTCCCCGTTCTGGTGATCGTACTGATGGATGTAGTCGTCCAGCAGCGCTTTGATCGTGTGATAGTTCTCGATTTCCTCCTTGTCGATGGATACCAGCTTCCCGTAGCGGCACACCGGGATCCGGCGCGAAATCTCGTCCATTCCCTCATAGACAATGCGTTCCGCCACCGCCAGGTACCGCCCCGGCTGCGTTTTGCAGTATTCGTCCAGTATGGAAAACGGGGAAATACCGGATACCAGTTCCTTCAGGCTCCTCTCCGGCACCCTGACCCGGCAGAGACGGTCTTTCTTCTCCTCCTGCAGCAGCCGGCGCAGAATGGCGTACAGGTCCGTTTCCTCCGCCATGCCGGTGCCTTCCGTCTGATCCGGGCTGAACAGCAGCTCCCATCCCTGCTCGTCCCGCATCAGCGCGCCTTCCTCGTTCAGCAGCACCACGGCGCTTTCACAGTCTCGCAGGCTGCGCAGCGAATCGTTCGTTTCCAGCTGCAGCAGGAATTCGTCCACCGTCTTCTCATAGGAGATTCCCCGGCTGATCGGATAATCCATCATCCGCAGATGCTCCATCAGCAGCAGCGGCGTCTTTCCGCTCTCAAAGTTTTCCTTAAACGGTTTTTTCGGATTATATATCTGATAACTGATTTCGTGTTTCAAACGTTTTGTTCCTCCTGATTCATTCGCGGGCAGCGCTCCGGAACCGCCCGGAAACGCCCGCTTTTCCGGTCTCAGTCCGCCAAACGGCATCCAACCGGAAGGACCGTATTATAGCACAAACCTTAAAAAAAGCAAAAAAACGGGCCTCAAACCGGCACCGCGGAGCACCCAAACACAGCAAAAATACATTATTGCCAACCCTCCCGGATTATGCTATACTGCCTTACGGCGCCGGAATGGCGGAATGGCAGACGCGGCGGATTCAAAATCCGTTGCCCTCAAAAGCGTGCGGGTTCAAGTCCCGCTTCCGGCACGAAGAAAAAGCCTTGTGAATCAACGCTCACAGGGCTTTTTACTTTCTCTGTGTAATAAATTCAAAGCCAGAACCAAAATGCCTGAAAGATGATCTTCCGGGATTCCGGATCAGAAAATATCCGAATGCAGGTCGAGCCAGAAAGCCGGGCGGACGATGCCGCTTCTGTGGTAGGCACGGGTGTAGCTGAGTGAACCTGCGTCCGATACGCCTGCCGCGCTGTTCGGTCCGCTGCCGGGTGAACGAAGCCACCACCATCCTGCCGCATTGCCGTCAGCGGTCCGGAAATCGTCGCTGAAAACTGCCCCCGCAAGAATGGCGCAAGCGGTTGGCGCGACACGGGATTTTGTGTTGTTGTCGTTTTCAATGGTGACGTCCAGATACCGGTTTGCCTCAGCGTAGCTCAGCAGGAAGATCCTGTCCTGCGTATCGTTCCCGCCGGCTGTTTTTTCTCCCCCGATCATTGTCCAGTCATATCCCTGAGCTTCGCTGTTGTCGACCGGCGTAATCAGGATTGCCGATTGTTCCTCCGTGCTGAATGCCCAGTTCAGGAATCTGTCGTTGAGCCAGGTCCGCAGGGAGCAGGTTTCCCAGGTACAATCATCCCAGGTATTATGATATCCTGCCGCAGACAGACCGTATTTGCTCAGGAGCAATGCTTTCCCGTCCTGAACATCCAGGACGATCCATTCAATGGGTTCCTTGCCGTCGTTTCGATCATTGTCCTGCTCGTAGCTGCCAAAGGCAACCGTATCTCCGACAGCGATTGTTTCCGAATCAGTCTGACTTTCAGCAAAACAAGTCACCATCCATATTGCTACCATGATCATTGCAACCAGAACGATCCATTTTTTCATTTGCTGTTCGCCTCGCTTTTTCCGCTTTTGTTATTCTGCCGCGGTACCGAATAACGTGAACTGTAGATTGATTGTAACATACGGGATCCCGATTTGAAAGGGCGATATCAGGATGAAAGAAGAGCCTGAACAGCCGGACAAAATTCAGGATTTTTTTCGGAAAGCACTGCCGACGGATCATTCACCTGCGTAACACTTTATGCAACAACGAATTTGAAAGCTGCAAGACAGCAGAAAGGAAAAGAAAATGAATAAGGAAACGATGGTGAACGGCAGACAGGAACTGAGCATGGATGACGCGGAGCAACTGAATCAGGTTACCGGCGGATTTGCGGTGGACGGCGGAGACGGCATGTATTACGCGGTGGACGACAAGGACGGATATATTCTGACGTCATGCAACATCAATATCCAGTACGCGCAGTGGGCAGCCGGAATGAACGGACAGTCCAAAGAGATCATTTCCAAGGAAGAGTATCAGAGACGGTTTGGGAAGCCCTTTTCCCCGAACAACTGAGAAAACCGAGGGATCAAAATATACAATCCTCCGGAGAAACCGGAGATTAAGATAAATATCAGCATGGTTGCGGAAACCCGCTGACTATGCCGGTACCTGCTTTGACTGAACCCGCAAAAAGCGACGGGCAGCAAGGCATAAAAACCGTCATGTATTGCAGTGCGTGGCGGTTTTGTGATGTAGCCTGGTGCAGGTGATCATCGGGGCAATTGATCATCCTGTCGTTTTATAGCTGTCTTTGACAAGCGAAATCCGACGAAAAAAGGGGGAGCGTTTACCCCGCCGGGAATCATTTATTTGTAGACAGCGCCCTTCGGCATGCCCTTCTTCGGAAGCAGCTTCTTGTAATCCTTGAGTTTGGCTTTCGGGCAGGTGACCGTGGGTTTGCTGTGGATGCCCTTGAAGGCGTTGGCACCGACCGTCTTGTCCTTCAGCAGTTTCGTCTTAATCACGATCGTCTTCAGCTTCGCGCAGCCGTAGAAGGCATTCTTCCCGATGCTCTTCACCTTCTCGGAGAGCGTGATCTTTGTGATGGCCTTGCAGCCCTTGAACGCGCTGTCCCCGATCGTCTGCAGCTTCCCGAAGCCCGGTAGCGCGGTCAGTCCTTTACATCCGGAGAACGCACCGGCTCCGATCGCGGTCACAGCCTTGCCGCCCGACACCGTCTTCAGGACTGTACAATTCGCGAAGGCATTCTTCCCGATCGTCGCCAGTTTTTCTCCCAGGTTGAACTTCGCCAGTCCGGTCTTCTGGAACGCACCGTCTCCGATCCTTGTCACTTCCTTCATGGCAGCGACAGAAGTCAGATACTTGCATGACGCAAAAGCATTGGCACCGATCGTTTTCACTGCAGCTCCGCCTTTGACCGTTTTCAGCGCTGTGCAGTTGGCAAACGCGCTCTTACCAATCTCTGTGACTTGTGCTCCGATCGTAAGAGTCGTCAGTTTTGTCAGCCCTTTACAGGCGCTGTCCCTGATAGACGTGACTTTATACTGCGTTCCATTGGCCTTCACTGCATCAGGAATTCTCAGGTTGGTAACTGTCTTTTTCGTGGCTTTTTTGAGTTCGGCGGTTTTCTTTTTGTGATTCAGGGTATAAACGCCATTATTGTTTTTCACCTCGTCAACGATCTGTGGGGTTGGTTCCTCTGTAGGCTCCGGTGTCGGTGTTTCGTATCCTTCCGTTGCGTTGTAATGGATCGTAGCGGAAGTCAGCGCTTCATTGTCGGATCCAATATCCATTTCCGCCCAATCGGTTTCACTGCCGGCGTAATCAATTTCCCGCAGTTTTACACACCCGCCAAAGGCTGCGGTTCCTATGGATTTCAAGTTCACCGGCATTTTTAGATAAGACAGGTTCAGGCATTCGCCAAATGCATATATACCGATCTCTCCCACATCACCTGACAGGATCACTTTTTCTATCGACAGATTCTCATAAAAGGCATACTGCCAGATAACATAGCAATTTTCCTTTACCCGATAGGTTTTTTCTTTTTTTCCTCCCGGATACTCAACAAGCGTCCCATCCCTGTTATACAACACACCCTCGTCATCAAGCAAATGTTTGTGTCCTTCTTCCACTTGAATTGTCTCTAAAGCAGGACAAAAACCAAACGGTGAACTCCAGATAACATAGTAATCACTTGTGCATTTTCTGATAATTACACTTTCCAGCTCTTTACAGTATCCAAAACAATTTGATCCAATACAGGTTACTGATCCGGGAATATCTGCTGTCCGTACTGCCGTATGTGCGAAAGCTTCCTGGCCTATTGTTTCAAGATTCTCAGGCAAATCAGCCTGCGACAAGCTGTAGCATACCATAAACGCAAAGTTTTCGATCACCTTCAGAGACTTTGGAAACGAAATACTTTTCAGATTCTGGCAGAAAGCAAAAGCTTCCGCGCCAATCGTGGTTATCCCCTGTTCAACACTGACTTTCAGAATCTGTTTTCTGTAATCCTGCCACGGGCATGGATGATAATCATAAATGCCCCCTTCATCCCGGAAATCCCACATGGGACCGGAACCGGTTAAGGTAATGGTACCGTCGTTTGTGAGCGTAAATACGATATCATCCCCGCATTGCCCGGTAATCTCCGGCGGAAGCTCAGGCTCGCTCACCGTGCTTCCGGCGATCACAGTAACGGAAGAATCGATACACAGCGAAGCTTCTCCGTTTTCCCAACATTCGTATTCGCCTTGATCCTGGCGGTTATTGTTTTTTACAAGCTCAGCCAACGCCTGACAATTGCTCACGTCCAGTTCCGACAACTGGTTACGATAACTATCGAGCCTTGTGAGTGCCGTGTTTTTACTCACATCCAATTCCGAGAGCTGGTTATTATTGCAAATCAACCCAGTCAAGGCTGTATTATTATGAACATCCAGATTCGTCAGTCGATTGTGGGAACAGTCCAGATAATCCAGGGATGTCTGCTTGTTCACGTCAAGGCTTTTCAGCTGATTAACCGAGCAGGCGAGAGTTTTTATCTGCAGATTATTGCTCAGATCCAGGTTTGAGAGATTGTTGCTGACACAGGATAAATAACTTAATCCGGTATTCCGGCTTACATCCAGATTCATCAGATTGCAGACATTGCAGTTCAGGTAAGCCAGCGCCGTATTATTGCTTACATCAAGCTCCAGAAGATTGTTGTATTCGCAGTTCATGTCCGCTAAAGCCGTATTCCTGCTGACGTCTAAGTCAGTGATATTGTTAATGCCGCAACTCAGACTCTGAAGCTGAAGATTCTTGCTGACATCCAGGCTTGTTAATGCGTTGCTGTAGCATTGCAGCGATTTGAGTGCCGGGTTATTGCTTACATCCAGACTTTCCAGCTGATTTACGGCACAGTTCAGATTCTGTAATAAGGTGTTTTTGCTTACGTCCAGTTTTTTGATCTGATTATATGCGCAGTAAATCTGCACCAGCGCCGGATTCTGGCTCGTATTCAGATCGGATATTTCATTCTCCCCGCAATGCAGTTCCTGAAGCGCCGTATTCTTGCTGACGTCCAGGCCAGTTAACCGGTTCTGCTGGCATTCCAGAATCTGAAGCGCTGTATTGCTGCTGATATCCAGGCTTCCAAGCTGGTTGGAAAAGCAGGATAAATATTCAAGGGCAGTGTTTTCGCTGATATCCATGCTGGTCAGCTGATTATAGGAACAATGCAGCTGTTTCAGGGAATGGAAGTATTCGATCCCTTTCAGGGTTGTAATCGATTTTGATACGCATTGAATCAGCAATACATCCGCCAGCTCCGCATCAGTGAGAACCCCGTCTTCATCCGAGTCAAACCCGGCATCAAGAATGTATTGCCGAAAATTCTCATCCGGAAAATTCGTTTCATCAATACTCACGTCAGCCAAAGCAACCACGCCGATTAATACCAGCACCAGGCATAGCAGCATTCCAAAAATTCTTCTCATCTTCAGTCGCTCCTTTGATATAGTTGCGCCATCACACTGCAATTCCATATGAATTTTCGATGCCTGAAAAGGGGAATCCTTTATCTGGCAGAAAACAAATCACAAATCGGCTCATTCTTCCGGGTGCTTTTCTCTGATAATCTTCCCATACGGGACTTCCGGAATCATTCCTTTAAAGCGATCCGCATCGTCATTTTGCCTTTTTTCTCTTTGCCTCGAACGACTCATCATGTTCCCTCGCCAACCGATCCAAATACGCATGATGTCTCTTTTTGCCTTTTCGGATTTCACGGAACACCAGCCCGACGAAGACAGCCACTATGAGTCCGGGCACAATCAGACTCGCAGCGCCCGGATCAAAAACAAGGCAGAGCAGCTGATAAGTACCTACCAGAATGCCGACAGCGATTATACTGATCAGGCCTGTTACTGCTCCGAAAAAGATGCTGCTGCCCCAACGCCCGCCTGATTTTCGGTGATCCGTACTTTTGTCAGCGCAATTCTGCTCCTCTTTTTGGAAGCGGTTTTCTTCCTTCTGCTTTTGTGACTCCCTGTTATCTGTTACGGTTGATGCGCTGCCCTGTGCCTCAGGTCCACGATCAGGTTGCCTGGCTTTGTCTTGCTGTTCCCATTTGGCCCGATTCTCTGCAAACAACTTTCTCAGGTGTTTTTGATTCACGGCATAGGAATACATAAATTCACAGGCTTCCTCTTCCGACATGCCGGGGTGTTCGGAAAAAGGCTTCCCTCTTTCATCGCAGAAGTTGACGGTAAAAGTTCCGTTGTCTCTGGCGATGCATGCGGCATTGTATCCCCCACTGAAACGATCAAAGCAGATTTCCAGTTTTTCTTCTTCAGCTCTCCGTTTCAGTTCATCGTA
Organism: uncultured Clostridia bacterium; assembly: GCA_946413245.1. Lineage (GTDB taxonomy): Bacteria > Bacillota > Clostridia > Christensenellales > Aristaeellaceae > Aristaeella. The sequence continues at coordinate 22,218 of CAMKJS010000020.1, forward strand.
TTTCACAGGTGCCGGCCTGTCTGTCCCGGATGAATCCGTTTCATGTTCCGGTGTGCCTGTATCGTCCTGAACCTGAGAAGCATGATCCGGTTTCACGGGGATGTTATGTGCGCGTTCCGGGGATCGTTCCCGATCCAGCCATTCTCTGTCCGCCACAGCACGGGCGTAAACCCTGTCGCAGGCTTCCTCTTCCGTCAGGTCACAGGATTCGGTATAGTTTCCTCTTTCTCCCATTTCTCTTATATTGAATGTGCCGTCGGCGTTTCTGTATATGCACTGACCAAATTCACGCCCGTACGGCATATCAAAATCGATCATTCCATACATTCCCTCTGCTTCGATTCTACGCTTCAGCTCATCATATTTCATCTGAACGACCTTCCTTTATTTGGGCCCAGTACTCTTTTCAGCACTGTACCCCGTCGCTTACACTCTCCGATATGCTCATTCACATTATATTATCACCTGATGCGGTTCTGTGAAAAGGATCTTCTCAGTCGCATACCAGCGGGCATTTTCATGCGGATTCCTCAGGCAGGATTCCCCGTAAGCGACATCGAATCATAAGGCTGTGGCTTTACATGAATAAAAGGCTGTCAGCAAATCCGGGTTTGCTGCAGAAGAGACAGAGGATATGAATATTATGTCAGGTGATCATACAGGTGTACTGTTGGTGCACGGTATTCAGGGACGTCCGGAGCAGCTTCATTTCCTGACGGAAGCGCTTCCGGAGAACGCACTGATCAACTGCCTTTTGCTGCCGGGGCATGGCGCTGATGTGACGCAGTTCCGCCGCAGCGGACAAAAGGAATGGCTGTCATCCGTTCTCGATGCTGCCAGAGACATGCGTTTGCATTGCGGTAAAGTAATCTTTGTGGGGCATTCGATGGGCTGTCTGCTCGGACTGCTCGCCGAACAAAAGAATCCCGGCCTGTTTTCCGGCATGATTTTGCTTTGCTGTCCTTTTTCACTTCGTTTAACCTTCCGCTATCTGAAAAACAATATTCTTTCATTTCAAAAAGAACCGTCTGATCCTTATGTTCTGGCCACAAAGGAAGCAAACAGCGTAAGTGCCCGAAGCCCTTTCGCTTATGTTTTCTGTTTGCACCCGTATATAGAATTACTGCGTATGATTCGTTCTGTCCGTCAAATGGAATTACCACCTGTCTCCGTACAATACTTCTTTGCCGATCGCGACGAGATTGTAAGCCCGCACTCGGTCGCTGTCGCTGATGCGCATAAGGCTGGTAGTGTTCATGTACTGGCAAACTGCGGCCACCATTATTTTACCGAGGAAGCCAAAAAGGAAATCATAGATGCTTTACTTGCCAGCTATACTGACGCAGGAATGGTGAATTGAATGAAGCTGAGAAATATGACAGGAATCTATCTTTCCTGCAACGGACAGATGCTCCTGCTGTACCGGCAGGGCGGCCGTGTGGTTTCCAACCAGTGGATCGCCTCCGCGGGCGGGCATTTTGAAAAAGAAGAGCTCAATGACCCGAAGGCCTGTGTTCTCCGTGAACTGCGTGAGGAACTGGACCTCGGTGAAGAAGATCTGACAGATATGCGGATGCGATATATCGGATTGCGGAACGTCAACGGTGAAATCCGGCAGAATTACTATTTTTTCGCGAAGCTGAAGCCGGAACATTACGAGCTGTTCAGCTCAAATGAAGGGAAATGCAAATGGGTGGATTATGCCGATATCATGAATTACGATATGCCGCTGACTGCCCGGTATGTTATGGAGCATTACCTGCAGACCGGACGGTATACGAATTTCCTGTACAGTGCGGTCTTCGACGGGCAGGATTTTCATTTTACTGAACTGCGGGAAACATGATCACATCCGGGTAAAGGCACAAACGTATTGAAAAGGGGGATCCGAAAATGAAATTCGATCTGATTGCTTTTGTTCTTGTGTTCTGTCTGGTTCTTCTGACGGTACTTCCCGTCACAGCGGAGGATGAGGCAAAATCTCCGGCTCAGTCTCAGATCGAGCGGGCTGTGGTTTCCTATGCGGCCACGGGAACCAGGGATGAACAGGCGCTGTCCGGCCTTGCTTCTCTCGATCCGGAGCTTGGAGAAAAATGGTCGCGCATCATGGATCTGTGGGAAGCCCCCGTTACGGTCAACGAAGCGCTTCCCGACCACCTGCCTGACGACGAATCCCTGTGCCTGGTCGCCCTCGGTTTTCAGCTGAATCCGGACGGGACGATGCGGGAAGAGCTGATTGAACGGCTGAAAGTGCTGCTGGCGGCATCCGAGAAATACCCGCGCGCGGTTATCGTCTGCACGGGCGGCGGAACAGCCGCCGATGACCCGACAGCCACAGAGGCGGGACGAATGAAGGAATGGCTGGAGTCGCAGGGCGTGAATCCCTCCCGGGTGATTGCCGAAGACCGTTCCCTGACCACAGCTCAGAATGCTGTCTATACTTTCGATATCCTTTCAGAACAGTACCCGCAGGTAAAGCAGATCGCGATTGTCTCCAGCGATTATCATATTGCCACGGGAACCCTGCTGTTCGGCGCGGAAGCCATTCTGCGGAACAGTGATCTTGCGGTTGTCAGCAACGCCGCGTGGCGCGCGCCCAGCGGTACGCTGTCCGCGATGTTCCAGGCAGGCGCACTGATTGAACTGTCGGGAGACGTGAAAACAGCCTTTGATATCTATTATGAAACCTATGACATTCACGAACTGCCGCCGCTCCATGGAGATTCTTGACAGAAAAGAAAAGCCCGAAGGAGAAGGAACGCAAGATGATTACCGATGAGATCAGGGCTGAACTGAACCGCCTGCAGGACCTGAAGTACCGGGATCTCCAGATTCAGATCATTCCGACCGTGAAGCCGGAAAGCATCATCGGGGTACGCACGCCGGAGTTGCGGAAACTGGCAAAGCAGTTCAGTGCCTCTGAAGAGATCGGCATATTCCTGAACGATCTGCCGCACGCGTATTTTGACGAGAATCAGCTGCACGCGTTCATCATTTCCGGAATGAAGAACTATGCGGAATGCCTGCAGGCGCTGAACCGGTTCCTGCCCTTTGTGGACAACTGGGCCACCTGTGACCAGATGTCTCCCCGCGTGTTCCGAAAGCACCGGCCGGAACTGCTGCAGGAGATCCGGGAATGGATCGGTTCCCCGTTGCCCTATACCATCCGTTTCGGCATCGGGATGCTGATGGAGCATTATCTGGAAGAAGACTTTGATCCCGCGTATCCGGAGGCTGTCGCATCCGTCCGGTCGGAAGAATACTATGTCAATATGATGATTGCCTGGTACTTTGCCACCGCCCTGGCAAAACAGTATGACGCTGTGCTGCCGTATATTGAGAATCGCCGGCTGGACGACTGGACGCACAATAAGGCGATCCAGAAGGCGATTGAAAGCTACAGGATCACGCCGGAGCAGAAAGCATATCTGAAAGCCCTGAAGATCAGGCGGAAACCGTAATACCGTATCAGGCCTGCCAGTTCTTGCAGACGTCGATCCAGGAGACAGATCCTGAATACTTTTCCAGTTCCGGAATGGTCAGTTCAATCCCGCTGTTGCCGCTGCCGCAGGCGGGAAACACGGACGGAAACCGTTTCAGCGAAACATCCAGATAGACGGTAACGCCGTCCTTCGTCGCGAAAGGACAGATCCCGCCTACCGCATGGCCCACCAGCTCCTCCGCCTCAGCCGGCGTCAGCATCTTTGCTTTCGTCCCGAACCGGGCCTTATATTTGGGGTTGTCCACCTTGGCGTCCCCCGCCGTCACAATCAGCACGGCATGTCCGTCCACCATAAACGAGAGCGTTTTGGCGATTCTGCCCGGTTCGCATCCCAGCGCCTGGGCTGCCAGCTCCACCGTGGCGCTGGATACATCAAACTCCATCACCCGATCCGCCATTCCGAATTGCGAGAAATATTCCTTTACCGCTTCAATGGCCACGCAGCATCAATCTCCTTCGTTCTTTCTTTTCCGAAACACAGTAAACAGAAACACGCTGAATGTCAAGCGCAAAAAAGAACCCTGTGAGTCGGCGCTCACAGGGCCTTGGCGTGAATTCCTTACTTCTCCGCGGAGTAACAGATCTGTTCTGCAACCGCTGTCAGATCGAGGCCGTCCACGTCCGCCGCGGTAACGGACAGTGCATACGTCATCCCGGCATCCTCATCGTACCACTGGCAGCGTTCCGTCCATTCCTCGCTGCCGGTCTTTGCCTGCACGAGATAGCCGGAGTACCCGCCGACGGACACTTCTTCCTCGCTCTCCCAGTCATAATACAGGCCGCTGATATCCGGCGAATCTCCCTGCTCGGGCATCACCGGCTTCGCGCGGAAGCAGTATTCTCCGCTATTCCATGTGAACTGGATTTCAGCCATTCTTTCGCTGTCCAGCCAGCGGTACACGGCGTTTTCCGCTCCTTCCGGCAGCCGGAAGGCTTTGCCGGCCAGTTCCCGCAGCTGTTCGGCGTCCAGATCCAGCCAGGGGTTGGCAAGAGACACGCCGGTCACGGCCGGGATGCCCACAAATCCACTGTCGTTCTTTTCGCTGCTCAGGAACCAGGTCTGCAGTTCGGAAGGCGTTCCCTCCGGATCGTCATAGAGATGCGCCCACAGCTTCATTTCATCCGTGAATCCGTCCACCGGCGTTCCGGGCTGATACAGGAGCATCTCGTCCCCTTCGGTGATACCGTAAGACTGGGTGTAAACCAGCCGCAGGCCGTCCTCGATTACTTCCTCTTCCGTCCTGTCCGTTTCCTTCAGCTCATCCACCCGGATCCTCCAGGTGTTTTCGTCCACCTGCTCCACCAGGGACATTCTGCCTGTAAAGGAACAGTAATAGAGGGTGCCGTGCGGGTAGGCTTCGTCACACTCGCCCATCTCGCTGTCGTGATATTCTCCGGTGAAGGAACCGTCCGGGAGGATCCACAGGTCCGTGGACCAGCCGCCGACCCCGCTGCAGAAGGTCCATTCCATTCCCTCCAGCCGGGCGAAGAACGTTTCCGCCTGCTCCGCGCAGCCGACGGCAGCGACCGCCGCCAGTATCATAACACAGATCCAGATCAATCCTTTTTTCACGGTCAAAACCTCGCTTTCTTCGGAAGGCTTCCTTTGCCTTCCCGTTGTATATACGATCCACGCGGGGGTTCTGTTCCCTGCCGGATCAAAATTCACGAACCGGCGAGATTCCCTTTTACTTTTTCACTTTCAGCTTCACAACAGAGCTGTACGCGCTCTTCACACCTTTTTTCGTTACGGCACAGACCTTATAATAATAGGTCTTGCCTGCTTTGGCCTTGCTGTGTGTATATTTCAGCGATTTTGTGGTCGTAAGAAGCTTATATGTTCCGTTCTTCGAGGTTGCGTAGTATACCTTGTACTTCACCGCGCCTGTCACGGCTTTCCAGCTCAGCACCGGCTTTCCCTTGCCGTTGAGCTTCCCCTTCGCCGCCGGTGCAAGAGGCTTGCAGGCAACCGAAACGATCTGGCTGTAATCCCCTTCGGAGCCGTATGCCGACACGCCTCGGATCTTGTAATAATATGTCTTTCCGATCTCCGCGCTGCTGTGCGTATACTTCAGTGAAGCTGTGGTCTTAAGCAGCTTGTAGCTTCCCTTTTCCGAAGTCCCGCACCAGATCTGATACTGAACAGCTCCTTCCGCCGCTTTCCAGCTCAGTACCGGCTTGCCCTTGCTGTTGTTCTTGCCCGTGAGTTCCGGCTTTTCCACCAGGTCAGGGACGCAATGCAGCGTCGCGTCCTGGAAGGCCTTATTATTCGGATAGATCAGAATCTGATCCTTCTCGAGCTGTTCCGGCGTGCCGCGGTAGTAGACGTCCTCCAGCGCGTTGCAGGCCACGAAGGCCGCGGTACAGATTTCCTTCAGTCCGGTTGGAATCGAGACCGTGCGGAGGGAACTGCACTGGGCGAAGGCCCGGTCCCCGATCCGCGTCACGCCGTACGGAACCGTCAGTTCCGTCAGGGAACTGCAGTAGGAGAAGCAGTAATTGCCGATCTCTGTCGAGCCCGCCGGGAAGGAAAGCTTCGTGACTTTCTTCCCGTTCAGCAACAGCGCGTGGCCATTGTAGAAGCCCGGGTTGTCGCCGTAGGAAATAGCGCACCAGGCGTCCAGATCGCTGATCCTGACCTCGGTCAGGGCGCCGCATCCGGAGAAGGTATCCTCGCCAATGGATTTGAGGCTGGCAGGAACCGTAATTCCCTTCAGGGCACTGCATTTGGAAAAAGATCTTTCCCCGAGCGTCGTCAGGGATTCGCTGAGCTTCATGTCTGTAATTGCCTCACAGCTTCTGAAGGCGTCATTACCGATCGACTTGATGCTGTCCGGAAGTTTAACGCCGGTCAGTTTCCTGCATCCGTCGAAGGCATAAGCCGGAATCTGCTCTGTCCAGCCAAACTGATAGGGATCGTTTCCGCCGACAGGGCCGGCGCTCGTTAATCCGTCGCTGTAACAGAACACCCCGCTGCCCATCGTCGTCACGCTTGCCGGAACTTTGACCCTGTTCAGGGAATCACAGTCAGAAAAGGCCTGATCACCGATCTCCGTCACGCCATCGGGAATATCCGCCTCTGTCAGCACGTCACAGTTGAAAAAGGCATATCGCCCGATACGCTTCAGCCCGGCTGGAAGTTTGACACTCTTCAGCGTCTGCGTATCCCGGAAGGCATATCCCGGGATTTCCTCCGTCCAGCCGAATTCGATGCTGTATCCGCCGCCGACAGGGCCCGCGGTCGTCAGACCCGTGCAGCCCACGAAGACGCCGTCATTATATCCGCATGTCCTGAGGCTCGCCGGAAGGCTGATATGCTTCAGAGAGGTGCAGTTGAAAAACGCTTTGTCCTCAAGCTCTTCCAGATTGGACGGCAGGACGACGTTTTCGAGGGATGTACAGTCCGCAAAAACACTATACCAGATCTCCGTCACGGAGTCCGGAATCGTGATTTCGGTGAGCGAGCTGCAGCCGGAGAAGGACAGCTCCCGGATCACCGTAACCGTATCGGGAATGCTGACCGAGCTGAGCTTTTCGCAGCCGTAAAAGGCAAGCCTTCCGATGTTCGTCACGCCGCTTTTCACCGTGGCCTTCAGGATCTGGTCACGGTAGCCGGCCCAGGGAATGTCGGCCTGCTTGCTCGTATATGTCATTTCGCCGGTGCCGCTGATCTCCAGCTCCCCGTCCGAATGGAGAAACCATCTGATATCCTCCCCGAACCAGCCCCGGGCGACGATGTCCTCTTCCGATTCAGCAGACGCCTGCATGGAAATCAGGCCCGGAAGCAGACAGGCGCAGATCAGCGCGCAAAGCATACAGATCAGCAAACGTTTCATACCGCATTTCCTCCAAATCGTTCATTTTCGGAACACCGGGATCTCAATCTGTTTCGCAGATATTCGATTGATCAGATTTATTTTACACACTTACAGGCTGAATAGCAACAACGAACCCGAATGCTTTCCGGGCCGCAATCGTTCCCTCATTGACTGATGAAAAACGAAGCCATATAATCGTGAGCAGCCGGAAACGGCACCGGACAAAAGCAACAGCCGAAAAACGAGCAAAGGCGGAACAGCTATGTACAGAATCGTGAGTGAAAGACTGTCTCAGCAGGAATACGTCGATTTCCTGAAGCGTACCGATCTGGGCTCTCAGTATCCGCGGGAACGCTTTGAGGAGCGGATTCCGAAGCTGCTGAAAAACGTATCCGTCAGCCTGGCAGCCAGGAACGACGACGGTCTTCTGATCGGCGTGCTGCTGGGGCTGACGGACTTTGCCTACTGGCTGTATGTCACAGACCTGGGCGTGGACAGAGACTATGAACGCCGGGGAATCGGCAGAGCGCTGATGAAAGCCGCGCTGGAGGAAGCCGGCGGCGAGAAGGACATCGCCGTGTATCTGATCGCCAACGACAACGCTGTTCCCTTCTATGAGAAGATCGGGATGAAAAAAGCCACAGACGTGATGCAGTACAACCATATCGAGTGGACGGAATTCACCGTCTGAGGTTGCCGGTCTTTTATTTGCAAGGATCATTTCAGTCAGAACAATGAAGAAAAAAGCATCCCCTTGTGGCAAGGATGAGCGAAAGAAGCGTCTCCCCGGTGGAGAGTACCGCAGGCAAGCGACTCGAACGAATCCTGCCGTGCGCGGTGCGCGAGGAGGGAATTCCACCCGCGGTGCGCGCGCGATTCCTTGCCGAAACAAGCAGAGCGGGCGCTCCAAGCTCGCTCTGCGACGATTGAGGTTGCGGTGAGCGAGAGAAGCGTCTCCCCTGCGGGGAGTGCCGCAGGCAAGCGACTCGAACGAATCCTGCCGTGCGCGGTGCGCGAGGAGGGAATTCCACCCGCGGTGCGCGCGCGATTCCTTGCCGAAACAAGCAGAGCGGGCGCTCCAAGCTCGCTCTGCGACGATTGAGGTTGCGGAAAGGTAGCGCGTCAGCGACGGATGGGATTACTTGAACACAGCCTTCTTCGGCATGCCCTTCTTCAGCAGAAGCGTCTTGTACTTCTTCGTCATGCTCTTTGGGCAGCGGACAGTCGGTTTGCTGTAGATGCCCTTGAAGGCGTTGGCGCCGACATTCTTTTCCGTCAGGAGCTTTGTGTTGATCTTGATGTTCTGCAGCTTCGCGCAGCCGGAGAAGGCATCCTTCCCGATGCTCTTCACCTTTGCTGACAGCGTGATCTGCGGCAGCGCTTTACAACCCTTGTAGGCGCTTGCTCCAATGGTCTGCAGGCTCGCGAGGTTCGGCACCTTGGCAAGCTTCTTACAGCCGGAGAAGGCGCTTGCGCCGATGGCAGTCAGGTTTTTGCCTCCTTCGATCTTCGTCAGGCTTGTGCAATTGGCGAAGGCATTCTTCCCGATGGTTTTCAGTTTCGTCCCCAGGGTGAACTTCTTCAACCCGGTCTTCCGGAAAGCAGCAGCACCAATCTTCGTGGCTTGTTGGAAAGTGGGCAGGGATGTCAGGCTCCCGCAGCCGTCGAAAGCGCTGTCGCCGACGGTAATGACCGCGGCGCAGCCCTTGACGGTTTTCAGCTTCGGACAGTTCGCGAAAGCGTTCTTTCCAATGGTTTTCACCTTGGCACCGACAGTGAGTGTGGTCAGCTTGGTCATGCCCTTGCAGGCGTTGTCGGCAATGGCGACAACCGGATAGAGCTTTTTCTTTACGGTGACAGAGCCGAGAATTTTCAGTTTGGACGTGTTTTTCTTCGCAGCCCGCAGGAAGGTAGCCGTCTTCGCAGTATAGTTCACGAGGTACACGCCGCCAGTCGCAGTAATCTCAGCTGTCTCCTCCGGGTCGGTCGGCGCTTCAGTAGGTGTCTGCGGTGTAGTAGGTGCGGGAGTATCAGGAGCAGGTGTGGTCGGAGCAGGTGTGGTCGGAGCAGGTGTGGTCGGAGCGGGCGTTACAGGTGCCGGAGTAGTCGGCACTGGCGTGGTCGGAACAGGCGTCGTAGGTGCGGGTGTCGTAGGTGCCGGAGTAGTCGGAACGGGCGTAGTTGGGGTTGGGGTGATCGGAACAGGTGTTGGAATTGTTGGAACTGGCAAGTCTTTCCACAATGCTTTAATAACAGTATCGGCTGTAATATCAATTTGCACGCCGACTGCACCTTGATCCCATTGATCGAACGTCTTCCCTGCCGGAGCAGTGAAACCGCACTCGGGCAAAGTATACTTATCCCCCTGGTTCACAGTGACAGCAGGCATCGTGCCGGAACCGCCGTTCGCGTCAAAAGTGATCGTATATGTAACCACAGCTTCTTTGAAACACGCGTGGAAGGTAATATCATCAGCAGCTGTAAAGGTATATGTTGCGTCATGGCTGACAACTGTCCCGTATTGATTAACCCAATAGTCAAAAACGTAACCTTCGTTTGGGGTTGCTGTAATCGTTACTGAGTCGCCTGCATTGTATGTTCCTCCGCCGGTCACTGTGCCTTTTGTCATATCATCGGTTTCCACGACAATATCAAAACTGGTTTGCTGGAATTTTGCAGTCAGATTTCTGGCCTGTGTTGCGGTAAATGTGTAGGTTGCTTCATCACAAACAATGGTATCATCTTCATACCATCCAATAAAGCTGAACTTTGGATTGGGTGTCGCAGTCAGCGTTACCGGTGTCCCTGATGTATATGTTCCGGCACCTGTTACGCTTCCGCTGCTTTCGGGAGATATATCAACAGCTATCACATAATCCGTTGTTACGGTAAAGCTGACATCTGAAATCAACTTGGGAATCGAACCGTCTCTTTCTTTGATTGTTATTGTTGCACTGTACGTTCCAGCTGCCAAACCTTCAATTGGTCTGACTTTAACAAATGTACTTTTGTCACCATCACCCAGATAGCTGAATGCTTCGCAATCGAGTTCAAAGGAATCTGCATTCGTCCCTCCCAAAGTCACATCCGTTTCTTTGAATACCAAAAAGCCGGTTCCTGAACTCTCAATTATTGCGGGCTTGTATTCAAGTTCTCCATAGCCTTCCGTTTCGGTATCAAACAATACGTCAGAAACTGATCCGGAATAGGTCGTTAATGAAGTGATCTGCTCCAGCCAGGCATAGTACTCATCACTGCATGTAGGAGTAAACTTATATTCATTATCTACACTTACTACCTGACCGCCACTGTTTGTCCACCACAAAAACCTGTATCCACTGTATGCGGCGGCTTTTAATGTTATTTCTGTACCTGCGGGAAAAGAGCCTCCGCCGGAGACTGTCCCGCATCCCGGATGTGATATTGAAACATCGATTGTATAGTTTTCCGCGGATGCGCAGAACCACTCCGGCGCTAAAGTGATCATCAGAACAAGTGCTGAAACAAAGCAGAGAGTCACCTTGAAGATCCGTTTCATCAAAAGTCCTCCTTCGGTTTGCCCCGAAAGAGGGGCAATTTTCGTTTTCTCTCCGAGGCACAGTATTGTCTCAGAGGTGGTTGATATACAAACCTTTCCTTTCTAATAAAAGATACCGGGCTTTACGACAGCTGTCAATTCTTTTTCTTTGTTACAGCATACGCTTTCCTGATCAGGCATTCCTTGCCCCGGAAAGCCAGACCGTATTTCAGAATCCGCTCCGCCGGAATGCTCCGGGTCAGCAGTCCGGTATCATACCTCTTTTCTTCTATCTGCTTCAAAGCATTGGTGGCGGTATCCTCCAGGCTGTTCTCCTCGTCTTCTTCGTCGAAGACCTTGAATTCCAGAATCGCAGCCGGGCTTTCCGGTCGGATCGGTTCCATGACCACGTCATACCGTCCGTAGCCGCTTTCCCGGTTGGACTGCACTACATAGTCTCTTGTGTTCTCCGCCAGCAGGCCCAGCACCAGCCCGTGATAGAAGTTCTCCGGTTCCCGGATAGAAGGATTGTTCCCGCCGTCAAAATAGCTCATGGACGTCAGGATGACATCGTTCAGATACCGGCTCATTCCCCGTACGTCTCCCTGCAGCATGGATTTTGCGAAGCCGCTGAGGCCACCGCTCTGTCGGAACCAGTCCTTAATCAGCGATATGAACATCCGACGTACTTCCCGGTTGGTCAGCGTCAGTGTATACTGCCTTTCCGTATCCATTTCATCCGCTTCCAGCATATCCTGAGCTTTGACGATTTTCAGATAGCCGGAGGCCAGCAGCAGACTCCAGACCGCAGAAGGATTAGTATCCAATTGGTTATAGATAATCTGTTCATCCACGGGGACGGTTACTTCTCCGCCTTTCAGCAGGATTTCAAACAGGCTCTTGATCTCCGGTTTTCCGGTCCGAAGCAGCTTCCCCACCAGCCCGTTTCCGCTGGTATTCGCCCAGTAAGTATCGATTTTCCGCTTATCAAGGAAATTGGTAATCGACCATGGATTATAAATATCGGTGATGCTGCCAAAGGTAAATCCATCATACCATTCTTTTACTTCTGTTTTGTCCTTTTCTGTGAATTCCTGTTCGTCTAAAGCGTCAAAAACTTCTTCCTCCGTAAACCCAAAAGCAGTCGCATATTTGCCTGATGTTGTCGTTACGACATCCAGATTATTCAGATCGGAGAAAATGGATTCCTTACTAACCCGGGTGATCCCGGTCATGATTCCCCGCTCCAGGAAAGGGTTGGTCTTGAATGTGTTGTTAAACAGCGCCCGGGTGTAAGCAACCAGTCCATCCCAGTAGCCGTTGATATACGCCTCCTGCAGCGGTGTATCATATTCATCCAGAAGAATCAGAACTTTCTTTCCGTAGTATCGGTACAGCCACTCACACAGTTTGTTGAGGGAAAAAGCGGCAACGTTATCCCCCATATTGTCCGTAACCTTTCGGAAGAAACCGCGGTCCGCGTCTGTGAACATTTCTTCCTTCATCAGCCACGCATATCGGTTGTATTCATCCGCCAACAGCTGGTTTATACTGTTTTTTGTCAGCTCCAGGCCGGTCGTTTTGATGCCCGCGAAGCTCAGGAAGATGACCGGCCATTTCCCCTGTTCTTCCCGCATCTTTTCGTCTTCCCAGACCTTCAGGCCTTCAAACAGATCACCCCGGTCAGCGTATTTGTTGGAGAAAAAACAGTTCAGCGTAGACATATTCAGGGTTTTACCGAAGCGGCGCGGACGGGTAATCAGGGTGACGACATCCTGACCTTTCCACCATTCCCGGATAAAGCCGGTTTTATCCACATAGAAATTCCCCCGAATCCGCAATTCTTCAAAATTCTGCGCGCCAGTGGATATTTGCCTTCTCATTCAGATTACACCCCCTGTCTCTGTCGTCCTTCTGTAAGTATTATACCAAATTCGATTTTAGACAACAATCTTTTTCGGGATATGCAAACCCTCAGATTCAGCTGATCAGAACTTTCCCGTCCACAATCACCGTCTTCACCACCGTGTCGCTGACCAGCGGATCCCCATTCGTCAGCACGATATCCGCATCCTTTCCGGCCTCCAGGCTTCCGATCCGATTCTCCAGACCGATATGCTTCGCCGGATTGATGGTAATCGCCTGCAGCGCCAGGAACGAATCCATCCCCGCTTTCACCGCGAGGCCGGCGCAGAGGGGAAGATACTGCTGGGGAATCACCGGAGAGTCCGTGATGATGGACACCGGAATTCCGGCGGCCGCGAGGATTCCCGGTGTCGTCCAGGATTTATTCAGCAGTTCCAGTTTGGACGCGTTGGTCAGCGTAGGCCCTACCGCCACCGGCACGCCGGCAGCCTTCAGCTCATCCACGATCAGATGCCCTTCCGTGCAGTGTTCGATGGTAAGTTTCACATCAAATTCCTTCGCGATCCGGATTGCCGTCATGATGTCGTCGCAGCGGTGAGCGTGGGCTTTCAGGGGGATCTCCTTTTTCAGCACGGGAATCAGCGCTTCCATCTTCATGTCAAACTTGGGAAGCTTCGAGAGATCGTCCTCCGCCGCTTCCTTGCGCTGCATATAGTCCCTCGCGCTGAACAGCATTTCCCGCAGTTTGGCCGCGGTCGTCATCCGCGCGGAATCGCATTTGTCCTTATAGCACCGTTTCGGATTCTCCCCGAAGGCGCATTTCATAGCCACTGCCGGGCTGATCATCGCTTCTTCCACGGTTTTGCCGTACAGCTTCACCGCCAGGAAGGTTCCTCCCAGCACATTGGCCGAGCCGGGACCGGTGGCGACGGTCGTCACTCCGCCGGCCAGCGCCATCGGGATGGCCGCGTCCATTGCGTAGTAGCTGTCCATGCCGCGAAGCTGCGGACAGCAGATATCGTTCATCTCGTTATAGTCATAGGTGGTTCCGGTCGGTCCGCCGTATCCGTCCAGCCCAATATGGCTGTGCGCGTCCACGAATCCCGGATAGGCATGCAGCCCGGTTGCGTCAATGATTTCCTCCGAACCGGCCGCCGCCTGCGGCCCCACGGAAACCAGTTTTCCGTCCTTAATCAGAATGTCTCCCTGGTACGGCTCCCTGTTCACTGCGTCATGGATCATTGCGTTTCGAAGAATCATTTCTCCTGCCCTCCTTTATTTCTGCGTGTGTTCCCGGATCAGCTGTCACAGACTTCTTTTTCGATACAGATATCGCAGATTCCTTTGCTGAGGTGTGTTATTTCTGCTGATCGTCTTCCCGTTTCCCCGGAGAGTGCATGGCATTTGCCTTTTTCATGATAGACTTTTCCGCAAAACCATGATAATCTGATCAGGAAGTTCGCATATGGATAAGGTGGTTTTCGATGAAGATATCAAAACGAATATAACGGATTACTGCTTTTGTAATGATTCTGATGAAAGGATTGACTGCTATGCTGAAAACATCTCCTGAAGCATGTGTCTCCATGCCATGGGTGCAGTGCAGGGACGGCATTTTCGAGGTCGATGAGTTCGACTGCGCCAGCTGCTTTCTGGTGGAAGGGACGGAAAGAGCCCTTCTGATCGATACCGGCGTCGGCATCGGAGATCTGAAATGGCTGGTGGAAAACCGAATCACCGATAAACCATATGACGTCGTCGTCACGCACAACCACGGGGATCATATCGGCGGCGCGGGCTGGTTTGACACAATCCGGATTCATCCGGCGGACGCAGACTGGAAGGAAGGCCACGCCGCGCCGACTGTGTCATTCCGCCGGGAATATGCGGAGCTCATCCGAAACCGGGAGGGAAAGGATTACGCGTACGATCCGCAGAAGGATATCCGCCCGTGGCCGAAGGAACCGGAGATTCTGTCTGTTTCCGACGGACAGAAGTTTTATCTGGGCGGACGAACGGTCACCGCGTATCATTGTCCCGGCCACACTGCCGGAGAGATCGTTCTGGCGGACGATCTGACAAAGACGCTGCTGTGCGGAGACGCATGCAACTGCAACTGGCTTCTTTGCGCCGATCTGGCGCCGACCCTGCGCGGCTGCGCGGAAAAAGCGCTGGCAGGACTCGAAAGAATCCTGAATATGGCCGGGAATACGTTCGACATCGGGTCCGTCTTCAATTTTCACCATGATTTCCGCCCGTTTGGTCAGCCTCTGGCTCCGAATGTGCTGCCCGACCTCGTTTCCTGTCTGAAATCCGTTCTGGATGGCACCGCAAAGTATGAAAGCGTGCCCGATCCGTTATCTTCCGACGGCAAAAGCAGAACCATCGCTCGATACGGCAGCGTGATGGTTTCCTGCATGCAGGGCAGCATAGCGGAAGCGGGACGCTGAGAAGAGATCACCGGGAAAAGAAAGACGGAATTCACAGGAGCAACATTTTTGAAGTTGTGCAGCTAAGCAAGAGCGGATCAGAAAAGGCACTGAATCATGAAGGAACTGTATGTCACGGACCTTGACGGTACATTGCTGAACAGGCAGGATCGTATCAGTCCGTTCAGCGTCCGGGTCATTAACGAACTGGTAGACAAAGGTTTGCTGTTCACCTATGCGACAGCCAGATCCCTGGTATCCGCATCCAAAGTCACCGAAGGGCTGAGCACGGAGATTCCGGTGATTGCATACAACGGTGCATTTATTATTCAGCCTTCCACCGGGGAAATTCTGTCCAGTGAAGGATTTACGGATGACGAAAGAAGCAAGGTAAGGGAGATTCTTAACAAGTACCGGATCAGTCCTCTCGTTTATTCTTTTATCTGCGGAATTGAAAAAGTATCCTGGATTCCGCAGCATGAAAACGACGGGATTCGCAGATATCTGAACAACAGACAGGGAGACAGGCGGTTCAGGGCTGTACATGATCCGGATTCACTGTATCAGGGCAATATATTTTACTACACCTGTATCGGTGAAAAAGATGAACTGCAGCCGGTTTATGACCTGTTTTCCAATGACATCCGTTTTCGATGCACATTGCAGCAGGAACTGTATCGCCCGGAATACTGGTGCGAGATTATGCCGGCTAAGGCATCCAAGGCGAACGCGATCCGGAAGCTGAAGGAAATGCGGGGGTGCAGCCGGGTGATTTCCTTCGGGGATGCCATAAACGATATCCCGATGTTTGAAATCTCGGATGAATGCTATGCGGTGGAGAATGCAGTCGACGAATTAAAAGCTGTTGCTACGGGTGTAATCAAAAGCAATGAAGAAGACGGTGTCGCAAAATGGCTGCTTAGCCATGTTGAATTATAGGATATGACAGGCGGCAGGGATCATCATGACACACCTGCTGCTGCCAACGAGGAGAAAACACAATGAAAGTCATTCTGTATGATCTGGATCACTCTTATGACACGGTCATTGAATCCAAATGTGATCACGCGATTGGTGCTGAATACTGTACTCAGCATTTTCAGGACCGGTGATGTTTTCCCGAAAGACGCATGGATCAGTTTTGGGGAAAGTGCAGCGTTTCTGGTGTTCTTCAATCTGGGTGTGCTGTTCTATCTGGGCCGTATGGGCCGCTATATCCGCAAAGGTGCTTTCTCCGGAAAAAAGTATACCCGGATCATGGTTCCATCGTTCATTTTTATCATATTCGCAGACATTTTCTTTATCATCATCTCCCTGTTTCAGGGAGGACTTTTCCGTGGCTGGCTTGCAAAGAAACAACCGTCGGAGAAATAAAACGGAAAACCGGGATGAAATGATCATCCCTGGTGGCTTTTCTATAGCGCGAATGGTACCGAGGGCGCTTCTTTTAATGCTATATATGCAGCTTGTGTGTTCTTTTATAGATTACTCGAAAGAAAACCCACGCCTCAATATAGCGGCCCAGTTTTGCCTACTGTGCAGGAAACGAACAATATAGACGCGCTTTTCGTCTTCTGCAATAACATAAAAGGCCAGATAGTCTTTTACCAGTGTCAGGCGAATCCCCCACGCATTCAAAACCGGATCTTCAACCAGTGAGTACTTTTCGGGAAAGGCGGAGAGATCGATTATCTGCCTTTCCGCTTCATCCAGAAGGTCATCAGCAGCCTGAGGATTCATCAGGATGTGATCGATATAATCCACGGCTTTATTCAGATCCGCGTCCGCTGCTGCAGTAATATAAATATCGTAATTCATCTTTTTCTCCTGGCCCTGATATCAGCCATTGCAGCAGAGAAAGGACGGGTGTTGCCGGATTGAATATCATCCAGACCTTTCTGAATCAAACCATACAATTCAAAACGGCCAAGCAGCTGTTCATATGCTTCTATACTCATGACAGCCAGATCGCCTTTTCCGTTTTTTGTGATAAAAACAGGCTCTCCATACTGATGGCAGAATGTGGAGATCTCATTATAGCCATTGCGCAAATCTGCACTGGAACGGATGGTAGGCATGTGTTCATCCCTCCCTTTCTTAATAAAGAAATTATACCTTAATTTCTTTATATCGTCAATGCTGTTTCCAGCTTTTCCATATCCCAATCAGCGTACATATATCCGGTTCCCGGGAAAACAGTCGAAGTCAGTCATTGCCCTGATTCAGCGTGAGATAAACAGTGTATGTTTCATCGGTGACCTCATAAAGGGGAATGAAGCGGAAATTGACAGGCTGCCGGCGGGTACGCCATGTGCTCTGCTGCCAGACAAACACGTCATAGGTATGGGGTATTTCCGGGAGCAGGACTTCTTCCGGATGTTCCGGATCAACAGTCAGGCCGCAGTCCTGATCTGTCAGTGCGGCGAGAACAATCGGCCCCTCCACGGCAGCAGCCATTTCCGGTGCGCCTTCCAGGGGTTCAAAGTGAATCGCGGATGGAAAGAAAATATCCAGTTCGTCTTCTTTCCAGACGCGGGTAATGAGCAGATATCCGTCCCGGATTTCTTCCTGAACCGGATCCCCGTTCAGGGAAACTTCCGGGTTTCCGCTGCACCAGGCCGGGACGCGGAGCTTCAGCGTGAAAGGCGCGGATATATCCGTTCTGACATCAAAGCGCAGGCTCCATCTGGAAACCCGGCCCTCTCCATGCTCGTCAAAAAGCACCTGGTTATTGTAATTCTTCATATGGACAGACTGAGAAAGGTGCACTTCTCCGCAGTCCAGGGAGATCGCTGCCGCAGAGGGAATATACTGGCTGACAGCAATGTCCTTTCCGTCCGTATACCAGATCAGGGAGGGATACATCGTCTGGGCCTGGACCATGGTGCCAAAGCAACACCAGAAGTCCCGTGTGCGGCTGCCCCAGGTTTTGCGGGAACCAGGCGCCATGGGCAGGAAGTAGGTGGGCATACCGGTGTGTTTGTTCTGCTGGGCGAGGAAGCCGTTATAGATTGCCCGTTCAATATAATCTGCATAGCGCACGTCGCCGGTCCAGCGATACAGGTATTCCGCAGTGCGGACCATGTTATATACCGTACAGAATTCCTGATCTGTTCCGGTCAGATACTGGGCGTGGGCATGGGGCGGAATCCAGAATTCACCCGCATTGGATGCAGTGGTGGCAAACATGCCGCGGTCTGTGACCGCGTTTTTCCAGAAGGCTTCCATGCGCCGCATCCACTTATCGTCCCCGGTGATTTCAAACAGGCGTCCCGCGCCGTGGGAGATGGGTATGGATGCGTTCGCATGATCATCCGTCAGCGCATCGCCGCCTTTATCCAGCCGGTCAAACAGGGCATTGCCCTCATATGCGGCGACCAGTTTCCGGTATTTTTCCTTGCCGGTCAGAGCAAGCAAATCTGCCCAGACTTCAAGCATACCGGCCTGCTCACCGCTGAACACGGCGGCGGGATCAGACTCCTGCACATCGTCCACCCAGCGGACATACCAGTCTGCCAGATGGTCCAGGATATCGACAGCGGTCTGATTTCCCAGAAGATCATAGACATCTTTAAGGCCCATAATCGTTTTATGCATCGTATATTGCGGTGACCAGATGTACCGATCCGGTTTCATCATTGCAAAATACTTTTCCGGTATGGAGCCGACCCATTCTCCCCCGTTCAGCTGCTGACAGCGGGCCAGCTCCGCGACAATATGGTCCAGTTTGGCCCGGAGCTCCGGTTTGTCGCCGCCTGCGCAAAGAGTTGCAGCCGCGGAGAGCCAGTGGCCCAGAAAGTGTCCGCGAAGCTGACAGTTCGGAGCTTCCCAGCCCCAGTGCATTTTGGCAGCGGAGGGATCCGGAACAACCTGAAGACCCGGCAGGATGATACCGGCTTCCAGATAGAAATTCTGCAGGAGACAGCCTGAATCCAGTTCCAGCAGATATGCTTCATTCAGATCCATCCTGCGGCGGAAGAGGCCGGGGAGAACACGGACATCTTTGAGGGCGGCACGTTTCAGCATTGGAAGGCTCCTTTCGAACTACCGTTACCGGAATTACTTTTCAGATATCGATTTTCAGCTCCGTCAAATCTGTTATCACGCTGCGGAGCGGAAAGAAGATCAGGGCACATATCACGCCTGTATCATAGCATAATTCAGAAGGAAAAGGAAGGGAAACACCCACAGCGCTTCAAACTGTTCAGTCAGCTCCGCCTGCGTCGTTCCTTCGCTATTCTCTGACGGCGATCATCAGATCAAATCGTACAACATCGTTGGCTGTTTCGGACGATCCTGATATAATCGCAGTACGGGAGGACATCAACATGAGCCGTTTCCCGAAAGAAATAACTGAATATGGCATCCATTATACCCTGCATGGCGACTACTACTTTCCGGTTCTCGACCTCCCGGATTCTCCTCGGCAGACTATCGGCCGCTATGGCCGGATGCGGAAAGCCTATCTGGAAGAGCATCGTCCCGGACTGTATGAACGGCTTCTTCTTTCCGGTAAGTTGTATGACCATCTGGCGGAAACAGATCAAGCCTGCCGGGATCGTATGGAACGGATAATCACCCGGATGGCCAAAGCTGAAGGAATCAACGAGCAGCTGAAAGCATCAGATCAGCCGGGGTGGATTTCCCGGATGAACAGTATTCATCAACGTGCTGAGGAAATCATACTGGATGAATTGGTCTTTGCCTGAATCCGGATCGCCGCCTCTCCGGGGGCGGCTTTTTAATTGCAACTTAGTTGCAAGTTGGCCTGCAAGCTTTCAACAAATTTGGGAATATAAAAAGAGCCTTATTTTCACCATCAACTGCAATTTCAGTGCATTTTCTGGAGAAATTAGAAAAAACCATTGGTCTTCGCCTTGGCTCAGATTACCGCCTCTTCGGTGACAGCTTACGCTTTGCTACTTGACATTTATCAAGTATTTTGCTAACATAGAGCCCGTGGGAGGTGAATGGCATTGAATCAAATCATTCATGAATTACAGGACATGACGCACCTCAGCTGGGCAAAGACGCGCAATTCGTCCGGTACGGCGGGTTCATTCCTGAAAGCGTATGAAGACGGAGTCGATGGGAAGACTTATTTCAAGCTGTCAAATTATGATGCCTGGAAAGGGATCATCGGCCATGAATGCGTTAATGAAATCATAGTAGATCGCTTATTGTCGATCCTGGGCATCAACCACCTGCCTTATCAGTTGATCCATGCGAAGATCCTGATCGATCAGAAAGAATATGAAACCTGGCTTTGCGCCTCCAAGGATTTCAAGCAGCATGGAGAAAGCAAAATCGCACTGGACGCATATTATCAAGCAGAGAGCTTGCCGAATGAATCTCCCATGGATTTTTGCATCCGCTGCGGGTGGGAAAGCACAGTCTATGAGATGCTGGTCGTCGATTATCTGATTCTCAATCGTGACCGTCACGGCGCAAATATGGAAGTTCTTCGGAACCAGCGGAAGAAAACCATCCGTCTGGCCCCTTTGTTTGATCACGGACTGTCACTGCTCAGCCGGTGTGAAAGCACCGAAGCCATGCTTCGGGAGGACGTTATGGCTGATAAGCCGGTCCAATGCTTTGTCGGTTCACGGTCATCATGGGAGAATCTCCGGTTGATCCCACGGGATCAGCGTCCTCCTTTGCATCCTTTGGCAGAGAATGACCGCGCAATTCTCCTGGAAGGTTTATCAGAAGCACTCGATCAGCAATGGCTGGACAGGATCTGGGAAATGATTTGGAAGAGGTGGCAAGCGTATGAGGATCTTTGCAATCAAGGATGATACGCTTTCCCAAAAGAGCGTATTGGGATATCTGATCTATTACGAAAACGCGAAAGCATTCTATATTGAACTGCCGGACGACGCCGATCCCTGGGAAACGCCACTTTTGCTGTCCTCGTTCGTAAAACGCGGCGAGCGCTCCGTCAGCAGCTATTGGAGCCGTTTATGGGTGCAGCAGCGTATTATTCCCCGGGACAGACAGAATATCGGCCAGGTTCTGAAGGAAAACGGGCTCAAAGAATATGACGAGTTTCAAATGCTGATGCTGACCATGGGGCGATGCGCGCAGGATGAATGCTATCTTGAAGAAATAAACACCGCAGAACTGCCCCCGTTGCTGGTGAATCGCTGGAAGACCAAGATCGAGGACGTTGTTCCTCTCAAAGGCTTTCGCTTACTTGTTTTCTTCCGCAATGGGGAAGTCAAAATCTGTGACGCGGCAAAGCATACGACAGATCACGTGGAATGTCAGCCTTATGTCGCCCAAGAGAAGCGTTTCCATGCGGTGGAAGTTCAACCCGATGGATATGGAGTGATGTGGAGTGATCGGGCAATGATTTCCGACCGTGAACTATACGAAAAAAGCGAAAACATTCCGCTTTCGCTGGAAGATTTCATTGGTTTTGTACAGCACAGGATTGTGAATGCGAACGAAGCATGTCAGCTTCTGGGATGCAGCCGTCAAAACATTGATGATCTTATGAAGCGGGATAAGCTGCATCCCATTCGTAAGGATGCCAAATACAAACTGTTCCTCAAAAGTGAAATCATGCAGCGAAGAAAGCAACAATAACTAAAGTCAGCGCCGGAACCGACCCTCGTTTTCGGCGCTAACTCGTTTTTATTGCGACTTAGCGCCAAAATCGCTTATGGGTTTCCCGGATCAACAGTATTCATCAACGTGCTGAGGAAAGTCAGGACCACCACTTCAAGTGGTGGTTTGTTAACGCCCCTATAAGGGGCAAATACGTGCAACCGCCTAAAGGCGGGGTGCCAAAAGCTTGTTACTGGCAGCCTCTTAAAGAGGCTACTTTGTACTTCGAGCTTCCTTGTATGACTCTTCTTCCTGCTCCTGGATATACTTACGTATCGTCGCCTCATCCACGTTTCTGATTGTCGATACGTAATATCCTCGAGCCCAGAAGTCCCGCTCAAACTTCTCCCCACCATAGGTGGGGGATTAAGGATATCATTCATAATACGCTACTGCGATCCCACCAATATGCTTGGCAATCTCACGTCCAATGATTAAGCTGACCAGAAGTTTTCCATCCATATACAAACCAAGCAATGCTATTACATCTGAATAACGAAAGTTGAAGTCTTCTGCAGATATTCCCGTTGTTTTTCTCTCATTCCAGAATGTGCTTATATAATTATCAGTTGTTCTGGCATTATACCCGATGGCCGCAAAGCTCGTAGGTATTGGATGTTCAATTATCACCTTTGAGTCATACTTGATGCGGCGTTTCAGTTCATCTACAGTCTCTTGCAGAACTTTTAATTCAATTCCGGATGATAAGCAATAATCCACAACTGCTCGCATCGTCTCATATCGTTGCTTTCCCTGGAGGTTGAACAAACGATACAATATCGATGTATCCAGATACAAGGTTAACCCTTTCAAGGCAGATAGTAGATGCTGCTTTGTTTTTTCGTTTACAACCATTGAAAGGTAATGGATGGTTTTCTTAAACTGAAGCAAAAGGAATGATTGCTGTTCTGAGGTAAAATCTCTCGTAAACAACCCTGTTAAAAATGTTTGTATTGCCGATTTGTGTTGAGATGAAACATTTTCCATAACTTCATAAGCTATGGCTTCTGCTTTAGCTTCATCATACTCTTTTTTCCCGGCGATTAGACTATAGCAGTCCGCTCCATGTGTTAAGCTTCCTGTATAATACAAACTGACTGGTGAGGAGGCGGTCAATTGCAAAGGAA
>CAMKJS010000021.1 GCA_946413245.1 uncultured Clostridia bacterium
GGCAGTTCATAGTGCAGCGCCGTGTTGAACATGCTGTCCGCGTTTTCCTGGTAGGCAAAGATATATTTTTCCTCACCGCGGCGGACGTTGGGCCACATGGCCAGGGTGTCCTCCGGCTTTGTTCCGCGGGTGCGGCTGTCCCGCACCACCCGGCGCAGCAGGCGTACGTCCGTGGTACGGATGCGGTTGTGGTCGTCCAGGTTCAGGCAGGTGAGCGAGGAGACGAAGACGCGGTAGAGCTCATCCGGCGGCAGATTCTCGGAAACCTTCGGATTCAGCCCGTGAATGCCTTCCAGAATAATAATTTCATCCGGCGCAAGCGTGGTGGGCGGAGTCAGATATTCCCGCTCTCCGGAAGCGAAGTCAAAGCCGGGCATGAACACTTCTTCCCCGTTCAGCAGAGAATTCAGCGTGCTGGAGAGCAGATCCGTGTCCACGATGTCGATGGTTTCCAGATCCCGAAGCCCGTCCGGCCCCACAGGGATCTCGTCCCGGTTGATAAAGAAGTCGTCCATGGAGATCCGGCGGGAAAGATGCCCGTACATCTGGAGATGCACGGCCAGCCGCCCGGCGAAGGTGGTTTTGCCGCTGGAGGAAGGCCCGGCGACCAGCACGATGTGCTTGTTCTCCTGCGAGATCCGGCGGGCGATGTCGTTAATGGCGGACTCATGCAGCGCCTCGTTGACGCGGATGAAGTTCCGCAGCTTGTTCTCCTCGATCATGCGGGTCACGTCCGTCACGTTGCTGATGCCCAGAATCTCGCACCATTTCGCGCTCTGATGGAAAATTTCCAGATGCTTGGGGCGGTACACGTACGGCGCGGCGTGATCGAAATCCGCTCCGGCAGGCAGCTGCAGCACGAAGCCGCCCCGCAGCTCAAACAGGGTGAATACGCGGACATACCCGGTGGAGACAGTCATGGCACCGTAGAAGTATTCCCACATCCCGTCGATGCAGTACATGTTGAAATAGGGAACGGGACGGCGGCGGAGCAGCTCCACCTTATCCGGCTGACGTTCCTCCTCGAAATAGCGGATGGCGTCCTCCCGGGTCCACTGCCGCTTGGTGAACTGCAGGTCCAGATCCACAATCCGGCGCATCTCGTTTTCCAGCTTCACGATATCCTGCCGGTGCAGATCCAGGCCGGGCAGGCGGACGAAAACGCCGTACCCCACGGAGTACTCGATGCGCACCTGCTGATAGGGATAAAGGTGCTTGAGGGCCAGCAGCATCACGAAACGCAGGGAGCGCTCGTACACACGGCGGCCTTCCTCATGCTCCAGGGTCAGGGGGAGCAGGCTGCAGTCCCGGTGCAGCGGATCGTTCAGTTCGCAGACAACGCCGCCGCTGAGGGCTGCCAGCGTGCCCCTGGGAAACGCATCCAGCTTTTTCAGACAGTTCTGGACGGTAGTTCCGTCGGGGAATTCCATTTCACGGTCCTGGGCACGGATAATCATTCGGTTTTCCTCCTCTTCGATCGTGATTGACGTG
Organism: uncultured Clostridia bacterium; assembly: GCA_946413245.1. Lineage (GTDB taxonomy): Bacteria > Bacillota > Clostridia > Christensenellales > Aristaeellaceae > Aristaeella. Next base: position 1,492 of record CAMKJS010000021.1, read on the forward strand.
ATTTACGCCATAACGAAACCGGTTTCCGGATTCGTTCATACTCCGGCCGGAAAAAACGGATCGGCGCCGGATACAGGTTCAGGATTCAAAGGGCATATCCGTGGGCTCCGCCCGCAGCAGTTCCTCGTCCGGATCCGGCAGGGAGCCGTGTTCCTCCAGCCAGCGCCGGCGGCGTTCCTCCAGCTGCAGCTGCTTGGTATGGATATAGGCCACGTGGGTGCTGTTGGCCGGAGCGGTGCTGCGGTACAGAACCCGCTTTCCGTCGTCGTCGATCCGGAAGCGGAGACGGATCAGGATCCGCCCGTGGTTTCTGCATTTGGCGACTGCCAGATATTTATCGGCGCTCTGTTTAATATATTCGCCGTCCAGCGCCAGAACCCTTCCGCAGCGCGGACAGGTGGGATGCATCACAAGATTGCTTTCCAGTGCCTCCCGGACGGAATCAAAGGCTTCGCCCGGTGTTTTCTCCCGGCTGGAACGGCGGGTATGCACCAGTTTTTTCGGCGCCTGCGCATAGTTCAGCACCGCGGCGGGATCCGGCAGCGTCCGGAAAACGAGGGCGGTGTACCAGGCGTCATTCAGCGCGTTATGGAAGGAGCGGGCTTCATCCGGAGCGATCTGCATCATCTCCATGGCGGCTTTCAGGCCGATCCGGTCCCGCAGCTGGTGCACGTCGCTGAAAAGGCGCTGAATATCGCAGAGGGGAGGCAGGACGATATCCTCGCAATGAAAGAAGGAGATGTTCTGCCATAAAACGCTGACGTCGTCGCAGCCCCAGGTAAGAAGGACGTAATCCTCGCCGCACCAGGCGGCAAACTGCTCCAGGGCTTCCCGGAAAGCGGGGGCTCCGGCCAGCGTTTCCGAATCCAGGCCGGTCATCCGCCGGATACGGGGATGGATTCGCAGATAATGCGTCGGAGCTATGGGAAGCGAAACGGAATCCACGATCTGCAGACCGCTGTCCAGCTTCACCGCGCCGATCTGAATCATTTCAAAGATCAGGCGGTCGCCTACCTCCCGGTAGGTCTGGCTCTGATAGGAGAGGGGCTGGTTCCATTCCAGATCGAGAATAATGTACTGCATGGGGAATCATTCCTTTGGTTTCAAAGAATATTTCGTGACGGCGCACGACTTATCAAACGCAGTCAGGAGAATGCTTCGGCGGCGCTTTTTCCGGCCAGGGCGCCGGTGGACCAGGCGATCTGCAGGTTGAAGCCCCCCGTGTGGGCGTCCACGTCGATCAGCTCGCCGGCAAAATAAAGGCCGGGTATCAGGCGGCTTTCCATGGTGCCCGGGCGGATATCCCGCACATCCACGCCGCCCCGTGTGACGATGGCTTCCTCCAGCGGGCGGAACCCCCGGATGGGGATTGGGGTGGCCTTCAGCATCTCCAGCAGCTTCAGCCGCTGGGCAGCGGTCACCTGATTGCAGGACAGGGCCGCCGGCAGACCGCACAGCTCCGGGAACAGATCCGCCGCCCGCTGGGGCAGCAGGGCCGGCAGCACGTTGCGCAGCTGCTTTTTGCCGGCCGCGGAGAACTCCCGGAGCAGCCGGGCGTCCAGCTGCTCCCGGGTGAGGCCGGGTTTCCAGTCCAGCATCAGGACGGCGCCGGCGGGATCCTCCGGCAGGTGGCAGCTGGCCTCCAGAACCAGGGGACCGGAGACGCCGAAGTGGGTGAAGAGCATTTCACCCAGCTCCTGATACAGCACTTTCCCTCCGGCTGTCAGGCTCAGGGACACGTTCCGCAGGCTGAGCCCCTGCAGCGCCGCGGGCCAGGCGTCCGCCGTCTCCAGCGCGGACAGGGAGGGATGCGGCGCAACAATCCGATGCCCGGTTTCCGCGGCCAGGCGGTATCCGTCCCCGGTGGAACCGGTGGCGGGATAGCTGCGGCCGCCGGTGGCCAGGACGACAGCGCCGGCGGAAAGCGAACGCCCGTCTTCCAGGGCGACGCCGGAAACCGCGCCGTCTGACAGGCTTATGGCGGAAACCCGGGCGTTCAGCAGGATCCGGACGCCCGCGGCCTTCAGCAGCCCGGTCAGCGCCCGGGTCACGTCGCTGGCCTTCTGGGAAACCGGAAATACGCGCCGGCCCCGCTGCACTTCCACCGGACAGCCGGCGGAGGCTAACAACGACATCATATCCTGCGGGGAGAAAAAGCGCAGCGCGCTGTAAAGAAAGCGCGGATTGCGGGGAACCTGGGAAAGGAAGGCGTCCTGATCACAGTCGTTGGTCAGGTTGCAGCGGCCTTTGCCGGTGATGTAAATCTTTTTTCCCGGTTTTTCATTCCGTTCCAGCAGGGTGACGGAAGCCCCGTTCCGGGCGGCGAAGAGCGCGGCGGACATGCCCGCGGCGCCGCCGCCGGCGACCAGAATCTCAGCCATGTCCTTCTTCCTCCTTCTCCGGCAGAGCAACCTGAAAGAGAGTATACGAGGATGCGATGCTTTTTGCAAGAAAAACCAGGAAAAAGACTTGACTTTAGCTTGGTAAAGTGATAATGTACTGACACACTCCCGGACGGATTGAACGCCGGGGGGAAACGCGCGGAAATAAGGAGGATGCTTCCAAATGAAAAAGACTGTAGCCCTGCTTCTGGCCCTGATCCTGGCCCTGACGGCCTCCCTTGCCCTGGCGGACACCTTTAAAATGGGGATTGACGCGGAATATCCGCCCTTCAGCTATCTGGACGAGAACGGCGAATATGCCGGGTTTGATGTGGAAATGTGCAAAGCCGTGTGTGAAATGAACGGCTGGGATCTGGAAATCGTGCCCGTGAACTGGGATACCAAGCTGATTTCCCTGGATAATATGGAGCACGACTGTATCTGGTCCGGCATGACGCTGCTGGACAGCATGAAGGAAGCCGGCTATGTGCTTTCCTTCGCCTATTACGACAATACCCAGGTGGTGCTGACCAAGGCCGACAGCGGGATTGCGACCCTGGCAGACCTGGCCGGGAAGCGGGTCGCGGTGCAGCTCGGCACCTCCGGTGAAGCACTGCTGGGCGACGAAGAAGGACAGCTGGCGCTGGCGAAGACTTTTGAGGGCGGCGCTCCCGTGACCATGGAAAACTTTACGGTATGCGGAACCGAGCTGGCTGCCGGCGGTGTGGACGCGGTGGTCGTCGACCTGCCTGTGGCGCAGAATCTGGCCGAAAAATTCGGCGGCATGGTGATCCTGGAGGAAACCCTGGGCAGCGAACAGTACGGGATCTGCTTCCGGAACGGGGATGACGAACTGTGCGCCAAGGTGCAGGAGGGCATTCTGAAGCTGGTGGAGGACGGAACCTATCTGGCGCTGGCGCAGAAGTACGGGCTGGACGAGAACGTCCTGTGCCTGCTGTACAACAAAGCCGAGTAAATTGATAACCGGCCGGTTCTTTCCGAAAATGAACGGGAATCGCAGGGACCCTGTCGCCAGGGTCCCTTCCTTTCCTTTTTGAAGGTAATTCCCGGAGCGGGATCCGGGCAGAAAAGAGATCCCGGCCGGGGAACGAACAGACGATCAATCCACCGCGGAGAAGGGAGCCGAAAAACCGTGACGATATGGACCATGATGGCCAAGATGAGCGAAGGCCTCGGCCGAACCTGCGCGATCTTTTTTCTGACGCTGCTTTTCAGTCTGCCGCTGGGCCTGCTGGTGGCCTTGCTGCGCATGAGCAAAAACCGGGTGGTTTCCGGGATCACAAAGGCGTATATTTCTGTACTGCGGGGTACGCCGCTGATGCTGCAGCTGCTGGCGGTAACCTACGGACCTTTCTATCTTTTCGGCGCCAGTGTGGCGCGGGAGAAGCTGGTGCCCGTAGTGATCGCCTTCTCGCTGAACTACGCGGCCTATTTCGCGGAGATCTACCGGGGCGGGATCGAGTCCATGAGCCTCGGACAGTACGAGGCGGCCGAGGTGCTGGGATACAGCCGCCTTCAGTGCTTTATGCGGATTATTCTTCCCCAGGTGATCAAGCGGATCCTGCCCTCGGTGACCAACGAAATCGTAACCCTGGTGAAGGACACTTCCATGGCGTTTACGGTGGCGTATCAGGAAATGTTCACGATCGGCAAGCAGATCGCCAATTCCCAGACCAGCTTCCTGCCATTCGTGATCGCGGGCGTGTTCTATTTCGTCTTTAACGCAGCCGTGGGCTGGGTCATGGGCCGGGCGGAGAAGCGCCTGAGCTACTACCGCTGAGAAGGGGGGAGAACGATATGGCGAAACTGCTGGAGATCAACCATTGCCGGAAGCAGTTCGGCGGCACCGAGGTGCTGACGGATCTGTCGCTCAGCGTGGAGGAAGGCCAGGTGCTGAGCATTATCGGTCCCAGCGGCAGCGGGAAATCCACGCTGCTGCGGTGTGCCACGCTGCTGGAAACCATGGACGGAGGAGACCTGATCTATCTGGGCAACTACGCGGCCAGGGATGAGAACGGCCGCGCGGTATACGCTCCGCGCCCGGAACTGCAGAAAATCCGGGGCATGTTCGGGCTGGTATTTCAGAATTTCAACCTTTTTCCCCACTATTCGGTGCTGAAAAACGTAACGGAAGCGCCGGTCCTGGTGCAGAAGCGCAGCGCCGCGGAAGTGCGGGAGGAAGCGATGGCGCTGCTGGACCAGATGGGCCTGGCGGACAGGGCGGACGCCTATCCCTGGCAGCTGTCCGGCGGGCAGCAGCAGCGGGTTTCCATTGCCCGGGCGCTGGCCATGAATCCGAAGATTCTGTTCTTTGACGAGCCGACCTCCGCCCTGGATCCGGAACTGACGGGCGAGATTCTTCGGGTGATCCGGAAACTGGCGGAAAAGAAAATGACCATGGTCATCGTAACCCATGAAATGGCCTTTGCCCGGGACGTGTCGGACTATGTGGTATTCATGAACGGCGGCGTCATCGTGGAGGAGGGGGATCCCCGGGACGTGATTGACCATCCGACCCACGAGAGAACGATTCAGTTTCTGAGGAGACTGCAGGAGCAATGAGCGCGTATCGGTATGTGCGGCTGGATCCCACGGGCAATATAACCTGCCTGGTGCTGGATCCCGTGCCCGGGGACGTGGAGCCGGAGGTGACCCGCCGGCTGATGGCGGAATGCGAACAGACCGCGTATCTGGAGAGAGCGATTCTGCCCGGCGCCAGAGCCCGGATTCGCCTGATGGGCGGGGAATTCTGCGGGAACGCGGCGATGGCGTCCGCGGCCTGGCTGGCGGCGCAGGACGGAATCCGGCCCGGGGAAACCGCCAGGGTTCCGCTGGAAGTGTCCGGCGCGAAAGGCGTCCTGGATTGTCTGGTCGAGGCGGACGGGGAAGATTACCGGGGTACGGTGGATATGCCGCGGGTTCTGGAGATTTTCCCGGTTCCGCCGGAATTGCTTTTCTCCTTACGGGATGAACGCATGCCGCCGGAGACAGGCGGAATCCGGTTGACAGCGGTGAGAATGGAAGGTATTCTTCATCTTGTGGCGGAATCCCGGCAGGAACTGCCGGAGCAGGCCGCGGAGGCGGCTCTTCGGAAAGCCGCGTCGTGTTTCGGGGATGAAGCGCTCGGACTGCTGCAGTGGAATGAGGCGGACTGCGTAATGCGGCCGCTGGTCTTCGTGCGCGGAAGCGGAACGACGGTGTGGGAGACCGGCTGCGGAAGCGGGAGCGCCGCCGTGGGAGCGCTTCGGGCATACCGCCGGGGCAGCGGAACCGCCGTGACCCGGGTTTTCCAGCCGGGAGGCGTCATTGACGCTTTCGCGGAAGCGGCAGGAGGGAGAATCCGCTCTGTCCGGATTTCGGGCCGGGTGCGGCTGGGCCCCGTGAAGAGACTGACGCTTTGACGGAACAAATCCGGGGCTCGGATTCGATATTGGGGTGCAACGGAGGGAAGACGATGAAACTGCTGTTTGCCGAGGACGATCCGGATCTGTCCGCGGCAGTAAAGACGCTTCTGGAGCGCGCCGGATACACCGTGGACGCTGTGGACAACGGAGCTGACGCGGTGGATTATGCCGACGGAACGGAATATGACGGCATCATTCTGGACTGGATGATGCCGGAGATGGACGGAATAGCGGCGCTGAGACAGCTGCGGAAGAAAGGCTGTGCGGCGCCGTGCCTGCTGCTGACCGCCCGGGACGCGGTGGAGGACCGGGTGACGGGTCTGGACGCGGGAGCGGACGACTACCTGTCCAAACCCTTTGACGGCAGCGAACTGCTTGCGCGCATCCGGGCCATGCTGCGGCGGCGGGAGGTTTATAAGCCGAATGTGATTTCCTTTGAGGATCTTCAGCTGGATCAGGGCAGCTGTGAGCTGCGCTGCGGAGAACGAAAAGTGCGTCTGACGGGCAAGCTGTATCAGCTGATGGAACTGTTTATGGAGAATCCCCGGATGCTTTTCTCAGTGCAGCAGCTGATGGACCGGCTGTGGAGCTGGGACTCCGAGGCGGAAACCAATGTGGTCTGGGTCAACATTTCCCAGCTGCGCAAACGCCTGTCCGAGCTGGAGACCGGGACGGAAATCCGGGTACACCGGGGAACGGGCTATTCTCTGGAGAAAAAAGATGATTAAAAAGCTGCAAAGGCGTTTTACCCGGATTGCGCTGCTGTCGCTGACAGCGGCGATGGTGCTGGTGGTGCTGGTCGTCAATCTGAGCAACTGGATCAGCGTGCGGCAGGAGCTGATGGGTACGCTGACCCTGATTGCCGGATCCGGCGGCGTTCTGGACGCGGCGATGCCGGGCGACGAGCCGCAGCCGCCGGTCCCGGATGGAACGGTTCCCCAGCTTCCGGAGAGGACAGCTTCCCCGGTGTCGGAGGAAACCGCTTCCGCCGTTCCGGAACCCCCTGAATCCGGGGAAGGCATGCCCGGGGAGCGGGAAACGGAAAGGGCTTTCAATCCCTGGGAATGGAACCGGTGGAGCCGGCGGGCCCGGAATCTGGCCCGGGAATCCCGATGGTTCTCTGTGCGGGAGAGCGCGGACGGGGAACTGACGCCGCAGAGCCAGCAGCTCTGGGAAACCTCCGGGGAGGACAGCCGTCTGGAGCTTGCCCGGCAGGCGCTGGACAGCGGAAGGACCGAGGCGTTTCTCGGGGACTATCTGTACGTGGTCCGGACGACGGACGCAGGCAGGACCGTGACCTTTCTGAACGGGGAGACCCGGATCGCGGCTGCCCGTACGCTGGCACTGATTTCCGCCGCTGCCTGCGTGGGCGGCATTCTGCTGGCCTGGCTGCTGGTGGTGCTGGCCAGCCGCAAGGCTGTGGAGCCGACGCTGCGCAACATGGAAGCGCAGAAACGATTTATTACGGACGCCAGCCACGAACTGAAGACGCCGCTCAGCGTGATTTCCGCCTCCATGGAACTGCTGCAGACGGAAATCCCCGGCAACCAGTGGGTACGGCGCACCCAGAAGCAGACGGCGGTCATGCGCCGCCTCGTGGACGAGCTGGTTTTTCTTTCCCGGATGGAAGAGGAGAATCCCACGCTGGAAATCGTGCCTTTGCAGGTGCGGCCCCTGCTGAGAGAAACGGCGGAACCTTTCGCGGCGATGGCGGAGTTTCAGGGCCGGGAGCTTGAGGTGGAGGCGGAAGACGGGCTCTGGATCAACGGGGACAGGGATTCCGTGTCCCGGATGTTTTCCACGCTGTTTGACAACGCGGTGAAATATGCCGCCGGCCAGGGTAAAATTCTGGTTTCAGCCCGGGCGGACGGACGGCAGATCGCCGTTTCCTTTTCCAACGAGGTGAGCGAGCCCCTGTCCAAAGAGCAGTGTGACCGGATGTTCGACCGCTTCTACCGTACGGATCCATCCCGAAGCAAGGAGAAAAAGGAAGGCTTCGGCATCGGCCTGGCCATCGCCGCGGCTGTGGCCGAAAACCACGGCGGAAGCATCTCCGCCGTGATGGAGGATAACCGCCTGGTGATTACCTGCCTGCTGCCGAAGGGACAGCCTCCGGAGCGCAAAAAATGACCAGTCTTTTTACAAAGAAACATTCATACGGAACTATACGCACCGCAAAAAATGCGGACAAAAGCATCCTCTGAACGTTGACAAAGCCAGGAATTCTCCGTATACTTTTCAATGGTTGATTTTGGAATTGTGTGAACGTGGAGCGGCACTTCAGAAATGGAAAGACAGCGTTCGGTTTCGGCGTACCGCGGGATCGACCTGCTGCTTTGGGCAGCGATTCTTGTGATCTTCGAGGGGATTATTATCCGCGCGGGACGGAGCATTCTTTTTGCGGATCAGGCCTATACGGTTTCCCTTGCAGGAGCGGTGGCCTGCATCGTCTATATGCGCTGGGGCTGCTGGGGCGGGCTGCACGCGGCGCTGGCCGGCGCGGTATACTGCCTCATGGGGGGCGGCAGCCGGGAACAGCTGCTGATTTACGCGGGCGGAAACCTGCTGTCCCTGGCCGTCGTGCCGCTGATGAACCGGATCGGGAAGGAAACGCTTCGGGAGACCGCGTTTCGCTGTCTCGGTATTTCGCTGCTGACGGTGCTGCTGATGCAGGCGGGAAGGGCGATCATCGCCCTGCTGCTGGGGGCCTCCCCGGCGGAAGCGTTCCGCTTTTTCACGACGGACGCGCTGTCTGCGGTATTCACGCTGGTCATCGTCTGGATTGTCCGCCGGCTGGACGGGGTTTACGAGGATCAACGGCACTATCTGCGCCGTTTTCATCAGGAAGAGGAAAAGGAAAGGATGGAGCGCCTATGAAAGCCGCCGCAAACGATTTCCTGCTGTACGACAGGGAAACAGGGCTGTATCGGGAGGATCCGGAACAGGCTGTGCGGGACGACGTGGAGAAGCATTACTGGCTCCACGTGGGACGCACGATTGTGAAGGACTGGCGTCTGTACGTGATGCTGATTCCGATGCTGCTGGTGTTCCTGTTCTGGCGGTACTTCCCCATGTATGAGCTGCTGGGCTGCTTCAAGGTATCGGACACCGTGGTGCCGGTCAGCGACCAGCTTTTCTCCGGCTTCAGCTACTTCAAGCGGCTGCTGGTGGGCGGAGACAGCCTGAGCCAGAACTTCTGGATGGCCATGCGGAACACCTTCCTGCTCAGCTTTTACGGACTGTGCTTCGGCTTTCCGATGCCCATTATCCTGGCGCTGTTCTTTAACGAGATCCGCTCCAACGCGGCCCGCAGCGTGTACCAGGTGATGACCTATCTGCCGAAGTTTATGTCCACGGTCGTCATGACATCCCTGGTGACCATGCTGGTGAAACAGGGTTCCCTGGTGAGCCAGATGGGCATCGTGAGCCAGGCACTGGTGAAGCTGGGGATCATTTCCGAAGAGGTGGGCAACTCCGGCCTGCTGAACAACCCGGGCTTCTTCCGGGCCATTTACCAGATCAGCGGAATCTGGGAAGGGGCCGGCTACGACAGCATCGTGTTCTTCGCGGCAATCATCGCCATTTCACCCACCAGCTACGAGGCCGCCCAGATTGACGGGGCCAACAAATGGGCGCAGATGCGGTATGTGGTGCTGCCGAGCATGCTTTCCACCATCGTCATCATGCTGATTACCCGGATCGGCTCCCTGCTGAATATCGGATATGAAAAAGTCCTGCTGCTGTACAATACCAAAACCTACGTGACGGCGGACGTAATTTCCACCCTGGCGTACAGGACGGGGCTGAGCGGCGGCGCCGGCACCGGCATCGCCTCGGCGGCGGAAATGATGAACAATGTGGTGGGCATGCTGCTGGTGATCGGGGCGAACACGATTGCCCGCAAGGCGTCCAACACGTCGCTGTACTGAGAGGGGGCTGCTTCAGATGAAAAGAAAACTGGAAGTCTCCGAGCTCATTTTCAAAATTCTCAGCTACCTGTTTCTGACGGTATTCGCACTGCTGTGCCTGTATCCCTTCGTATACGCGGTATCCGCCTCCATGAGCGGGCGGCACGCGGTGGAATACAGCCAGGTGGTGCTGTTCCCGAAAGAGGTTCAGTTTGAGGCGTTCGCCATGATGTTCCAGAACAACATGTTCTGGAACGCCTACAGCAATACGCTGTTCCTGACGCTGTACGGCACCCTGTGGGCGATGGGCGTTTCCATCCTGGGCGGATACGCCCTGAGCAAGAAGCGGCTGCTGTTCCGGAAGACTTTCAACTTCTTTCTGGTGTTCACCATGTGGTTCAGCGCGGGAATCATTCCGCAGTACCTGAATTACCTGCAGACCCAGACCGTGTTCCGGGCGGTCGGCATTATGGACGACAAGTGGCTGGTGGTCATCGCCATGGGCATGGCGGCCATGAACATTATTCTGCTGCGGAACGCGTTTGAAAACGTGCCTTCCGAAATTGAGGAGGCCGCCATTGTGGACGGGGCTACCGAGTTCCAGGTGCTGAACAAGGTATACATCCCCATGAGCAAGAGCACCATTGCCACGGTGGCGCTGTTCTTCGCCATCAGCCGGTGGAACGGGTACTTCTGGGCCCGCCAGATGATCTCGAACCAGAACGAGCATCCGCTGCAGGTTTTTATCCGGCTGCAGCTGGAGCAGTATACAGATCCGGAGCAGATTGCCGGATGGAACAGGATTTACGCTTCGGACAGCGTGATTTACGCGCTGATCGTGTGCTCGATCATCCCGATTCTGATCATTTATCCGTTCATTCAGAAGTATTTCGCGAAGGGAACGAATGCGGGAGGCGTGAAGGAATAACTGGTTTATCCGCGAACCGGGGGTTCGCATACTATAAAGGAGGGTAATATCCCATGAAGAAAATCTCCAAGGTTCTCTCTCTGGCGCTGGCGCTGATGATGGCCCTGTCCGTTGTGAGCTTCAGCAGCGCGGAAGGCGGTCTGGCTTTTGAGGCCGGCACGGTTCTGCGCATGGCGACCGGTTACAACAGCGCGAAAACCGGCCTGTTCTTTGACCCCGAAACCGCGGGCGAAGGCATCACCCTGGCGGACGGCGTCACCTATCACTCCGGCGACCTGAAACCCACCTGGGTTGCGGTTCAGGAAAAGCTGGGCATGGTGTTTGAAGACAAATACCAGGGCAACGGCGCTGCCAAGGAATTCGACTACTGGAAAGAACAGCTGGATCAGGTGGATATGCTTTCCGGTACCGCCGCGAAGCTGAGCGAAGCCGGCGAGGCGGGCCTGGTGGTCAACATCGGCGAATACCTGGATCAGATGCCGAACTTCAAGGCCTATCTGGACGCGAACCCCATCGTCAAGCTGTCCATCACCGGCAACGTGGATACCGGCGCGATCTATTTCAGCCCCTATTTCGACGGTGTGGACGACATTGAACGGATGCCCCTGATGCGTGTGGACATGGCGGCCAAGCTGCTGAACGGTGAAGGCGAATTCACCGCGGAGGCCAGCAACACCCTGAAGGCTGCCGTGTATACCCCCTATATGCCCACCGAAGGCAAGGTGGAAATCGACGTGGTGAACCTGGAAGGCACCGCGGTGGAAACCATCGCCAAGGATTACGACAAGGCCGGCAACATCATCGCGAAGATGAACGAAGCGGGCGAGGTCGACGGCGTGACCGCGGTGAACATGCTGCGGACCTACATCGACGAGGCCTATGACGGATACTACGGCACCGAGCGCGCCAACCTGTTCATCGGCCAGAACGCCGCGTGGGACGCGGACGAGCTGGTTGCTCTGCTGCGCTGCGTGGTGGCGAATCCCCAGACCCTGAACGGCACCGATACGATCCAGGGCCTCTTCTGCCGCGAGGACGGCAACAACCAGCGCCGGGTCGACATGTTCCGGTTCGCCGGCCATCTGTTCGGCGTGCGCGGCCTGGAATCCCGCCAGGATTACCTGTATGTGGATACGGACGGCCAGCTGAAGGACGCCCGTCAGGAAGTAGCTACCTATGAAGCGCTGGCCCGGATGAACGCCCTGGCGCAGGAAGGGCTGCTGTCCATGGACTTCATCAACGGCGGCGAGAGCAAGACGGCCACCTACCTGGAAAACGATTCCGGTTTCATGCACTACGATTACAACCAGACGCAGACCATCCTGAATACCAAGCTGGACGCGGAAGCCGGCGAGAAGTACATGGCGGTCATGGTTCCCGTGGCCCGCTGGTATGACGGCACCGAAGGCGGCAAATACATGCGGTTCACCGAGAGCTGGCGCTCCGTGAAGACCGACGGCTGGGGCATCAGCAAGGCCGGTATCGGCGACGACGTGAACAAGCTGAACGCCGCGCTGTCCCTGATCGACTACGCCTACTCCGACGAAGGCACCATCCTGATGAGCTACGGTCCCGCGGCCTTCATCAAGGAAGGCGAAACCTTCCTGTTCAACGGCAAGGAGATGCCCGTGATCGCGGACGCGACTTATCAGGAACTGTGGGATCTGGCCTCCGGCAACTACACCAACTTCGCGCGCTACTACCTGGGCTCCACCCTGAGCTTCATGAAGAGCCAGGCCTTCGAATACCAGTGCACGCATGAGGTCGGCAAGGAAGGCGCCGGCAAGATCTCCGTCGCCATCGGCCTGGGCACCATCAAGCACCCGCTGCTGGAGGTGGCTGAGAATCCCTGGTACACCTCCGTGCCCACCGTGCTGCCCACCACCAAGGAAGACAACCAGGCTCTGGGCGGCTTCGACGAGCTGAACACCAAGTTCCAGGGCGGCAAGGACCAGCAGAACATCTTCGTGGACATCATAGCCGCCGGCTTTACCGGAGAAGGCATGGGCAGCCCCGAAGAAGCTGCCGCGTACGTGGCGGACACCATGAGTGGCGTCCAGTATCTGGACATCAAGGAAATCGCCTGGGAAGAGCTGCTGGACTACTACGCTTCCCTGCAGTAATCCCTGTTGCTTCTGACACTCCGGACCTGTCCGGCGCAGGCTGAACAGGCAGACCCATGCCCGGGAGGAGCTTCCTCCCGGGCATGGGCTCCGGAAATTCCGACCGTGACGAAATAATGAGATGGGGTTTGATCATGTATAAGAAGCAAATGAAGCTGCAAAGACTGCTTTGCCTGGCGCTGCTGATTGCCTGCGCGCTGTTGTTTGTGTACTCCCTCGGGATCATGACAGACCTCTACGACGCCCTGTACGGCACGTTCCGGAGAGGAAAGACCTCGGTGACCGGGGCGGAAATCTACAACGACATGCAGGGGTTCAACAAAACCTTCCTGCATCTTTCCATCGGCATGATTCTGCTGTGCCTGCTGCTGTTCATCACAGGTACGCAGAACCGCCGCAAATATTACATCGGCAACTACACGGCGGTAACCCTGTTTGCCGCCGGCAGCATCGGCTTTACCGTATGGGCCCATTCACAGATTGAGGCCTTCAGAGCCCAGTTCCTGCAGATCAACTTCGAGGAACTGGCTGAGTTTGCGGAAAAGCGCAAAAGTCTCTATACGGAATCAACCTTCTGGTTTGATATACACTATGTGATCTTCGGGCTGCTGCTGATCGGCACCTGCCTGCTGATCGCCAACGTCATCTGGAAAAGAAAGCTCATGAAAGAGGAACAGACCCTGATTGCCCGGGGAAAGGAGGCGGTCGCATGACGGAGATCAACGATCGCGAAATTCAGCTGGACCGGATGCGGTATGTGAAGAATACAGCCAGTTCCCGGCTGTGCTATCTGGCCATCCTGATGAATGTTCTGTATTTCGTTTCAATTTATAAATCTGACGTGGGCTCCTGGTATTATCAGATGCTGACCGGAGCTTCCATCGTCTATAACCTGCTGTTTATGCTGATGGCCTTCCTGGCCTCCGAAGGCGTGAAGAACTATCAGCCGAATTATTCGTTCCTGCTGTACGGCCTGGGGGCGGGGCAGATCGCGCGGGTTTTCATTCTGCCGCTGCAGGCCCATCAGGCGCTGGTGAAGGTGGGCAGCGAGGAAACCAGGGTCATGGGGGACGGGCAGTTCATCCGGGTGGTTCTGTACCTGGGAATCAGCGCGGCCTGCCTGCTGGCGGCGGCCCTGATCAATCAGCGGAAATGCGCCGCCCTCAGCGGCCATCTGAAGGCGCTGGAAGCAAAGGAGGCGGCATAAGATGGCGGAACTCAGCCTGCAGCATATTGATAAAATCTACGACAACAACGTCCAGGCGGTGTTCGATTTCAATCTGGATGTGAAGGACGGGGAGCTGATCGTGCTGGTCGGTCCGTCCGGCTGCGGAAAATCCACCACGCTTCGCATGGTAGCCGGCCTGGAGGATATCAGCCGCGGGAAGCTGACGCTGGACGGGAGAGATATAACCCAGACTCCGGCCAAGGACCGGGATATGGCCATGGTGTTCCAGAACTACGCGCTGTACGGCCACATGACTATCTATGAGAACATGGCTTTCTCCCTGACGCTGCGGAAGGAGAATCCCAATGTGATTCACAAGAAGGTTCTGGCCGCGGCGGAGATCCTGGGTCTGACCAGCCAGCTGAACAAGAAGCCGGCGCAGCTGTCCGGCGGCCAGCGGCAGCGGGTGGCCATGGGCCGCTCCATTGTCCGGAATCCGAAGGTGTTTCTGTTCGACGAGCCGCTGAGCAACCTGGACGCCAAACTGCGCGGCGCGACCCGGCGGGAGATCCTGCTGCTGCACAAGCGCCTTCAGGCCACCATGCTGTATGTGACGCACGACCAGACGGAGGCCCTGACCCTGGCGGACCGGATCGTGTGCATGAGTATGGGTCATGTGCAGCAGGTGGGTACGCCGCTGGAGCTGTATGACCAGCCGGCGAATCTTTTCGTGGCGGGATTCATCGGGCTGCCGCCCATGAACACGTGGAATACGGCGGTCCGGGAGGGATATCTGGAGGGTCCGGGCTTCACCTGCCCCCTGACGGAGGCGGAGCGCGGCATCCTGGCCCCCTATGCCGGAAAAGAGATCGTGCTGGGCGTCCGGCCGGAAAACATCGCCCTGGGCGAGGACGTGACGCTGCAGGTGACAGACAACGAGAATCTGGGCATGAACACTCTGGTGTACGGACACGTGGGTACCGGTCAGCGGATCTCCGCCAAGCTGAAGGGCTGGATGGAATACCGCGGCGGAGATCAGGTGGGCCTGAGCTTCCGCCGGAAGCATTTCTTCGATAAGGATACCACGAACGCGATTCGGTAAAGGAGGGCTGAGCATGAAGGAACGGTTTCGGAAATTCCTGGTGTCCCTGAAGCGGAAGCCCCATATGATTCCGCTGGCGGTGCTGGCAATCGCCTTTCTGGTATACAGCCTGCGGCTGACGGTGATCAGCAATACCACGGCGAAGCTGCAGGGCCAGGGAATGGGCCTGTGCGGCTTCATCACCATGCTGTTTTCCATGCTGGGGCTGGTCAGCTTCGGCCGGGCCTTCCCTCACCGGAAGCCCGTGAACAAGGTGATGCTGTGCCTGACCTTTATCCTGTTCGGCGCGGTGATCTTTGCGGATATCAAATATATCGGCCTGGTGAACAACGCGCTGACCCGAACGGAGAACGCCATCGAGGTAACCGCGGCTACCGCCTATATCACGGAATCCGTAACCCTGCTGCGGGTACATCTCGGAATCCTGGCTGCCGGGCTGGCGCTGACTGCCCTGCTGCCGCTGTATACGCCGCTGATCCGGAAGATCCGGACAAATATCCTGGTGGAGAGCAACGGAGAGATGGGTGCGCTGGAGCTCTCCGGCACGGAAGAATGAGCCGAAAAAGCCGGAAAACCGGGCGGACTCCCGAGCGGGAACCGACCCGGGACGCGGCGGAGTATTACCGGCTGAAAACCCAGGCGGTGGAAGACCTGGTGACCGCAAACGAGGAGAACTCACCTGAGGTTTCAAGGGAAGAACTGCGGAAATACACCTCCCGCGGAAAGCTTCGGCTGGCGGACTGGGTAAAGCTGCTGCTGATCAAGTGGTGGTTCGCCGCGGCGGTATGCTTCTTTTTCCTGTGGGGGCTGGGGACGACGGTGCCCAACCTGCTGGATCTGATGGTGATCACCGCCGTGGCGCTGGGCTTTGTCACGGACCTGCTGACGAACAACGCGCTGCGCTTTTTCGCGAAGCAGAAAGGCGCCAACGACCGGTGGATGATGTTTCCCCGGAAGGGGTTTGTCAGCCTGCCGCTGAACGTGCTGCACGGCTGCGTGGTCATGTTCCTGGTGTACACGGCGTACAACGCGCTGAACGGCGCCTGGATCGCCCTGAACGGACTGGAGGCGGAGGCGGTTCCCCTGGGGGTGGAACCCATCGGCTTCGGGCTGCTGTGCCTGGGGGCAGATCTGGCGCTGATCGGCATGAAACATCTTTTCCTGCAGATCGTGGCGGACGCGAAAAAGCGTGTCTGACGGTTATTGGTTAGTGAATCAGAGAAGAGCTGAAGGATCAGCGCTCGGTGAAGGAGGAACCCCGCTATGGCTTATCTGTCGCTGAAGGAGATCAACAAGATCTATCCCAACGGCTATCACGCGGTGCATAATTTCAACCTGGACATCGAGAAGGGTGAATTTATTGTGTTTGTCGGCCCTTCCGGGTGCGGCAAATCCACCACGCTGCGGATGATCGCCGGGCTGGAGGACATTTCCAAGGGGGATTTCCTGATCAACGGCAAGCGGGCCAACGAATGGGGTCCTCAGCAGCGCGAGGTGGCCATGGTCTTCCAGAGCTACGCGCTGTATCCTCAGATGACGGTGTACGACAATATCGCTTTCAGCCTGACGCTGATGGGCGTGGACGAGGACGAAATCGACGCCCGCGTGCGGAAAACCGCGGGCATCCTGGGGCTGACAGACTATCTGGACAGACTGCCCCGTGCGCTGTCCGGCGGTCAGCGGCAGCGTGTAGCCATCGGGCGGGCCATTATCCGCAAGGTGGGCGTATTCCTGATGGATGAGCCGCTGAGCAACCTGGATGCCAAACAGCGCGTGACCATGCGCTCCGAAATCGCGCAGATTCACCGCTCCACCGGCGCCACGACCATCTATGTGACGCACGATCAGACAGAGGCGATGACTCTGGCGGACCGGATCGTGGTGATGAAGGACGGATACGTGCAGCAAACCGGTACCCCGAAGGAGCTGTATTTCAATCCGGTGAACGTGTTTGTGGCGGGCTTTATCGGAGAACCTCCGATGAATTTTGTCCGCGGCCGGGTGGAGAACGGCAGCGTGGCGTTCGGAGCCAACCGTCTGAACGTGGCGGAGAAGCTTGGCGGAAAAGCTGCAGCCTGGGAAGGCAGAGAGATCGTGCTCGGCTTCCGGCCGGAAGCGATCCGGCTGCAGGATCCCGCGGACGCCCTGACCGTGAAGGCGCAGGTGGAGCTGACGGAAATGCTGGGCGACAACGCCAATGTTTATGTGGACGCGGACGGCAGCAAGGCTATCCTGAAGGTTACCCCCCATGAGATTCCCGAAATGGATACGGAGCTGACGTTCTACCTGCCGAAGAGCCAGATCTATCTTTTCGACGGGGAAAGCGAGAATGTAATCGAAACCTGAAATCCGGCCGGGAGAGCCCCGGGAAGCCCTGACGCAGAGGCTTGCCGCCTGACGCGCCGGGGCTTTTCAAAAGGAGAGGAATATGGGAAAAGAAACCATTTTCATGGAAGAGGATATCCGGGAGTATGCCCGGCAATACCGGGAACGGTATCAGCCCTACAAACAGTACTGGAATTATGAGGACGGCGTGGTGCTGGCGGGGTACGAGGCCCTGTACCGGGCCGACGGGGACAGCGCCTGCAGGGATTTTGTGATCCGGTATCTGGAAAAGGTGATTTCTCCCGAAGGAGAGATCACCAACTATCCGATGGATAAATACAACATCGATTCCACCAACTGCGGACGGGTGCTGTTTTTCGCCCTGGATGAGACGGGAGACGAACGCTACCGCAAAGCGGCGGATTTCCTGACGAAGCGGCTGGAAACCCATCCGCGCTGTTCCTGCGGGAATTTCTGGCACAAGGAGATTTATCCGGAGCAGGTGTGGCTGGACGGCCTGTATATGGCGCAGCCCTTCCGGACCGCGTATGACATGCGCTTCGGCGGGATGCGGACGACGCCGGATATCGTCCGACAGTTCGAAAATGTAAGGAAATACCTGTACGACGCGGATAAACACCTGTACTATCATGCCTGCGACCTGGCAAAGCAGCAGCCCTGGGCGGACCGGGAAACCGGCAGGAGCCCGAACTTCTGGCTGCGGTCCATGGGCTGGTATCTGATGGCCCTGATCGACTGCATCGACTGGATGGACGAGCAGCTGTACGAATCCCGCCGCACGCTGACCGACCTGTTCCGGGAAGCCATGGCAGGTATTCTGCCTTACGCGGATCCGGAAACCGGGCTGTTTTATCAGGTGATTGACCGGGCGGACGTGCCCGGGAACTATCCGGAAACGTCCGGGAGCGCGATGGTCATCTATGCCCGGCTGAAGGGAGTGCGCCTGGGTCTGCTGGACGGGGAAGTCCATCTGGCTCCGGCGCTGGCCGCCTTCGACGGGCTGACCCGGAAATACCTGAAGCAGGCGGAGGACGGAAGCTGGCATCTGCACGGCATCTGCGCCGTAGCCGGCCTCGGGCCCGGAGAGAAGCGGGACGGCAGCGTGGCATACTATCTGTCCGAGCCGGTGGTGGCGGACGACTCCAAAGGCGCCGGCGCGTACCTGATGGCCTTCGCGGAAGCGCTGCGGGCCAAATCATAATGCCGGGGAGAAAGAAATGCAGATACTGTTTGTTTCCTCCCGCAGCTGCAGCGTGCTGCTGGCGGAGGACGGGGATTATTATCTCAGTACGCCGGTGCGGCTTTGGCTGAACGGCGCGTACCGGGGAGAGGAAACCCGCTCCGTGGTTTCCCTGTACGATCTGCAGCCGGATACGGAATATACCGTGACGGCGAAGGGGGATGCGGAAACCCGGATTTCCTTCCGGACCCTGCGGGAAAGCGTTTCTCTGGACGTGCGCCGCTTCGGGGCCGCGGGGGACGGAGAGCATGATGACACGCCCGCCCTGCAGGCGGCTATCCTCTGCTGCCCGCCGGAAGGCCGCGTGATGATCCCGGCAGGAACCTACCGGACAGGGCCGGTGTTCCTGAAAAGCGGAATCACCCTGGAGCTGAAGGAAAACGCCGTTCTGGCCCTGGATACCGACCGTTCCCGCTTTCCGGTGCTGCCGGGGGTAACCTTCACGGAGAACGGGGAATATCTGCTGGGCAGCTGGGAAGGCAATCCCCTGGACTGCTTTGCGGGAGCCCTGACCGGGATAGGCGTGGCGGACGTGAAAATCATCGGCCGGGGCACGGTGGACGGCCGGGCGGCGGAGGGCGACTGGTGGATCAGCCCCAAGGTGAAGCGAGGCGCATGGCGGGGCAGGCTTTTCTACCTGCGGGACTGCCGGAACATCGCCGTGCAGGGCATCACCTTCCGGAATAGCCCGTCCTGGAACCTTCATCCCACCTTCAGCCGGGATCTGCTGTTCTGCGATGTGGCGGTGGAAGCACCCGCTGTCAGCCCGAACACGGACGGATTTGATCCGGAAAGCTGCAGCGGGGTGCGGATGCTGGGAACACGGTTTTCCGTGGGAGACGACTGCATCGCCATCAAGTCCGGCAAGATTTACATGGGCCGTACTTACAAGACGCCCTGTGAGGATCTGGAAATTGCCTACTGTGCCATGCTGGACGGCCACGGCGGCGTGACGGTCGGCAGCGAAATGGCGGGAGGCGTCCGCAACGTGCGGGTGCACCACTGCTATATGCGGGGCAACGACCGGGGACTGCGGATCAAAACGCGGCGCGGCCGCGGAAAGCAGGCTGTGGTGGACAACATCCGTTTCGAGCATGTCCGGATGGACGGCGTCAAGGCGCCGATGGTGGTCAACTGCTTCTACTTCTGTGATCCGGACGGACATACTCCGCGGGTGCAGGACCGGAAACCACAGCCTGTGGACGAAGGCACTCCCACCATCGGGGAGATCGTCTTCGAGGATGTGCGGGCGGAAAACTGCCGGGCCTGCGCGGCCTATGTACTGGGCCTGCCGGAACAGCCGGTGCGCCGGATCACAATCCGGAACTGCACCTTTACCTTCGCTCCGGACGCGGAGCCCATGATACCCGCTATGGCGGACGGCGTGGAGCCGGTATCCCGCGGCGGAATCATCACCGCGAACGTGGAACAGGTGGAAACCGAAAACGTGGTAATCCGGGGCTGAAATGGCTCCAGAGAATAAAAGGAGGATCATTCATGGATATTCGCTATTCCTGCAATCAGCGCGACTTCAAGCGCTATACGACCGAAGAGACCCGGAAGGAATTTCTGATCGAGAAACTGTTCGAGGCCGATGAGACCACGGCTGTTTACAGCCATGTGGACCGGATGGTGACCCTGGGTGTCATGCCTGTGACGAAGGCGGTTTCCATCGATCAGGGAATCGATATCTGGAAGAATTTCGGAACGGAGTATTTCCTGGAGCGCAGGGAGTGCGGTCTGTTCAACGTGGGCGGCGCCGGCCGGGTGCTGGTGGATGACGACGTATATGAGCTGGGCTATAAAGACTGCCTGTATATCACACGCGGCGCGCGGAAGGTGCTGTTCGAAAGCTGCGACGCCGCGGCGCCGGCGAAGTTCTATATCGTGTCCGCACCGGCCCACTGCAGCTATGAAACCCGCCTGATCCGCATCGCGGACGCGGCCAAGAAACCTCTTGGCGCGCTGGAAACCAGCAACAAGCGGGTGATCAACCAGTTCATTCATCCCTCCGTGCTCAAGACCTGTCAGCTCTCCATGGGCATGACGGTGCTGGAGCCCGGCTCTGTGTGGAACACCATGCCCGCCCATACGCATGAGCGGCGGATGGAAGTGTATTTCTACTTCGAGGTGCCGAAGGACAACGTGGTCTTCCATATGATGGGCGAAGGCGACGAAACCCGGCATATCGTGATGAAGAACGAGATGGCGGTCATCTCTCCCTCCTGGTCCATTCACGCCGGCGCAGGCACCAGCAACTACACCTTTATCTGGGCCATGGGCGGAGAAAATCAGGCCTTTGACGATATGGATACGATTCCCACGGAAGAACTGAAATAAACTGAAAAGGAGAGCGGAACCATGAACATGAAGGATTTCAGCCTGGAAGGAAAAATTGCCTGGATCACCGGAGCCAGCTACGGCATCGGCTTCGCCATTGCGGAAGCCTATGCGGCGGCGGGCGCCACCATCGTGTTTAACGACATCAATCAGGAACTGGTGGACAAAGGCCTGAAAGCCTATGCCGAGAAGAATATCCCGGCCCACGGTTACGTCTGCGACGTGACGAAGGAAGAAGCGGTGCAGGCTCTGGTGGCGCAGATCGAAAAGGAAGTCGGCGTAATCGACATTCTGGTGAACAACGCGGGCATTATCCGCCGGATTCCCATGATCGAGATGAGCGCGGAAGAATTCCGCAAGGTAATCGACGTGGATCTGAACGCGCCGTTTATCTGCGCCAAGGCGGTCATTCCGGCCATGATCAAAAAGGGCCACGGCAAGATCATCAACATCTGCTCCATGATGAGTGAGCTGGGGCGGGAAACCGTGTCCGCCTACGCGGCGGCCAAGGGCGGCCTGAAGATGCTGACCCGGAATATCTGCTCTGAATACGGCGCGTACAACATCCAGTGCAACGGCATCGGCCCGGGTTACATCGCCACGCCCCAGACCGCGCCCCTGCGGGAACGGCAGCCTGACGGCAGTCGCCATCCCTTTGATCAGTTCATTATTGCGAAGACTCCGGCAGCCCGCTGGGGCGAAACCTCGGACCTGCAGGGCCCGGCGGTATTCCTGGCCAGCGACGCCAGCAACTTCGTGAACGGCCATGTGCTGTATGTCGACGGCGGCATTCTGGCTTATATCGGCAAACAGCCCTGACAGCATTTCCGCGGCGGAATTCCGACGCGGACTTCACTGAAAAAAACGCGGAATCTGAACAATATCAAACAGCCGCCCGGACTGAATCGGGCGGCTGTTTTTGCCGGTTTGGCAGGTTTATTATTCGGTTTCGATGGAATCCCGGGCGCGGACGATAACCTTCCGGTCGTAGCAGCTGAAGATCTGTTCCACGGAAGCCTTGTCCGGGGCTTTGGTGAGAAGGCTCACCACCGGGACGATGACCATGCCGGCCAGCATGCAGAAGGCGCCCGCGTTGATGGGGCTCTGCAGCAGGGCGGGGAAGGAACCGCGGACCACGGTGTTCAGAATCATAACCACGGTGGAGAAGACGAAGCTGGCCACGCAGCCGGCAGAGGTGGTGCGCTTCCAGTACAGGCCGTACAGGAAAGGCGCCAGGAACGCGCCGGCCAGGGCGCCCCAGCTGATACCCATCATCTGCGCGATGAAAGCGCTGCCGGAACGGTACTGGAAAATGGCGATGACCGCCGAAATCGCGATGAACACGCCGATCAGAATCCGCATAACCCGCAGCTGTTCTTTCTCCTTAAACTCCTTCTTCATCGCCGGCTCCAGGAAGTCCAGCGTCAGCGTCGAGGAGGAGGTCAGCACCAGGGAGGAGAGGGTAGACATGGAGGCGCTGAGCACAAGCACCACCACCACGGCGATCAGGAAGGGAGAAAGCGTGTTCAGCATGGCGGGGATGACCGCGTCAAAGCCACCCACCGGCGTACCGGCTTCCGTGACGCCGATTTCCGTGGAGAAGAGCCGGCCGAAACCGCCCAGGAAGTAGCATCCGCCCGCGATGACGACGGCGAAGAAGGTGGAAACGATCATGCCCTTGGTGATGGATTTTTCACTCTTGATGGCGTAGAACTTTTGCACCATCTGGGGCAGGCCCCAGGTGCCCAGGGAGGTCAGAATCATGACGCCCAGCAGGTTCAGGGGATCCGGGCCGAAGAAGGAATTGAAGACGCCGGGGGTATCGGACACCAGCGGATCGGAAACCCGGCCAAGCTGATCCAGCGCGGCCAGGAAACCGCCCTTGGAAGCCAGCACCGCCCCGATGATGGCGACAATGCCGACCAGCATGATAATGCCCTGAATGAAATCGTTCACCGCGGTGGCCATATATCCGCCGGCGATGACGTACACCGCGGTCAGGACCGCCATGACGATGACGCAGACCGCGTAATCCACATGGAAGGCCATCTCAAACAGCCGGCTCAGGCCGTTGTACAGCGACGCCGTATAGGGAATCAGGAAGATGAAGATAATCACCGAAGCCAGCACCTTCAGGAACCTCGAATCGAACCGGGATTCGAAGAACTGCGGCATGGTCTTGCTCTGCAGATGCTGGGTCATGATGCGCGTTCTGCGCCCCAGCACGGCCCAGGCCAGCAGGGAGCCCAGCAGGGCGTTCGCAATTCCCACCCAGGTGGAGGCGATGCCGTATTTCCAGCCGAACTGGCCCGCGTATCCCACGAATACCACGGCGGAGAAATAGGAGGTACCGTAGGCAAAGGCGGTCAGCCAGGGGCCTACGTTCCGCCCGCCGAGCACGAAACCGTTCACGTCCGTGGCGTGCTTCCGGCAATAGAAGCCGACGAAAATCATGACGCCGAAGAAAAGCAGCAGCATTCCCAGTTTGATAAACAGTTCTTCCATCCTTGTTCCATCCTTTCCCGGTCCGCGGTGTGAAGAAAAAGCCCCCGGCATTCCGCATGGAATGCTGAGGGCGAAATCACTTCCGCGGTACCACCTCAATTTACCGCCCAGGAGGACGGCCTTCGGAACCTGAAACAGTTCCTGAACGCGATAACGGGCGCACCCGGCGTTCCTACTGCCCCGCGGACCGGATGGACCCCGAGGGTTTGGATTGCTGCTCCGGAGGGTAATTCGGGCTGCAGGCTCCCGCTGCCTCGCACCGGCCGGCAGCTCTCTGAAAGGGTTGTTCCCGCACCTTACTGGATCTCCTTCATTGCGGAGAAAAGGGTAGCACGGATCACAGCCCCCGTCAAGCGGTGATACAGCAAAAGAACAGCATAAAAAACGCAGAAAAGGAACCGGAAGGAAAGAACCGCCTGCAGAAAAGGGCGGGAAAGGATTGAAAAAAGCCAGCCGGAAATGATAAAATAGAAAAAACGCAAAGAGAAAAACAGGAGGGTCGGCGGATGAAGCAGGAAGAGCTCAGTATCCTCTTTCCGAATCAGGACCGGGTGACCTATACCATGATACCGGATGAAAGCTGGCACGACCTGGGGCTGGACACGCTGGCGGAGAAGGTGGCGCAGAAGCCTCAGGAGGTACCGCTGCTGAAGCGGGTGATGACCAGCCTGACCCCGGACGCCTCCGTGAGCCGCTACCGGGCGGACGTCTTCGAGGATCTGCTGAACCATCCGGATATCCGGGAAAAGCTGGCCAAGCTGCTGGATAAGGTAAAAATGTTCTATGACTACGGCGTGGTGAACCGGCACGAAGGAGACGAGGCGGGTATCTGGGATCTGATGCACCGCTTGGAGGAATACCACGACTATATCGTGACGGTTGAAGCCATCCGGGAATGCCTGTCCGACCGGGAACTGCGGTCCGAAGGGCTGAACAATCTGCGGGAGACGGTGGAAACGATCTACCGGGGAAACGGGTTCGCGGCCCTGAAACAGGATGTGGAGGAAATGCGGGTCGCCGCTTCGGAAATGAAAAGCATCACGGTGGGCATCAACGTGAACGAGCGCTTTGAGCCCATCAGCCTGGGGCTGATTTCCGTCAACGCCAAGCCTTTCACCCGCTCCGGTATTCTGAAGCACTTTGTGGCCGCGGTGTCGCCCCGGGACGAGATCCGTCCGGAGGCGGACTGGAGCGGCACCATGTCCTATTATCCGTCCGTGCCGCTTCTGACGGAACTGATGGAAGGCACGGAGCAGTTTCAGCGTACGGCGGTAACCCTTCGGAACCCGCTGCTGGGCATGTCCATGGCCACTGTACCCAGGGACGACGCTTCCGCGCAGCTGACCCGGCAGTCCGATTCCGCCGTATCCATGCTGGTATCCCGGCTGACCCGGCGTCTGCGGGATATGCTGGGAAAATATCTGAACGTCAGTGTCAAAGGAATTGCGGATCTGATTCCCGAGCTGGTGTTCTACACCCGCTGGGCGGAGTATATTGAAACACAGCGAAAAAAAGGCTGGAAATTCTGCAAGCCGGAAGCCGTGGAAAACGGCGGCGGCAGCGCGGATATGGATGCCCGGGGCTTCTATAACCTGAAGCTGATCGGCTCGGAAGAGCCGAAGAACGTGGTTCCGAATGATCTGGTTTTCGACGACGAGCGGCGGATCTATGTTCTGACCGGCGCCAACCGGGGCGGAAAAACCACGCTGACGCAGGCGATCGGACAGCTGTTCCTGCTGGCGCAGAGCGGCGTATACGTGGCTGCGGATTCTTTCCGGTTCGCGCCGGCGGACAGCGTGCTGACCCATTTTCCGGCGGATGAGGACAAAACCCTGGATCTGGGCCGCCTGGGCGAGGAATGCCGCCGCTTCCGGGAGATCTATGGGAAATCCTCCGCGGACAGCCTGTTGCTGCTGAACGAAACCTTTTCCACCACCTCTTTTGAGGAGGGTTACTATATCGCGGTGGACGCGGTGAAGGCGCTGCTGAAGAGAGGCGCGCGGGTTATCTACAATACGCATATGCACAAGCTGGCCTATGACCTGGATTCTGTGGTGAACCTGCCGGACTGCCGGGGGAAGGCCTGGTCCCTGACCGCGCAGAACGAGGAAGGAAGGCCTTCCTTCCGGGTGCGGGTGGCGCCGCCGCAGGGCCGCTCTTTTGCCCGGGACATCGCGGAAAAATACGGCGTAACCTATGAGCGGCTGACCGCCGGGGATATGAATTCGTAAACGTCAGGAAACGAAAGCGGAGGAACGAATCGATATGGCAAACATGAAACAGGTGATCAACCCCTATCTGCCCAACTGGGAATATGTCCCGGACGGGGAACCCTATGTGTTCGGAGACCGGGTGTACGTCTACGGATCCCACGACTTCTTCGGCGGGGACGTGTACTGCATGGGAGACTATGTGTGCTGGTCCGCCCCCGTGAGCGATCTGGGGGACTGGAAGTACGAGGGAGTGATCTACCGGAAGGATCAGGATCCGCATAACGGGGATCTGCAGGGGAATCTGTACGCGCCGGACGTGACCCGCGGGCCCGACGGCCGCTATTATCTGTATTACGTACTCAGCAACTGGGGCGTGGTTTCCGCCGCAGTGTCGGATACGCCGGCAGGGCCGTACGAATTTTACGGCTATGTACATTATCCGGACGGAACGAGGCTCGGCGAAAAGGAAGGAGACGAGCCGCAGTTCGATCCCGGTGTGCTGACCGAAGGAGACCGGACTTATCTGTACACGGGCTTCTGCGGATACGGCGACCTCTCCCGCCACGGCGCCATGGTAACGGTGCTGGGGCCGGATATGCTGACAGTCGAGGAAGCCCCGCGGTTCGTGGCGCCGGGGGTCATGTACTGCGAGGGCACCGGTTACGAGGGCCACGCATTTTTTGAGGCGCCTTCCATCCGGAAGCGCGGAGATCTGTATTATTTCATCTACTCTTCGATTCAGTTCCATGAGCTGTGCTACGCCGTGAGCCGGAAGCCCACGGAGGGCTTCGAGTACAAGGGTGTGCTGATCAGCAGCTGCGACAAGGGCATCGATACCTACAAGCCGGCGGACAAGCCCATGTACTACACGGCCAACAACCACGGCAGCATGGAGAAGATCGGGGAGGACTGGTATATCTTCTATCACCGGCATACCAACGGGACAAACTACTCCCGCCAGGGCTGCCTGGAGAAGCTGACCTTCCTGGAGGACGGCACCGTGAAGCAGGCAGAGATGACTTCCTGCGGCAGCGTGCGGCCCCTGCGGGGAGAGGGGGAATATCCGGCTTACATCGCGTGCCATCTGTTTACGGACACCGAAGTGACCTATGTGCCCTGGTCCGGCTGGATGGACGACCGTTTCCCGAAGATTACCCAGGAGATCGAGGAAGGCGGACACGGTATCGGCTATATCGCGAATATGCGGAATTCCGCCACAGCCGGTTTCCGGTATTTCGACTGCCGGGATGTGCGGAAGGTGACCATCCGCACCAAGGGATACGCCAACGGTAAAATGGAAGTCCGCACCAGCTGGGACGGAGAAAGCCTGGGCAGTATTCCCGTCGGATACGCCAACGTCTGGCATGATACGGAAGCGGAGATCCGGATTCCGGACGGCATTCAGGCACTGTATTTCACCTTTGCCGGGCAGGGACATCTGCAGTTCGCGGCCTTCCGGCTGAACTGACGGAGAGACATCCTGACGGTACACGCTGAGACGGAAAGACGGACAGAGATTGGAGATGAGTACGGAGATGGCGGTCGCAATTCATGTGGAGCTGGATGTACTTTGTCTGTTGATTCTGTGCGTGGTCGCCTATCAGAGCGTCCGGAACATCAACCAGCAGATGAGCCGGAAACTGTTCCGGTACACCGTATACGGCATTATTGTTTCCCTGGTGCTGGATATCCTCTGGATTCTGCTGGACGGACGCCTGTTCCCCGGCGCAGTGGTGCTGAACCGGGTGATTAACGCGCTGTACCTCTCCTTAGGCGTGATTCTGGGGGGCATCTGGTACCTGTTTGTGCTGGAGACCATGGGCCATGCGATTACCCGGAAATGGGTTTTCCTGGTGCTGTCTCCCGGCGCTTTTTTCCTGATTCTGAATGTGATTTCCATCTGGACGGGCTGGATCTTTATCGTGACGGAGGAAAATGTATACAGACGCGGCAGCCTGTTCTGGCTGCAGGCAATCGGGGCGCTGGTGATGCTTTTCGTTTCGTTCGCGCATATCCTGGTTCACGCGTCCCGGAAACATGACGGCGAATCCGGCCGCATGTACCGGAAGCTGCTGGGCTTCTATATCATTCCCATGATCGGCATGCTCGTATCCCTGCCTTATTCAGGCATGCCGGGCATCTGGACCTGCGCGGCGGTCTCCATTGTGCTGATGTATATCGACGGGCAGGATCAGGAAATTCTGCGGGACAGCCTGACCGGGCTCAACAACCGCAAAACCCTGACTCCCACGTTCAACGATTACGTGCGGCAGGTCACACCGGAGAACCGCCTTCATTTGTTCATGATGGATGTGGACGATTTCAAACAGATCAACGATACCCTCGGCCATCCGGCCGGCGACAAAGCCCTGGTGGACGCCGCAAAGATGATTCGCAAATGCCTGCCCGGCCGCAGGGCGATTGTCGTCCGCTTCGGCGGGGACGAATATCTGCTGCTGGGCTTCTTTACCGGGGACGAGGACGTGCAAAATTTCCGGGAAATGATTGAGCGGGTTTTCCGGACATACAACGAGGAAGAGGAAGCGCCTTTTACGCTGGGGCTGAGCATCGGCAGCAGCGAGTACGAGCCCGGAGATACGCTGTCTTCCCTGATTGAGAAAGCGGATTCCCAGCTGTATCTGGTGAAGAAAGAGAAAAAGGTCGGACGATAAGGAAGGATACGATGCCGGAAAGTGTCAGAGCTGCCCCGGAAAAGGTCTTCAAGAAACAGCTACGGAAGTAATGCATGTCGATTGCGGAGGTTTATGCAGCATGGTATAATCAAATCAGAAAGAAACCGGGAAAGGAGTGTAATCCCGTATGGAAAGGCCAATTGCTATAGGAGCGCAGGACTTTGAATGGCTCAGAACGAATCATGGCTTTTATATTGATAAAACTGACTTTATCCGTGAGTGGTGGAACAGTCGGGATGCAGTCACGCTGATCACCCGGCCTCGCCGATTCGGAAAAACGCTGAACATATCTATGCTGAAATGCTTTTTTTCCAACCAGTACCAAAACAGGGGAGAGTTGTTTGAAGGGCTGGATATCTGGACAGATGATACTTTGCGGAAACTGCAGGGTACCTGGCCAGTTGTTTTTGTGACGTTTGCGGGTGTAAAAGGCGCTACGTTTGAAGACACTCTGATTGGAATAAAAAAGCAGCTGTTTATGATTATCCTGGACTTTTCTCATTTGAAATCATCAGACCGATTAAGCGAAGAAGAGAAGGAATCCTTATCCGGACTGACGGAAAAAATGTCCAATACGGATGCAGCTTATGCCTTGAATCTGCTTTCCAGATTGCTGTTCAAGCATTACGGGAAGAAGGTATTGATCTTCCTGGATGAGTATGATACACCGCTACAGGAAGCCTGGATCCATGGCTACTGGGATGAACTGGTCGCCTTTACCCGAACGATGT
This sequence comes from uncultured Clostridia bacterium, assembly GCA_946413245.1. Lineage (GTDB taxonomy): Bacteria > Bacillota > Clostridia > Christensenellales > Aristaeellaceae > Aristaeella. The sequence continues at coordinate 30,595 of CAMKJS010000021.1, forward strand.
TCAACAATACGTTTAAAACAAACCCGTATTTGGAACGGGCAGTGTTGACGGGAATCACCAGGGTGAGCAGAGAGTCCATTTTTTCAGATCTGAACAATCTGGAAGTGGTTACAACAACTTCGGATAAATATGCTGCCTGCTTTGGTTTTACTGAAGAAGAGACCTTTGCGGCAATGGATGAACGAAAATTCAGTGAGGCGGATAAGCGGCAGGTTCGAGAATGGTATGATGGATTTACCTTCGGCTGTGTTACGGACATTTATAATCCCTGGTCAATGACCAATTATTTTGACAAAAGGAAAATCGATACCTATTGGGCTAACAGTAGCAGCAACTCGCTGGTGGGAAAGTTACTGCGACAGGGAACACCAGAGATTAAGAGCCTGTTTGAAACACTGTTGAACGGCGGTACGATTACTGTGCCAGTGGACGAGCAGATCGTATTCAATCAGCTGGACGATAATCCTGCTGCAATCTGGAGCCTTCTCCTGGCATCCGGATATCTGAAAGTAGTATCTGCCATGATGCTTCCAGAGGCAGTCGGACAGAAAACCCGGCGGATGTATGCGCTGACACTAACCAACTTGGAAGTTCATTGCATGTTTGAGAATATGATACAGAATTGGTTCGCTCAGACAGACGGACTTACAGATTTTGTTCGGGCAATGATTCAGGGTGATGTCCGGGATATGTCTCGGTACCTGAACGATATCATGATTACAACCATGAGCTCCTTTGACGGGGGCAGGAATGCTTCCAGTAAGCTGCCGGAGAATTTTTATCATGGACTGGTACTGGGATTGTTGGCTGGGCACAGCGCAGCTTATCAAATCCGGAGTAACCGGGAAAGCGGATATGGACGATATGATGTGGTGATGGAACCGAAAAAGGCCGGAGATCCCGGAGTCATTATGGAGTTTAAGGTCTTTGACCAGCTGGATGATGAAAAAAGCCTGGAAGACACAGCAGCCAACGCTGTAAAGCAGATTGAGGAAAAGAAATACGATACGGACTTGCTGTTCCGGGGCATTCCAAAGAACCGAATTTACAAATATGGCATTGCTTTCAGAGGAAAAGAATGCTTGATCCGGAAGGGATAAGACGTAGCAAGAAAACAGCGAGAAAGCAAGAAGCAGATGCACGGGACCGGAAACAAAGGCCTTGAAAAAGAAATGAATCGACTGTACAATATATTGCAACAGGCAGTTTCGACTGTCAAATCCATATCGGCCAGTGAATAGCGACTGCATCTGCTGCTCACTGCTCTTGTAAAACAGGAGGGGTTCATCATGAAGAAATTGGTTGCTCTGTTTCTGTCTCTGCTGCTGCTCACAGTTGCTTTTGCTGTGTATGCTGAGAATCCGGTCAGCATCAAAATAGATGTTACCTTCGGGCAGACAGAAGCCCGGAGCATGCTGGAGATGATCAACGAATTTCGCGCCAGCAATGCCAAATGCTGGAATGAAGACAATACTGTTGAAGAGGAATACTCAGGTCTTGAACCATTAGTATATGATTATGAATTGGAAAAGGCTGCTATGCAACGAGCCGCTGAACTTGCGGTATATTATGCACATCAACGGCCCGATAATACAGATTGTATCACGGCATTCCCTTCCAGCTGCACCTATAAAGGGGAGAATATTGCAGCGGGATTAGGAAGACTGGAAACCGCACAGGAAGCATACATGGCGTGGCGGGAGGATGATAAGCCATACAGCGGCCAGGGACATCGCCGCAATATGTTATACGGGAATTTTAACTGCATCGGCATCGGCCACGTAATCTATGACGGGAAACATTACTGGGCACAATCGCTGGCAAAACGCACCTCACCCGTAACGACGGCTACTACAGCGGTCAACAGTAAACAGACTGTAACGGTGGAGATCGATCCTGAATTGGTAACGGGGGCGTTTACGGAAAATAAGACAATGGATATTGGGCAAACGACTGATCTTCCGGGTGTTTCTTTTGCTATGAGCAAAACATGGCCCTCCGGGGATATAGTCGTCTATAGCCCAACTGATGCTGCTTTAAAACCGATATGGACGGTGTCCGATCCTGCCAAACTCAGCATAGGCGATACATCCATGACCGCCCTTGGAGCCGGGGAAATATTGCTGACTACCACTGTACTTGGAAAAGATATCAGTTCGACTGTAACGATCAATCCCATCGATATTGCAAATGCTACATTGACGATCAGCGCTGCCGATCTGGTTTATACCGGCAGTGCTCAGACACCCGCCGTCGTTGTCACGGATGGAGATAAAGCACTCGTGCAGGATACAGACTACGCCGTTGCTTATACGGACAATGTAAACGCGTCTGATCATGCGAAGGTGACCATCACCGGAACAGGGAATTATTTCGGAACAAAGGAAGAGACTTTTACAATCGGACTTGCGCCGCTGACCATAACAGCAAACGATAAAACCATTACATATGGCGATACGCCGGCGAATGACGGCGTGAACTATGCGGGCTTTGTCGGCAGTGAGGATTCCTCGGCGTTGGGCGGTACGCTGTCATATACGTACAGCTATGCGCAGTTCGGAGATGTGGGCAGCAATTATACCATTACACCGGCTGGTTTGACGTCTTCCAACTATGCCATTACGTTTGCTGAGGGAACATTGACGGTTGATCAGAAGGAAGTCGGCTTAAGCTGGAGCAATACGACATTAACATATAACGGCGATGAGCAGGCACCGACAGCAGAAATCACCGGCGCTGTGAACGGCGATGTAATTACCGCTGTAGTGACCGGCGCACAAACAGATGCGGGCACCTATACTGCTACGGTTACCGGTCTGAGTGGAACAAAAGCCGCAAATTACAAGCTGCCGTCCGTAACGGAGACTTCTTTTGTGATCAATAAAGCAGTGCCGGTTGTAACTGCGCCAACTGCAAAAACCAATCTGATCTGTACAGGTTCCGCGCAGGAACTGGTTACCGCGGGCAGCACGACCGGCGGAACCATCAAGTACAGCCTGGAAGAAAACGGCACATACACGTCAGCGGTTCCCAGCGCTGTCGATGCGGGTACTTATACTGTCTGGTATAAGGTAGAAGGCGGAACGAACTATGAGGATGTGGCTCCGCAGAGCATCACGGTCATAATAAAGAAGCTGTGCACGATTACCTTTGACGCGAACGGTGGCACGGGAACCATGACAGCGGTGACCAAAGCTGAGGGTGAGACATATGTTCTTCCGGTCTGTGATTTCACGGCCCCGGATTGTCAGGTTTTCAACGGATGGCAGATTGGAACGGATACCGCCATGAAAGCGGCGGGGGACAGCATCACGGTAACGGATGATATAACGGTGAAGGCAGTTTGGAAGGATATCGCTGTAACAGGTGTATCTCTGGACAAAACGGCTGTGACACTGAAGGTGGGAGACACTCTGACGCTGACTGCCACAGTCGCGCCGGAAAACGCTGCGAACAGGGAGGTTATGTGGACTACAGACGATGCGGGAATTGCGGCGATTGATAACGGTGTTGTGACAGCGGTAGCAGCGGGAACGGCTACCATTACTGTGACTACAAAGGATGGAGGGAAAACCGCATCCTGCACAGTGACAGTCGAAAATATTCCTACACCGACGCCTACGGCCAAGCCGACAGTAACGCCCACAACCAAACCGACAGTAACGCCTACAGCCAAACCGACAGTAACGCCTACAGCCAAACCGGAGGACAAACCGACAGCAACGCCCACAACTACGCCAGAGGGGAAACCGACTGTATCGCCCACGCCTACCCCCGGGGATGACGCGACCCCGACCCCCGGGGACGACGTAACCCCGACGCCGGTGCCCGCTGTGTATACGGTAACAGTAACCAGTGATGGAAACGGAACTGCTTCCGCTGATCCGGATTCCGGTATCGAAGGAACGGAAGTAACCCTGACCGCGGTTCCGAACGATGGGTATCGGTTTAAAGAATGGCTGATTCTTGCCGGTAATGTGACTGTTACGGAAAACAAATTCATAATCGGAACGGCAGATGTTGAAATTCAGGCTGTTTTTGAACTGATACCGATACAAAAGCATTTCCTCACGATTAACTATGTTTTTGCGGACGGAACCAAAGCGGCAGACGCATACATGGCAGAACTGAAAGAAGGCGAAGATTACACTGTTCCTTCTCCGGTACTCGATGGGTATAAGGCAGATAAGCCAACCGTAGAAGGAACTATGGGTACGGAGGACGTTACGGAAACCGTGACCTATACCTCCACAATTGTGGATGAGGTAACAGTTAACGGAGGCGTCTATACCCTGAACCACGAGAAAAAAACCGCAACTCTCAGGAAAGCCCAGAAAACGAATGCCACGAAGCTGAAGGTCAACTCCACGGTCAAGGCGAACGGGAAGAAGTACAAGGTTACCGCTGTCGCGGACGGCGCCTGCAAGGGAATGAAGAAGCTGGCGTCGCTGGTGATCGGCGCCAATGTGAAGACTCTGGGGAAGAACGCCTTCGCGGACTGCCCGGCCCTGAAGACGGTGAAGGGCGGCGTTAAGCTGACGAGCATCGGCGTGAACGCCTTTGCGAACTGCCCGAGCCTGACATCGGTGGCGACCCTGAAGCAACTGACCAAGATCAGCGACGGCGCGTTCCAGAAGACCGGGCTGAAGAAGTTCACGCTGGGAGCGAAGCTGACGACGATCGGGAAGAACGCCTTCGCGAACTGCACGAAACTGACGAAGATCGAAGGCGGCAAAGCTCTGACGACGATTGAAGCCGGGGCCTTCACCGGCGACACGAAGCTGACCACGGTGCCTGTGCTGGCGAAGCTGACGACGATCGGGGACAGTGCGTTCAACGGATGTAAAGCCCTGACGAAGATCACGCTTTCCGCGAAGGTTACCACCGTCGGAAAGAATGCCTTCGCAAACTGCACAGCCATGAAGACAGTGGCCGGAGGCAAGGCTGTGACGAAGATCGGAGCCGGCGCGTTCTCCGGATGTGCCGGACTGACCACGCTACCTGTGTTTGAGAAGCTGGAGACGATCGGGGACAGCGCGTTCAAGGGCTGCAAAGCCATCACGAAGATCACGCTCTGCGAGAAGGTGAAGAGCATCGGAAAGAGCGCCTTCAACGGCTGCGCGAAGCTGAAGACGATTGTCATCAAGACGAAGCTGCTGAAGGACAAAAATGTCGGAGCAGGAGCCTTCAAGGGGATCAGCAATAAAGCGACGGTCACCTGCCCGAAGGGTATGGTGAAGACCTATAAGAAACTGCTGCTGAAGAAAGGAATGCCGAAAACGACCGTTTTCAAGTGAATATTCAGAATGAACTGCCGGCGCCTGTCGTGATACTCTCTGCTGACGACTGATTGTTTCAAACCGGAGGGAAAAAACATGCTCAATCCAGGAACCAAAGCCCCGGAATTCGCATTGCCGGATCAGAACGGAGTAGTTCATTCCCTGTCTGATTATCAGAACCAGAAAGTGATTCTGTACTTCTATTCCAAAGATATGACATCCGGGTGCACAAAGCAGGCTTGCGGCTTTGCGGAACTGTATCCGCAGTTTCAGGAAAAAGGCGCTGTAGTGATCGGCGTCAGCAAGGACAGTGTGGCCAGTCATAAGAAGTTTGAGGAGAAATACGGTTTGCCGTTTGTGCTTCTGTCTGATCCTGAATTGCAGGTCATTCAGGCTTACGATGTCTGGCAGCAAAAGATGAACTACGGAAAACCGACCATGGGTGTGGTCAGAACAACATATCTGATTGAAAACGGAATCATTACCAAGGCTTTCGGAAAGGTAAAAGCAGCGGAGAATCCTGCCCAGATGCTGGAGGAACTGTGATGTATCGTGTGTTCAAACGATTCCTGATTTTATGGACAGGGGTTGTGCTCCTGTTCTGTGGTTTGTGTGCTCATGCAGCGGGAGCGGGACATACGCATTCTTTCACATATAGCGTTCATTGGGATGAAGGGGTTATCGTAGCTGAGTGCAGTGATGCGGACGGTCTTTGTAACCTGCCGGATAGAAAAGCTACTTTAACAATCATCCCACCATCTGATTTGACTTATGATGGGACAAGCAAAGAAGTGACTATTTCTTGCACAATCCCGGGGACTACTTGTTCTGATGTGGTATATTCAAGAATAACAGACCATGGTTATGAGCAAATGGGCTATGGGGAACTGCCCATAGAAGCAGGCAAGTATTCTGCAGAGATAGAATTGACCGACAATGCATCAGGGACAGTTAAGGAAGCCTATTTGGATTACACAATTCTACAAAGGGAAGTGACAGTAACACCGAAGAACCAGTCAGTGAACCTGAACGAATCCATTCAGACAGGTGCAACCTGGGTTACATCAGAAGGTTTACTGGAAGGACATGAGATTTTTTCGGTTGTTTTGATCTCCACGGACACAAGCGCAGTTACGGACGATGGCGAAATTACAATTAGTGAAAACAGTGTTGTTATAAAAGACGAATATTATCTCCATGATTATACGGCAAATTATATTGTAAACCCGCAAGTTGGTAAGCTTGTTGTAAAGAAAAAAGCCCCTTTTGTTACGGCACCGATCAAACCAACTGATTTAGTTTATAATGGTACAGAACAATCTTTGCTTTCACAGGCAGGAATTACAGACGGCGGGACAATGCAATATGTTCTGGGAGAAAACGATGAAGCGCCAGACAACAGTGCCGCCTGGAGCACTGATTTTCCAAAGGGGAAGAATGCCGGAACCTATTATGTCTGGTACAGAGTAAAGGGAGACGAAGAATATCACGATGTTGATCCGAACTATTGTACTGTAGAGATTGCTCCTAAATCCCTTTCCGGTGCAACGGTGACGCTGGATCGGACGGAGACTGTTTATACCGGGACTGAACAGAGCGTGACTGTGACAGAGGTGCTGCTGGATTCAGTTGCTCTTGCTTCCGATGACTATATCATTACCGGAAACACAGGAACCAACGCCGGTACGTATACCGTGACGGTGACAGGTGCGGGAAACTATACCGGAACTGCCGGTGCTGACTGGACAATTACCCCCAAAGCCATGACAGTGGCAGCGGATGATATAACAGTCCCCTATGACGGGCTGCCGCATGGAATTACGGTTACAGTGGCAGATCCGTCAGCAGGCGCGATAGTTCGCTACGGCTCAACGGCGGGGACATACGACCTGACAACTTCTCCGACAGTCACGAATGTCAGCGACGGCCGGAAAACGGTATATTATCAGGTGACGGCGGCAAACTATCAGCCGGCAGAAGGCTCAGCCGCAGTGACAGTAACCAAAGCGGCTCAGCAGGCTCCGACAGCTCCGGAGGCAGAAACGGTCAGCGGAAACAGTATAATTCTGAAGGAATCCGACGGATATGAATACAGTATGGATGGAATCACCTGGCAGAGAGATCCTGTCTTTGCGGAGCTGACCCCTCAAACCGACTATTCTTTCTACCAGCGGATCGCGGAGGACACCAATCATATCGCTTCACCAGCCAGCGAGAAGGCGACCATCCATACATCCAATCACATCCATAAGTGGAGCTATACAGCCAGCGGAGCCGAGATTACCGCAACCTGCGCTGATGAGGACGGCGGACATGACGGTGAAAAAACCGCAGTCCTGACGCTGTACGCTCCGAAAAGAAAGGTTTACGGAGGATCGGAGAGCGCTGATGCGACCGTCTCCGGAAGAATTGACGGTGTATCTTTGCCGGAGCCCGTATATGCCAAAGACGGGACAAATCTCAGCGGTGCTCCGACAGCGGCGGGAACCTATACAGCCAGCATCACCCTGGGAAATGCCACCGCCGGCGTTACCTATACCATTGCCAGGGCGGTTCCTGAATATACTCTGCCCACCGGCCTGACAGCTGTATACGGTCAGACGCTGGCGGATGCGGTTCTGCCGACAGGCTGGGCGTGGGAGGATGCTTCTTCCGGTGTCGGCAACGCGGGAGAAACTGTTTTCCCGGCAATTTATACACCGGATGATTCGGCGAACTATGAATCGGTAAGGGAAATGCTTTCCCAGACGGTCACTCCCAAAGCTCTGACAATCAGGGCGGAAAAAAAGATGAAGGTATACGGTGAGTCGGACCCGGCTCTGACTTACACCGCGGAAGGACTGATTGGAACAGACACTGTGACCGGATCGTTGTCCCGGGATCCGGGAAACAGTGCCGGCACCTATGCTATCCGGCAGGGGACGCTGACTGCCGGAGAGAACTATCGCATTACGTTTATCGGGGCCGATTTTATCATAAAGAAGGGCCGTGCTTCCGTTACACCGCCGACAGGGAAAACGTTTGTGTATACCGGAGAAATGCGGGAGCTGGTTTCCGCGGGAACAGCCGACGGCGGAACGATGAACTATGTTCTCGGAAGTGATGAAACGGCGGCTCCCGCAACCGGTTGGGGCGCGGAAATACCGGCGGCCGTTGACGCCGGAACCTATTATATCTGGTATAAAGCTGTAGGGGATACCGAACACCTGGATTCGGTTGCTGCCTGCGTCACCGCAGTGATCCGGAAAGCGGTTCCCGGGGTCACTGCTCCGGTGCCGAAAACAGGACTTGCGTATACGGGCTCCGCTCAGCAGTTGATTACCGCTGGAAACGCTGTCGGCGGCACCATGCAGTACAGCCTGGAGGAGGATGGAGAGTATACGGAAATCCTGCCTTCGGCAGTGAATGCCGGCACGTACTCTGTCTGGTACCGGGTGACGGGCGATACCAACTATGAGGATCTTGCCCCGCAAAGCGTTACAGTGATGATCCGGCAAGTGTACACGGTTACCTTCGCGTCTAACGGGGGCACGGGCAGCCTGGAAGCGATCACGTGTGCGGAGGGAGAATACTGTGTTCTGCCGGATTGCGGGTTTACCGCGCCGGAGGGTCAGGTGTTCCGCGGCTGGCAGGTCGGAACGGATTCCGCAGTGAAAAACGCAGGGGAACGTTTAACCGTTACTGCAGACATTACCGTGACGGCTCTCTGGGCGGATATTGCTGTGACAGGAGTAACGCTGGACCGGACGTCCGCTGCGCTGACTGTTGGGGAAACACTGACGCTGACTGTGACCGTCACACCGGCAAACGCTGCAAACCGGACAGTTCTCTGGGCTTCAGACAATGCGGAGACAGCGACGGTGGAGAACGGAACCGTAATTGCGGTTGCTGCCGGAACGGCAGTAATAACCGCAACTACGGCGGACGGCGCAAAGACAGCGGCCTGTGTGATTACGGTACAGGAAGCAGTCTGTACGATTTCATTCGACGGAAACGGCGGTTCAGGTGTAATGGCTCCTGAGACCAAGGTGAAGGGCAGCGTATATACGTTGCCGGTATGCGGTTTTACCGCTCCGGCAAACAAGAGATTCCTTGCCTGGCAGATTGGAGAGGATACAGCCCTGGCGGAGGCAGGCGCTTCGATCACGATCACCGCGGATGTATACCTGAAGGCTGTATGGACGGATATTACGGTGACGGGAGTAAGTCTGGACCGGACGTCTGCTGTACTGAATATTGGAGAAACGCTGACGCTGACCGCGACGGTCACACCGGCGAACGCTGCAAACCGTGCGGTTCTCTGGTCCACGGACAACGCTGAGACTGCTACAGTGGAAAACGGAACCGTGACCGCGGTTGCTGCCGGAACAGCGGCTATTACCGTAACCACGGTGGACGGCGCAAAAACAGCAGCCTGCATGATTACGGTACGGACAACAACCTATACGATTTCCTTTGAAGGAAATGGCGGATCAGGGGTTATGGCTTCTGAGACGCGGGCGGAAGGAGACATATATGTTTTGCCGGCGTGCGCCTTCCTTGCGCCGGCAAACAAGGTATTTCGCGGCTGGCAGGTTGGAGACGAAACGGATCCGTTACCGGCGGGTACCCGAGTCACGATAACCGGAAACCTGCTTCTGAAGGCTGTGTGGACGGATATCACGGTGACGGGAGTGAGTCTGGACCGCACCGCTGTGACGCTGATCACAGGGGAAACGCTGACCCTGACTGCGACCGTTACACCGGACAACGCGGCGAACCGCGAAATCTCATGGTCAACGGACAACGCAGAGATCGCGGAGGTATCAAACGGAACCGTGACAGCCGTTTCTGCCGGAACGGCGACAATTACCGTAACCACAACGGACGGAGGAAAGACTGCCACCTGTGTCGTGACGGTAGAGAACCCGCCTGTTCCGACACATCTTCTGACGGTTCGTTACCTGTATACAGACGGGACAAAAGCCGCGGCGTCCTATACCGCGACACTGGAAGAGGGAGCCGAGTACTCCGTGCCTTCTCCGGAAATCAAAGGATATACGGCGGACCAGATGACAGTGACCGGTACCATGGGAAGCGAGGACATCACCGTCACGGTAACCTACGCGATGAACATCGTGGATGAAGTGATTGTGAACGGCGGCGTCTATTCTCTGAACCATGAAAAGAATACTGCAACCTTCAGGAAAGCCCAAAAAGAAAACGCCGCGAAGCTGAAGGTCAACTCCACGGTCAAGGCGAACGGGAAGAAGTATAAGGTTACCGCTGTCGCGGAGGGCGCCTGCAAGGGAATGAAGAAACTGGCGTCTCTGGTAATCGGCGCACAGGTAAAGACCCTCGGGAAGAACGCCTTCGCGGACTGCCCGGCCCTGAAGACGGTGAAGGGCGGCGCGAGACTGACGAGCATCGGTGTGAATGCCTTTGCGAACTGTCCGAACCTGACGTCGGTGGCGACGCTGAAGAAACTGACGAAGATCAGCGACGGAGCGTTCCGGAATACCGGGCTGAAGAAGTTCACGCTGGGAGCGAAACTGACGACGATCGGGAAGAACGCTTTTGCGAACTGCACAAAGCTGACGAAGATCGAAGGCGGCAAGGCTCTGACGACGATTGAAGCCAACGCCTTTACCGGCGACACAAAGCTGACCACAGTGCCTGTGCTGGCGAAGCTGACGACGATCGGGGACAGCGTGTTCAACGGATGTAAAGCCCTGACGAAGATCACGCTTTCCGCAAAGGTCACGACCGTTGGAAAGAATGCCTTCAGCGGGTGTGTAAAGCTGAAGACAGTAGCGGGCGGAAAGGCTGTGACGAAGATCGGAGCCGGCGCATTCTCCGGATGTACGGGACTGACCACGCTGCCTGACTTCGGGAAGCTGACGACGATTGGGGACAGCGCGTTCAAGGGCTGCAAGGCCATCACGAAGATTACGCTCTCCGAGAAGGTGAAGAGTATCGGAAAGAACGCCTTCAACGGCTGCGCGAAGCTGAAGACGATCGTTATCAAGACGAAGCTGCTGAAGGACAAGAATGTCGGAGCAGGCGCTTTCAAGGGTATCAGCAGCAAGGCCACGGTCACCTGTCCGAAGGGCATGGCGAAGACGTACAAGAAGCTGCTCCTGAAGAAGGGGATGCCAAAGGGAACGGTGTTCAAATAGGGATCAGAACACGGTGAATGCTTTGCCTCCCAACGTCAGGATACGCTGTTTCATGGACATAAAGAGGGCTGTCTCAGATTCTGATAAAATGAGACAGCCCTCTTTTCCAAGCCAGGATGCATCGATGCATCAGATATGCTCGAAGAACGGCGTACCGTCCGCGGTACAGAGGATATCGTCCTTAAAGGACAGGGGAGTGGGCGTGGTCAGCATGTATTTGAGGATTTCATCCATCCGGACGCTCTCCCGGAAGGTGACCAGGGAGAAGCTGACCCCGTGCTTGTGGGCCCGGCCGGTGCGCCCAATGCGGTGGAGATAATACTCGTTCTCATTGGGCAGGTCGTAATTGATCACCGCTTCCACGTCGTCCACGTCAATGCCGCGGGCGGCTACGTCCGTGGATACAAGAATCGGGAAACGGCCTTTCTTAAAATCACTCATGACCACGTTGCGCTTTGCCTGGGGGATATCCCCGTGGAGGCACTGGGCGTCATAGCCTTCCCGGCACAGGCGGCGGGTCAGCTTATCCGTCATGAACTTGGTGTTGCAGAAGATCATGATCCGGCGGTATACGTCCGCATCCAGCAAATACAGCAGATGGTCGGTCTTCAGATCCTGTTCCGTGGCGATCACGTACTGGGTGATCTGCGGCCGGTCCTGCTTCGTAGCCTCCACAGTGATCTCCACCGGATCGTGCTGGTATTTCCAGGCAATGGTCAGCACGTCCTGATTCGTGGTGGCGGAGAACAGCACCAGCTGCCGATCCGGGGGAGTGGCCTCGATAATGCGGGTTACGTCCTTGACAAAGCCCATGTTCAGCATTTCGTCGGCTTCGTCCAGCACCATGGTATGGACGGCGCGAAGGGAAATGTTTCCCCGCTGCATATGATCCAGCATGCGGCCGGGAGTTGCGATGACGATCTGCGGATGCCGTTTCAGTGCTGAAATCTGTTTGGATATGGACTGCCCGCCGTAGATTACGGCGATGCGCACGCCGTCGATAAAGCGGGCAAGCCGGGTCAGTTCCTCGCCGATCTGCAGAGCAAGCTCCCGGGTGGGGGCCAGCACGACCTCCTGCACGCGGCTGTCCTTCAGCTGGACGTATTCCAGCATAGGAATGCCGAAGGCGCAGGTCTTGCCCGTGCCGGTTGGCGCAATGGCGTTGATGTCGGCGCCGGACATCATCAGCGGGATGGTGCGGGCTTGTACGGTGGAGGGCTCCTGAAAGCCCATTTCGCGGACCGCCCGGATGATTTCACCGGACAGATCCATGGTATCAAAACCGGCGGTGCCGGTGGTTTCCTGTGGCAAATGGAAGCTCCTTTCGGGTCTGCGGGTCGGAACGCTCAGTCATGGTAGGCGCGGATGGCCCTGGACAGCTGATCCGGGCAGGAGGTGCCGCCGCGGCATTGAATGCCTTCCAGCTCGGCGGCGACTTCTTCGGCCTTCCGGCCGGTGACCAGCTTCGCGACACCCTGGGTGTTGCCCCGGCAGCCGTCGTTGATCCTGCAGTAGGTGATGACGCCGTCCTGGATCTCCAGATCGATGGAGGTGGAGCATGTGCCTTTTGTCTTATAGTTGAACATGATGGCTCTCCTTTCGTGAATTCAGAAAAAGGAACGCCCCCCGCTGGGAGCGTTCCGCGAGAAACCGAATGAATTATTCAATCACCTTGGCTACGACGCCGGAGCCGACAGTACGGCCGCCTTCGCGGATAGCGAAGCGCAGTCCCTGCTCCATGGCGATGGGGGTGATCAGGGTGATTTCCATGTCGATGTTGTCACCGGGCATAACCATTTCCACGCCGTCGGGCAGCTTGATGTTGCCGGTAACGTCAGTCGTCCGGAAGTAGAACTGGGGACGATAGCCGTTGAAGAACGGAGTATGACGTCCGCCTTCTTCCTTGGTCAGCACGTACACCTGGCCGATGCAGTGGGTGTGGGGATGGATGCTGCCGGGCTTCGCCAGAACCTGGCCGCGCTCGACTTCGTTCCTCTGGATACCACGCAGCAGCGCGCCGATGTTGTCGCCGGCTTCCGCCTGGTCCAGCAGCTTGTGGAACATTTCAACACCGGTAACAACCGTGTTGCGGGGCTTGTCCATCAGACCGACGATTTCCACCGGGTCAGACACCTTCACGGTGCCGCGCTCGACACGGCCCGTCGCCACGGTGCCGCGGCCGGAAATGCTGAACACGTCTTCAACAGGCATCAGGAAGGGCTGATCCGTCGCACGAGCCGGTTCCGGAATGTAGCTGTCCACAGCGTCCATCAGTTCCCAGATGCACTTGCAGCAGGGCTCGTTGTCCACGTCGGTCCCGCCGTTCTGCAGATACTCCAGCACCTTCAGCGCGCTGCCCTTGATGATCGGAATTTCGTCTCCCGGGAAATCGTAGCTGCTCAGCAGTTCCCGGATCTCCATCTCGACCAGCTCCAGCAGCTCTTCGTCGTCCATCATGTCCGTCTTGTTCATGAACACGACGATGTAGGGCACGCCCACCTGACGGGCCAGCAGGATATGCTCGCGGGTCTGGGGCATCGGGCCGTCGGGAGCAGACACGACCAGGATCGCGCCGTCCATCTGCGCAGCGCCCGTGATCATGTTCTTAACATAGTCGGCGTGGCCGGGGCAGTCCACGTGCGCATAGTGCCGCTTCGCGGTTTCGTATTCCACGTGCGCCGTGTTGATCGTGATTCCGCGCGCTTTCTCTTCGGGAGCCTTGTCGATTTCGTCGTAACGCATCGCCTGCGCTTCGCCCTTCAGCGCCAGGGTCATCGTGATCGCCGCCGTCAGCGTCGTCTTGCCGTGGTCAACGTGGCCAATCGTTCCGATGTTTACGTGGGGCTTTTTCCGCTCGTAACGCTCTTTTGCCATTTGGGGTTTCCTCCTTAATTCGGTTCCGTTTTCACAGGCCGGTCGCTCCGGCCCTGCTGATTCTTAATAGCTTCTCCTGCCGATGATCTTCTCGGCTACGGACTTCGGCACTTCCTCGTAGTGGTCGAACTGCATGGTGAACATGCCGCGGCCCTGCGTACGGG
>CAMKJS010000022.1 GCA_946413245.1 uncultured Clostridia bacterium
CGGAAATCGGCAAGGCCTGCTTCAAGAACTGCAAAAAGCTGAAGGACATGAAGATTAAGAACAAATAATACGGGACAGCAGACTGTATTGGTGTTTTCCTTACTCCCCCTTATCACAAAGGGGGATGTTTTTGATCATGAAGACTGCCGGCGAAAACACCGGGGCGGATTTTGTCCCATCATCCGGCAAGACCTGCAGGGACATGACAGAACTGACAGAGCTGTCCATCAAAAGCCGGTAAACCGACCGACCGTGACCATCGCTGACTAAATGACTGACGGAAAAATGTACGGGGAGAAAACGACATGAGGTTTTTGCATCTTTCGGATCTGCATCTGGGAAAGTCTATATACGGGATTTCCCTGATCGAAAAAGAGGATCAGCGAATATGGATCGAGCGCTTTCTGGAGTTAACGCGCGAACTGAAACCGGACGCCGTTCTGATCTCTGGCGACGTGTACGACCGGGGGCATCCGCCGGAGAGGGCGGCCCGGCTGCTCAGTTATCTCGTGACGGAGCTCGCCGGGATGGACATTCCCGTGATGATGACCGCCGGGAACCATGATTCCATTTATCATCTGTCTTTCCTGAGCACGCTGCTGGAGGCGGAAAAGGTCTATATATCAAGACCGCTGGATCAGTCCGCCGGGCTGGTGCACGCGACCCTCACGGACGAGTACGGGCCGGTTACGTTCTGGCTGCTGCCCTATGTGTATCCCGCAATGATTGCCCAGGTGCTGGGAGACGGAGAAATTCGCGATTACGATACTGCCGTCCGGCGGATTCTGGCGGCACAGCCCATCGACTTCACGCAGCGCAACGTACTGATCGCGCATCAGAACGTAACCGCCGACGGAACTGAAGCGGCCCGGGGCGGCTCTGAGTCCATGGTCGGCGGGGTCGGCCAGGTGGACTATACCGCCTTCGACGGTTTCGACTACGTGGCGCTGGGGCATATCCACTCCGCGTACCCGGTGGGCCGGGAAACGGTCCGGTACGCCGGGACACCGCTTGCGTATCACTTCAACGAAACAAAACAGCCCGTGAAGGGTCCGCTGCTGATCACGCTGCCTGAAAAAGGCGGGGAACCGACGATCGAACGGCAGGATATCGCCCCGTTGCACCGGATGCGGGAGATCCGGGATACGTATGCCGTCATCCGGGAGGAGATGCTCACGATGCCCCGGGAGAACGAGTATCTCAAGCTCATACTGACAGACACCGCCATTACTCCGGAAATCTCCGATTTTCTGCATGAGACTGCGAAGGCTCACGGAAGTACCGTGCTGGAGCTGACGTCCGAATACAGAGCCTTCACCGGGGAGGCTGATTTCACCGCCTCCAGGGATATGCACGAGAAACCGGTGGAGCAGCTGTTCTCCGATTTCTACACGGAGCGCAACAATGGAATACAGCCGGACGAAAAGGATCTGGAACTGATGACCCTCGTCGGGGAGATGACCCGGAACGCCGCGGCGGCCGGAACGGAACCGAATGAAAGGGATTTTACCAAAATCCTGGACTTCGTGCTTGAACAGGAGGGGCGCCGGAAATGAAACCGATTTATCTGAAAATGAAAGCATTCGGCTCCTATGCCGAAGAGACGGAGGTCCGCTTTGACGAATTCGGCCACGGCCTTTTCCTGATTTCCGGAGAAACCGGAGCCGGCAAAACCATGATTTTCGACGCCATCGCGTTCGCACTGTACGGGAAAGCCAGCGGCAGCGACCGGGACCGGGATCTGCAGCGGATGCATTGCGACAGGATCAGCCTCTCCGAGGATACGTATGTCCGGCTGGTGTTCACCCAGAGCGGAAAGGAGTACACGGTCACAAGGACCCTGCATTTCTCAAAAAAGCGCGGGACACAGGACCAGTACGGGGACGCGAAGCAGGATGCCGATCTGATGGAACCCGACGCCACCGTAAAGGGGCAGGAAAACGTTACCGCCCGCGTTACGGAGCTGCTGGGAATGGACGTGGCGCAGTTCCGCAAAATCGTCATGCTGGCTCAGGGAGAATTCCGCGAATTTCTGAAGGCGGACAGCGACAAGAAGAACGAAATTCTGGGCAGGCTGTTCGACAACACCGCGTTCACGCGGTATCAGGGCCTGCTGAGCGGCGCGAGAGGCCTGCTGTCCGAGCGGCGCAGGGAGAACCAGAGTAAGCTGTCGGAGCTTATCCGAGACGGTTTTCCGGAAGAGGAACGGGCGCGGTACCATTCGGAATCTCCGGAATGCATCGCCAACCTGGAAGCGCTGGTTTCGGAAGACGGAACCCGGCTGGCGGAGCTTGAACAGACCAAAGCCGGTGTGCGGAACGAGCTGGAAAAGCTGAATACGATCCGCGGCGCGGCTGAAGCGGTCAACAACGATATGGACGAGCTGGACCGGAAAAGGGAACGCCTGGAGGAACTGATCCGGAAGGAAGCGGAAATCAGGGAACTGGAAAACACGGCGGAAACCGCGGGAACTGTACTCCATATCATAAAACCGAAAACGGACGCCCGGGACAGAGCGTCGGACGCGTTGAAACAGGCGGAGCAGGACAGGGAAAAACTCAGACAGACGCTGGAAGCCTGCGGCCGGGAGCTGGAAGCCGCCAGAAAGGCCGCAGAGGGCGACGAGGCGGCGAACAGGCAGGCCAAGGCTCTCGGAAACGAAATCCACAGCCTGACGGAGCAGTTGCCGCGGTACCGGGAACTGGGCGAAAAACTTACCGAACAGCGGAACGCGGAGAAGGCGGAGAGGGAAGCCGCCGAAAAGAGGGAAGCGGCTGAAAAACGGCAGGAGAGCCTGAACAGGGAACTGGAAGCCATCTCGGAACAGCTGGAGGAGCTGAAGGAGATCGATTACCGGACAGAGACTCTCGCGACGGCGGAGGAGGCAGCCCGGAACGCATGGCAGGCCCTGACCGGTAAAGGCGGGATCATTGAGACGGCCCGGTCCGTGAAAGCGGAGGAGGAACAGCTGAGCCGGGAAAACGGGACGCTGAGCGACCTGACCGGGAAATCCCTGAAGGCTGAAGCGGAACAGCACGATCTTTATCAGGGGTTTATCAGCGGACAGGCAGGTATACTGGCCCAGGCCCTGCGAGAAAAGATCAGGACCGGCGGGAGCGCAGCATGTCCGGTTTGCGGAACGGTCCACGACCGCGCGGACGATCCGTGCTTCGCAGCATGGGAAGAAGGGACGCCCAGCGAGGAAGACGTCCGGAAAGCGGAAGACGCGTTCAAAAGGGCGGAAAATGCCCGCAAAAATCAGGAAACGCTGGTGAAGCAGCTGCAGGACGCGTTTGACACAGCCAGAAACGATCTGCTGCGAAAAGCATACCCCCTGCTTCCGGAGTGCACGTGGGAGCAGCTTGCCTCCGCCCGGTTCCTGCAGGAGACCGAGAAAGAGTTCGGAGAAAAGGCGGAAGCCGCCAAAGCCGAACTGAAGGCGGCGAAGAAAAAGCAGGAGATCAGGAACGGCCTGGTGAAGAAGCAGACTGGCACCGGCGAGGCCCTGGAGAAGAACGCCGGGACGATTGAGGAGCTGAAGGGAAAGGAGACGGAGTTCCGCACGGCTGCCGCCGGCGCGGGGAGCGCCGCCGCGGCCCTGAAGATGACCCTGGCGTTTGAATCCGCCGAGACTGCCCAGGAGCAGATCAATCAGTGGAAAAAACAGCAGAAGGAACTGCAGGATCAGATTGACAGGCACACGGAAGCAACCGAAAAAGCCAGCCGGAAATATGAGAACACGCGGGGCAGCCTGGAAGGAAAGGAAAAAGAAATACCCGCCTTGGAGGACGCCCTGGCGGCAGCCCGGCGGGAAACGGAAAATACGCTGAAGAAATACGGCTTTGAGACTGAGGAGGCGGCAGCCGCCGTACTGAAACGGATCGGGGATGACGACAAGGAGAGATGGCTTCAGGAACAGACAAAGGCCGTACACGATTATGAGAACGAATGCCGGAACACCCGGGACAGAATCGCGGAGCTGAAAAAGAAGACAGAAGGAAAAGCACGCATCGACCTGACGGAGCTGGACGGCAGGATCGCCGCGAAAAAAGCGGAGCAGACAGAAGCGGAATCCGCGTATAACGCCGGGCACAATATCCTGGAGAAACATCGCGGGATTCTGGAAAAAGCGAAGAAATACAAGGAAGCACTGGCTTCCACCGATTCCGCTTGGAAACGTCTCGACCAGCTTGGAACGCTGGCGGCCGGATCCGTCGGCGAAGGCGGAAAGCTGAGCTTCGACCGGCACGTGATGGGCGCTGTATTCCGGGAAATTCTGGAGATGGCCAACCGCCGGATCGATATCATGAGCGGCGGAAGATACGAACTGATTCACAGGAAGGAGACCGACCGGAAAAACGCCAAAGCCGGCCTCGAAATTGAAGTGCGGGACGCCAGCACGGGCAAAGCCCGGCCCTCGTCCCTGCTTTCCGGGGGAGAAGGCTTTTACGCTTCCCTGGCTCTGGCCCTGGGCCTCTCCGACGTTGTGCAGAACCACGCGGGAGGGAAAAAGCTGGATGCCCTGTTTATTGACGAGGGATTCGGAACGCTGAGCTCCGATGTGCTGGACAAGGCACTGGAGGTGCTGAACCAGCTTTCCAGCGGCAACCGCCTGGTGGGCATTATCTCGCATGTGGATAAGCTGGGTGAAAGCATCCCGCAGAAGCTTCTGGTGACATGCGACGAGAAGGGAAGCCACGTCGCCCATGTGCTGGCGTGAGTCATCCGGGCAGAAGGGAGAATCAAAGGTGTATCTTTCAAAATCCAAATATGTTCAGGTCTGGACCTGTCCCCGGGGGGCGTGGATCCGAAAGTACCATCCGGAGGCAGTACCGCAGGATGAAAACAAGCTGTCCCGGTTCCGGCAGGGAGACGAGGTCGGGGATCTGGCCCGGGGACTGTTCGGCCCCTTCGTGAACGTGACAGCGATGAAGGAAGACGGATCCCTGGATCTGCCGAAAATGATGGAAAACACCCGGGCGGAGATGGAAAAGGGGACGCCCGTTATCTGCGAGGCGGCGTTCTCCCATGAGGGGCTGTACTGCGCCGTGGACCTGCTGCGGAAGGAAGGAAACGGATGGGCCGTCTATGAGGTCAAGAGCTCCTCGGACGGGCTGCAGGACAAGTATATCGCAGACGTGTCGTATCAGAAATACGTGCTGGAGCACTGCGGGGTGAAGGTGACAGGGGTATACCTGGTATGCATCGATTCCTCCTACGTGCTGGGGCCGGAAGGGCTGGATATCAGCAGGCTGTTCAAGATCAACGATCTGTGGGAACCGGCCTGCCGGGAGCAGGAAGCGACCGTGCCCGGTGTGCTGGAGACGGCGGAGAAGGTGCTGGGAAGCGGGGAAGAGCCGGCCGCGGAACTGAATGAGAACTGCCGGGACTGTGAACTGTTCCGGTACTGCACCCGGGATCTGCCGGTGCCGAACGTGTTCGACCTTTATCGGCTGCAGAAGAAAAAGATGATCGAATACTACCGGAAGGGACTGGTGTCCTACGGGGATCTGGAACAGGCGGGGGTGATCACAAACGCCACGCAGCTGCGGCAGATTGATTTTCAGCTGCGGGACAGGGGAATCCACGCGGAGAAGGAAAAGCTACGGGCATTTCTGTCGGAGCTTACGTATCCGCTGTATTTTCTGGATTTTGAGACCATGATGCCTGCAGTGCCCTTCTGCGTGGGAACGCGGCCGTTCGCGCAGATCCCGTTCCAGTATTCCCTGCACGCAGTCGAGCGGGAAGGCGGGGATCTGAAGCACAGAGAATTTCTGGCGGAGAGCGGGACGGATCCGAGGCGGGACATCGCGGAGGCGCTGTGCCGGGATATTCCGGCGGATGCCTGCGTGACGGCTTTCAACAAGCAGTTTGAATGCGGCAGGCTCCGGGAGCTGGCGGAGACGTTTCCGGACCTGGCGGAGCACCTGAACGCGATCGCGGACCATATCACGGATCTGCTGGTTCCGTTCCAGAAGGGATGGTATTACAGGCGGGAGATCGGCGGGAGCTTTTCGATCAAAAGTGTGCTTCCGGCCATCTGTCCTGACGATCCGGAGCTGGATTACCACGCGCTGGAAGGGGTTCACAACGGGACGGAAGCCATGAGCGTATTTCCGGAGATCCGGCATATGGAGCCGGAGGAACAGGAAAAAGCCAGAAGAAACCTTCTGGCTTATTGCAGGCTGGATACCCTGGCGATGGTGAAGGTGTGGGAGGAATTGAAGAGAGCGGCGGGATGAAACGTTCTTACCGGACTTCCTCCGGCAGATCGTCCAGGGACAGCGTGGAAGGATCAAACCGCTTGTATCCCGTCCACAGGACCCGGATCTCGCTGCGGTACGGAATCTCACACTTGACCCACCAGATGCTGTTCCGCTTGTCCCACGCTTTGGCCAGCACCTTGATATACTGACCTTTCACACTGTAGGTCCCGCCCACGTCGTACTGGGTGCCGGGACCTGTTCGCGTCGCCAGCTTATCGATGGTCAGGCCGTAGACGCCGCCGGAGGTCTGTCCGGACGGCGGCTTTTTATACGTCGATTCCACGGCGGTGTCCAGCGAGGCGACGGCGTCCTCCCAGGTCAGCGTGAACCCGTAATGGCTGGAATCCTCCATCGTATAGGTAGACAGCGACATCGTGCGGCCGTCCCGCATCTTGTTCAGCGTCGTTCTGTAGGTATTCCAGCTGACCTTGGAGCTGTTTTTGTAGTACCGGTCGTTCGATTCGTTGGAGTTGTCGTATTTGGCCCGCAGGGAAGTCTGCAGTTTGTATATGCCGGAGGATTTGTTCCGCTTCAGCTGCAGGGTCCAGGGCCACTCGTACTCGTCGTATTCGACGATCAGCGTTCCGCTGCCCGCGGAGGAGAGATAGACGTCGAACCCGTAATCCACGTCGTTGGCTCCAAGACGGGTAATACCCGGCACATAGAGGACGCATTTGACGCTTTTCCCGACCCGGGAATAGATGTACATGTCGCCCCGCTCCTCATTCGCGGCTTCGATGAAAATCAGCTCAGGAACGTTGTCCGAGGTGATATCCACCAGCGAAACAGGCAGGCAGGGAACGTAATCGACGCGGTCCTCCAGGTAGTATTCCAGTGTGCGGACCTGGTACGCATGGATCAGCTTGGAGTGATTGTTCAGAATCT
Source organism: uncultured Clostridia bacterium (assembly GCA_946413245.1). Taxonomy (GTDB): domain Bacteria; phylum Bacillota; class Clostridia; order Christensenellales; family Aristaeellaceae; genus Aristaeella. The sequence continues at coordinate 7,152 of CAMKJS010000022.1, forward strand.
GCAGGTATGCCTGCTGCCAGGTGCCGGTGTAGGTCTGCTTGTCGATAATCTTTCCTTTTGTCGCGACGAAACCGTCCGGCTCGTCCGCCCGGGCTGCGATACCGAACAGCAGCAGCGCAGCCAGCAAGATCGCGATGAACTTTCTCATATGCATTTCCTCCAGTCAGATTGTCCTGCTTCCGCCTTCGATTATATGATACAGCAGGCGGATCGTCAATGGGGAAGGATGCCATGCGCTGACACCCTGATCGACACCTCGACACCTTGATTCTGTTGAAACGATTGACAATATGGGCTGATTGTGATATCATTTTTATATTCGAGCGGTTTTCTTGTCCTGACAATTATGTATATACAGAGCGGGAGGGTTCGGTGTGAAAAAGAACGTTGCGGTTACAATCATCGTGATCCTGGCAGTTGCGGCTATTGGGCTGGGAATTCTGTATGCCTCGAACAACAGCAAACAGAATGAAATCATCGCGGCCCGGGACGCATCGATCGCGGAACAGGCGGAAAAAATCGAGCAGCTGACAGCGGATGCAGCGGAGAAGGCGGGGCAGATCGAAGCGCTGACAGCGGACGCGGCGGAGAAGGCGGGACAGATTGAAGCGCTGACAGCGGACGCCGCGGAGAAAGCAGGTCAGATCGAGACGCTGACAGCGGACGCCGCGGAGAAAGCAGGCCAGATCGAGGCGCTGACAGCGGATGCGGCGGAGAAAGCAGGCCAGATCGAGGCGCTGACAGCGGATGCGGCGGAGAAGGCGGGGCAGATCGAAACACTGACCGCGGATGCCGAGGAAAAGGCCGGGCAGCCTGAGCAACCGACGGAAGATACTGCAGAGAAGGTTGAACAGCCTGAGCAGCTGACGGCGGAGACGGCAGCCACGGACGAACAGATCAAAGCCCTGACGGCAGACGTGAGCGACAAGGCCCAGCAGATTGAAACGCTGACCGCCAATGTCGCGGAACAAAGCAGTCGGATCGAAAAACTGACCGCGGATGCCGTGAGCAAGGACGGTCAGATCGAGCAGTTGACGGCGGACATCGCGGACAAAGCCGGACAGATTGACGCGCTGAACGCCTACGCGGAAGAGAAGTCCGCGCAGATCGTGGCGCTGAGCGCGGATATCGCGGAGAAGTCCGGGCAGATCGAAGCGCTGACCGCGGATTTGGCGGAGAAGTCGGAGCAGATCAAGACGCTGAACGCGGACACGGCGGAGAAATCCGGCCAGATTGAAACATTGACCGCGGATGTGACGGAGAAATCCGAGCAGATCAAAGCACTGAACGCGGACGTGGCGCAGAAAGCGGAGCAGATCCAGGCGCTGAACGCGGACGTGGCGGAGAAATCCGGACAGATCGAGAGTATCAACGAAGAGGTTTCCAAAAAGGAAACAGAGATCGACCTGCTTGGGAAAGATCTCGGAGACAGGGACGCCCGGATTGAAACGCTGACAGCGGAGATAGAAGAAAAAACAAATCAGATCAGTTCCCTGAAGACAGAACTGGAAGACAGGGATCAGCAGATTGCTGCGCTGTCAGCCGCCGGGCAGGATAAGGACGCGCAGATGGAAGCCCTGAACACCGGCCTGGCGGAGAAGACGGAGCAGATCGGGAATCTGGAAGCTCAGCTGGAGCAGATCTATCTGAAGGCGGCATCCCTGCAGGAATCCGGATTCTACAAAGACGCAGCCGCTGTCTATGCCAGCCTGGAAGGATACAGGGATTCCGGGGAAAGAAGCAGCGAATGCCTGTACAGCCTCGCGGAGGAGCAGCTGAAGAACAAAGACCTGGACGGAGCGATCGAAACCTTCGGACGTATTCCGGAATACCGGGACAGCGCGGAGCGGGTCAAAGCGCTCCGGTATGATAAGGCAAAGGAATCATGGTACGGCGGCGATTCGGAAACGGCGAAGCAGGAGTTCGAGGCGCTGGGCGATTACGGCGACGCGCAGGAGCTGTCCGGCAAAGCGGCGGCTGAACTGTCTCCGGCGGAGGAACAGGACGTGCTGCTCGCTTCCGCGAAGGACTATGCCGCGGCCGGCGAACCGGAAAAGGCGATTCAGATCCTGTGGATGATCCGGGATCAGGAAGACGCGGCCGCCGAACTAACCCGGATCGCGGAGGCAGCGAAGCAGAACGGTGAAACCGAACTTGCCCTGGCGGCGTATTCGTGCCTGGAAAATCCTCCCGCGGAAGAGTGCAGTGGTCTGGTGGCGAACGTCTCCTACGATTCCTTCCGGAATCTGCTGGACCGGTGTACGCTGCTGCAGGATGCCGCGGAATTCCGGGACAGGGTGAAATACCGCTTCGCGGACATCGCAAAGGATGCCGGGTATTACGATCTGTCGATTTCCGCGTATAACGAAACCGGTGAGTATGAAAAAGCGCAGGAATGCATCAACGGGGTTTTCTATCTGAAGGGAATGGATCAGTACAATCAGCAGCTGTGGGACGAGGCCATTTCCGCCTTTACACTTGCAGGCGCATACCCGGACGCTGAAAGGATGATTCAGGAATCCAAATACTGCAGGGCAGTCTCGCTTCAGGCCGCCGGCGAATGGGAAGCAGCCATCGACGGCTTCAGCGAAATCAAGGACTATAAGGATTCGGAAACCCAGATCACGGAAACAAAGTATCTGCGGGCTTCTCAGAATCTGGCGGAAGGGATGAATCAGGCTGCGTACGAGGAGCTCCTGGAGATCGCGGGGTACAAGGACACAAAGGACCTTCTGAATACCGAGGCCATGGCGGCAGAACAGATCAGGGCGAGAAAGGAAAGCTACAAAAAAACGGGGAGCACCGTTCAGTTCGGAACCTACAGAAGCCGTCCCATCGACTGGTACGTCGCGGGTGTTTCGGACGATATCGTCCTCCTGCTGAGCAGGGACATTCTTGATTACCAGCGCGTGGGAGCCGAAAAATCAGCGTCCTGGCAGGACAGCGCTTTACGGAAATGGCTGAACGGCGATTTTTACAACGCCGCATTCAGCGAGACTGAAAAAGAATCCATCGTGACGACGGAGTTTACGGTTTCCGGCAGGTATGATAACGGACCGGCGACCGAGGACAAGGCAGGGCTGCTCAGTGAGAGCCTGGCAGCTGAGATCGGAGCGGCCATGCTGGACAATTTCGATGTCACGCCGTATGCCGCGAGAAGGGCGAAAGAACTGGGGATTGCTCAGAACGACAAGGATAAATGGTTCCTTTGCACCAGATCCGCCGCGGACAAGTATCTGATTTACAAGAAGAACTTCAAAACCAGACTGTTTGAGGAATATACGACCATGTCCCGCGGGATCAGGCCGGTGATCCGGATCGATCTGGACAAGTATATTACACATGAGCCGGTAGAATGAGGTTTGCAGCAAACCGGAGGAATAAAAAGAACCGGCTGTGCCGGTTCCGCAGTGAGTCAGTGAGATATTCTCACTGACTCATTTCATTTCGGTCAGGAGTTCCCCGTCCCGGAGGGTGACCAGGATGCCGTTCGCTGTATCCTGAGTGACGAGCACCGGGATATTGTTGCCGGAGAGGAGCTTGAGCACCCGCGGGGAGGGCGTGTCCGGCTCGTCCGCCGTGTTGGTGGAGATGACGGCCAGCTTCGGCTGCAGGGCGACGATCAGGGCAGCGCTGGTAGCGTCGTCCTCGCCGTGGTTACCGATTTTCAGCACGTCCACCTGCGGCAGAACGCCGGCGTCCAGCAGAGACTGCTCCTCCGGGAATTCCATATCCCCGGTGAGGAGTATGCTTCCGCCGCCGCCTTCCGCCAGCAGCACCAGGGAGTTGTTGTTCTCCTTCTCCGAATCCAGGGCCAGGGGGCCGACAACGGTCAGCTTCCCACCGTCCAGCGGCAGTTCCGCGCCGGCGGAGATATAGATGACTTTGCGATCTGTTTTTTTGATCGCTTTTTCGGCAGGGTGTTTCCCGTCCTCTTTCTTCAAAACGTAGTATGCCGAGGCGTAAATGTTTTCAACCGTGATATCCGAGGCGAGGAGCTCTTTCAGGCCGCCGGTGTGGTCCGCGTGGGTATGCGTCAGGATCACGCCGGTGAGCCGGGTGACGCCTTCCGCACGCAGTACGCTGAGCAGCGTGTCCGCGCTTTTTTTGCTTCCGGTGTCGATCAGGTAGGCGCTTTCTCCGCTGCGCAGCAGGAGCGCGTCCGCCTTCCGCACGTTGATGGCCAGCAGGGAAAGCTCTGAAGATTCCGCCGGAACGCCTGCCGGAACTTCCGCCATGCAGCATCCGAGGAACAACGACAGCATCAGGGTCAGGGCGGTTATTTTCTTTCCGATCACGTTTTGCCCTCCTTTCGGTTTATACCTGCCTAATTAACGATTTCATGGTGAATTTGCTTCCCGGGCAATTATTCGACGGGGAAAGGGGAGGTACCTGCTTTTTATCCCCTCAGCCGGCTGAGCCGGCAGCTCTCCGCAGCCTCAATCGTCGCAACTCCGCACAGGGGAGCTTACTCCTTCCCGGTTGATTTCAACTCTGACGGGACTCCCGACTCAGTCGGTCGTCAGAGCTTCGTCCACCGGGCTGACGCTTCCCTCACTCCCCGTCATTGCGCTGCGGCGCAGACGTCGAAGAGCTTCTGGGTATCCGTGAACTTGCCGTAATAACTGCTGTTCATCACGATACAGAGATACCGGTCCTGCCCGACGGTGAACACGGAAACGAGACAGTTTCCGGCCTTGTTGGTGGTGCCGGTTTTGACGCCGGCCACGTCTTCGTTATAATAAGAGCTCTCCGAATGAAGCATCTTGTTCGTATTGCTGAGCGGGATGCTTTTTCCTTCCTCGCTGACGATCCGGGATTGCGGCAGGCGGCAGATATCCGAAAGAACCGGATCGGCCAGAAAAGCCTTCGCGATGATCAGGATGTCTTCGGCTGTGGTGAGCTGCCCTTTCGCGTCAAGCCCCACCACGTTCACCGCTGTGGTGTGCTCCGCGCCGAGGGCTTCCGCCTTCCGGTTCATGGCGGCCACGAAGTTTTTGACGGATTCGTCATAGGAGAGTTCATCATTTCCGGCCAGCTTTCTGCCGCAGTAGGTTCCCAGAGCGTAGGCTGCGTCCGCGCCGGAGGGCAGGAGAAGCCCTTCCAGCAGATCCCGCACTGTCAGCGTCAGTCCGTATTCGAGACCGACCCGGGAGGCGTCCAGCGGGGGAATATAGATCTCCGTGCCCAGGCGGACCTTTTCCTCCGGCTGCGCGATATCCAGCACGGTCAGCGCGGTCAGCATCTTCAGCGTGGAGGCCGGGTAAATCGCCTTTTCACTGTTCACGGCGAAGATCGTTTCCTCGCTTTCGGAATCGTTCGCCAGCCTCACCAGCAGAATATTCCGCGCTTCCAGAGTCAGCCCGGCGGTACGGTATACCCTGGGGGACGGCTCCGGGGCGGGGGAGGCGGTGACCGCGGTTTCCGGTTCCGGCCGCGCGGTACTGAGCTCCGCGGGGGCAGTTTCCGGGACAGGTTCAGCTGTGAGCGGCACTGCCGCGGTTACCTGCGCCGCCGTGCTTTCATAGACGATCGGCTTCGGGACGGTTACGATATAGTTGACGGTAAACAGCACCGCCTCCATCGAGACGACGAGGATGACGCTGAAGCGTACCAGGAGCATGTGGCGGCGCCAGGTGCGCGGAATCCTCGGAAGCAGCACACGGCCCACACGGGTGCGGTCAAAACCGGTTTTCTTCTGAAGCATGCACAGAAGGGAACCGAGAACGCCGCCCAGCGTGTTCAGAATGATATCGTCCACATCCGGAACCCTGTAGTTAAAGCACTGGGCAAACTCCACGAACAGAGAGATGCCGGCTGCGGCGGCTGCGGAACAGAGCAGCTGCTTCCTGCGGGAAAACGCCGGGTGCAGCAGGACTTCAAAGAAACCCAACGGTATGAAGAGCAGTACGTTCCCGAAGAAGTTGAACGGGTGAGCCAGCCATTCCGAGAAAACCCGGAACGGAACCAAATTCAGCCGCGCCAGAGAGAAACTGAAGCGGCGGAAGAAGTACGTCGGGGTCAGAAGATCGTAAAACAGCTGCCCCAGGTACATGGCCAGCATGACCAGCAGAATTTTCAGCCAGACGTTCTTTTTATACTCAAGCAGAGGCTTGCGGAAGACCAGGGCGAGCAGAGCGACCGCGAAGATCTCCGTAAGCGCGAACCGAATCCAGGAATCAATGTTCAGCATGACAGGTTACTTGATGCGGATGGCAAGGCTCAGGTCAGCAACGTTGTCCTCGCTGACAGGGGCCAGATACAGGGCATCGGGAAGCGTTTCCAGACAGGGAAGGAGGAACTCCGCGTCCGAATCGGAACACGCGACGGGGCCGACGCTGTCCGGGAACAGGAGGGTTCCGCTGCCGTCGACAAGCTGCAGGCTGTCTATCCAGGAGCCGAAGACGTTCATGGGGCCGTTTTCCCACATCTCGTTCCCATCCTCGTCCAGGGCCATTACGCCGTTTTCAGCGATATAGGCAGCCATGACTTCCTCCGGAACGGTGAGGTCCATCGTGATGTAGGTCATCATCGGGGAGAAAACAGCCTCCCGGATATTTACGGTGACCATGGGCAGCACGGTTTCCCCTTCCGGACGGATGATCCGGAGGGAGGAGAGGACGTCCCTGGCGTCAAAATCGAAGGTTACGATTCCTTTCTCCGGCAGCAGCATGCGTCCTTCCGCGTCCCGGGTTTCCGGGTGCATATCCCGGGCGTAGTCTGCCAGATCCTGCTTTTCTCCGATGGGCAGGCTGATTTTCACCTTTCCCTCCAGGAAAACGCCTACGTTGTCCAGCCGCCACACGTCCGTCTCAATGAACTCCCCGGGGACGCCGGTGCCGGAAAAATACTGGCCGGACCCATCCGGCATATCGCTCAGCGGCACGCCGTCGATCCAGATTTCGTCGCACCACCAGCCGACACCGGAGTTATCCATCAGTTCATCCGCGCCATCCGCCAGGCCGTAGACGTACGCGTCCGGGTCCATGCCTTCGGGCAGATCCTCCCCGTAATATTCCGCGGCGGTGATGCCCAGGGGCATATCCACATCCGGCAGACGGAAACTGTACTGCAGGAACAGCGTCCGGCCGTCGTACGCGGCTTCCAGGATGGTGATTTCCACGTTGCCGGCTGTTTCGCTGTGACCGATCGGCTGGATCAGCTGTGCCGCGCTTTCGGAGAGTTCACTTTCCGTCTGCTCCATGATCGTGGTACGCAGGCTGTGCAGGGAATCCTCGCCGGCCGCGGAAACCGCGCCGAGGACGAGCGCCAGAAGGAGAAAAAGGATTCCGAACCTTTTTCCGATGCGGACGAAATTGCTGTGATTCTTCATAATAACCTCCAAGTTTTATCAGAACTCCCACTGCCACATATTGAGCCAGGTTTTCTCGAAGACCAGGCCGTCGATGGTTTCATCGTCGGAAAGGACATGCAGACAGTCGTTTTCATCCAGGGTGAAGGTCGCGGTGACCTCCGTCTCGTGCTGGTCCGCGTCCAGATCCAGATCCCCGTTCTCAAGATATGTATAGAGCAGCTTACAGCCATTCACGGGCAGGGAATCTGTCATGGGATCGTAGTTGCCGCCCAGCATCCAGCTCCAGCTTTCGGAAGCGCTGTTTGCCCAGTCCAGCCATACATCGTAGATCAGGTCTTCGCCGGCATACTGGATCCTCATCGTAGCCCGGTCGCAGACGTACACGTCCGTGAAGGCGCCGATCCGGTGGAACACCGTAGCCTGGAACGTGTCTTCCTTCGTATCGTCCCAGACGAGATCATCGTCATCGTTAAGCCAGAAATAAGCGGTGCCGTCGTCGTATTCGGTGACGGATTCCGTGATCGCTCCGTCTTCGTCGAAGGTGTTCGCAGCCTTGAGACCGATACCGTCGCAGACCAGCTTGTGCTGTTCGTCGTCATAGGTCATGAGATATTCCCAGGAGTTGAAGGTGTTGTCCCCGGTCATTTCCACGACGTGCATCTCGAAACCGTCCAGCCGGCAGAAGCCGTTGATGCGGATCATCGCGTCTCCGGAGATCCAGTCGGACTCATAGGCCAGGGCTTCGGGATGGAGATCCGGGAAATCGACCCATTCCGCTTCCTCCGTTTCCGCGAAAGCGTACATGCAAACCGTCAGCATCATCGCGAGAGCCAGCATCATCGCAAAGAACTTTTTCATGGATTCATTCCTCCTTAAACACTTGACATCCGGATCAGACCGGTTCCTCCGGAAGTATATCTCTTTTTTTCCGGAGATTCAACTGCTGAGTGCACGGAACCGCTCTCACCGTCAGCAGAATTACCTATTGACACAGTAGGCAAAAGGCTGTATAATGCACACCGGATTCCGGAGACGGATGCCGGAGGAAGGAGTGGATCACTTGATTTACGCGGACAACGCCGCGACGACGAAGATGAGCGAAGCGGCTGTGAATACGATGGTTTCCGTGATTCGGGAGAATTACGGGAATCCCTCCAGCCTGTACAGCATCGGGCAGCGGGCCCGGGAAATTCTGGAGGATGCCCGATGTACGGTGGCCGGGGTGATCGGGGCCGAGCCCCGGGAGATCCTGTTCACCTCCGGCGGGAGCGAGGCGGACAACCAGGCCATCCTCTCCGCGGCGGCGCTGGGGCGCAAGGCCGGAAAGAATCACATCGTTTCCTCAGCCTTTGAACATCACGCAGTGCTGCATACCCTGGAGAAACTGAAAAAGGAAGGGTTTGAGATCACCCTGCTGGACGTGCACGAAGACGGCATGGTCCGGCCGGAGGAAGCGGAAGCGGCGATCCGGGAGGACACCTGCCTGGTGTCCGTTATGTACGCCAACAACGAGATCGGAACGATCCAGCCCATCCGGGAGATCGGAGCCATCTGCAGGAAGCACGGTGTGCTGTTCCACACGGACGCGGTACAGGCCGTCGGACACATCCCGATCAACGTGGCGGAAGACAACGTGGATCTGCTGTCCGCGTCGGCGCACAAGTTCCATGGTCCCAAAGGCGTGGGATTCCTGTATGCCCGGAAGGGCGTGCGGCTGACGAACCTGATCGAAGGCGGCGCGCAGGAGAACGGAAAGCGCGCCGGGACGGAGAACGTGCCCGGGATCGCCGCGATGGCGACAGCCATGCAGGAAGCGGCGGCGAAGCTGGAACAGAACGCGGCGTCCATGACGGAGAAACGGGACAGGCTGATCCGCGGGCTGCGTGAAATCCCGCATTCCGCGCTGAACGGGGACGCGGAGCACCGCCTGCCCGGAAACGTGAACTTCTGCTTCGAGGGCATCGAGGGGGAATCCCTGCTTCTGCTGCTGGACGACAAGGGCATCGAGGCGTCCTCCGGAAGTGCCTGTACCTCCGGATCCCTGGATCCGAGCCACGTGCTGCTGGCCATCGGGCGTGTGCACGACGTCGCCCACGGCTCCCTCCGGCTGAGCATCGGGGAGGACGTGACGGACGGTGAGATCGACTATATGATCCGGTCTGTGGCGGAGGTCGTGGCATATCTGAGAAGTTTTTCCCCGATCTGGCGGGATCTGGAGAGCGGAAAGAAACCGCATCTGTTGTGAACAGGGAGGCAGCAAAATGGCACTGTACAGCGAAAAAGTAATGGATCATTTCCGGAATCCCCGGAACGTCGGAGTGATCGAGGACGCCAACGGCATCGGCGAGGTCGGCAACGCCCGATGCGGCGATATCATGAAAATGTACCTGAAGATCGAGGACGACATCATTCAGGACGTGAAATTCGAAACCTTCGGCTGCGGCAGCGCGATCGCCTCCAGTTCCATGGCGACGGAGCTGATCAAGGGGAAACCCGTATCCGAGGCCATGCAGCTGACCAACAAGGCCGTGGCGGAAGCCCTGGACGGCCTGCCCGCCTACAAGATGCACTGTTCCGTGCTGGCGGAGGAAGCGATCCAGGCGGCGCTGGAGGATTACCGCAGCAGGCAGGAACAGACTTAATACAAATTCACCTATTGACACAGTAGGCGAAAGATGATATGGTTTGCCGGTATACCGGATGAAGAAAGAATCGGAGGAAAGAGTATGGCAAATATCTATAAGGGAACACTGGGACTGATCGGGAACACTCCCCTGGTGGAGGTGACCAATATTGAAAAGGAACTGGGGCTGGAAGCCACGGTGCTGGTAAAGCTGGAATATTTCAATCCCGCCGGGAGCGTGAAGGACCGGATCGCGAAGGCCATGATCGAGGACGCAGAAGAGAAGGGACTGCTGAAGGAAGGCTCCGTCATTATCGAGCCCACCAGCGGGAACACGGGCATCGGCCTGGCTTCCATCGCCGCGGGCAAGGGATACCGGATTATTCTGACCATGCCGGAAACCATGAGCGTGGAGCGTCGCAACATCCTGAAAGCCTATGGAGCGGAGCTGGTGCTGACCGAAGGCGCGAAGGGGATGAAAGGCGCCATCGCGAAGGCGGAGGAGCTGGCGAAGGAGATTCCCGGAAGCTTTATTCCCGGCCAGTTCGTGAACCCCGCGAATCCGGCGGTGCACAAGGCTACCACGGGCCCTGAAATCTGGAGGGACACCGACGGCAAGGTGGATATCTTCATCGCGGGCGTCGGCACCGGCGGCACGGTGACCGGGACAGGGGAATACCTGAAGGAGCAGAATCCGGCGGTGAAAGTGGTGGCGCTGGAGCCGGAAGATTCCCCGGTGCTTTCGGAAGGCAGAGCGGGCGCCCACAAGATTCAGGGAATCGGCGCGGGCTTCGTGCCGGACGTACTGAACACGAAAGTTTACGACGAAGTGTTCAAGGCTCCTGCGGCGGACGCCTTCGCCACCGCGAAGCTGCTGGCCCGGAAGGAAGGCATCTCCGTGGGCATCTCCTCCGGCGCGGCGCTCTTCGGCGCGATTCAGCTGGCGAAGAGGCCCGAGAACAAGGGCAAAGTGATCGTCGCCCTGCTGCCGGACAGCGGGGACCGGTACTATTCCACTGCACTGTTTACGGAATAAGAATGAAGCAGCCCCTCTTCCCGCGGGAAGAGGGGGCATTTTTTTCGGTCCGCTCTCTTGACAGGGAAAACGATCCGGACGGAAAATAGGAAAAGAAACCAGCAACGGAGCAGCAGGAGGATGAGAAAAACAATGAGCAACAGGGATATCATACTGCAATACGCGGAAAGCCGCTATCCGGTGTACCGGGACATCGCCCTGCAGATTCACGCGAGGCCGGAAACCAGCAATCACGAGGAGTTTGCCTGCGGGCTGCTCAGCGGCGCGGCGAAAGAAGAAGGCTTTGAGGTTACGGTGAATGTCGCGGGCCATCCCACCGGATTTACCGGGGTGTACAAATCCGGCAAACCCGGCCCCGTGCTGGCGTTTCTGGCGGAATACGACGCGCTGCCCGGCCTGGGCCACGGCTGCGGCCATAATCTGTTCGGCGCGACATCCCTGCTGGCGGCCGCTTCCCTGAAGCAGGTGATCGACAGTATCGGCGGGGAAATCCGGGTGTACGGAACACCGGGAGAGGAAGGCGGCGAGAACGGAAGCGCCAAGGGCAGCTTTGTCCGGGAGGGCTTCTTCCGGGATGTGGACGCGGCCCTGTGTGTGCATCCGGGATCGGATCACCACGAGCTGACGCATGCCGAAATCGCCTGCGCGCCGATCCGGATCGAGTTCAGGGGAAAGGCGTCCCACGCGGCCTCCGCGCCTCACGCCGGGGTCAACGCGCTGGACGCCCTGATTCTGGTGTTCAACGCGATCGGCCTACTGCGGCAGCAGCTACCGGGGGACGTGCGGATTCACGGTATCGTGACAAGGGGCGGAGACGCGCCGAACATCATCCCGGACCTGACGGAAGGAAAGTTCTATGTGCGCGCGGCGACCGTGAAGCGCATGATGAAGGTGTATCATCAGCTGGAGGACATCGTGAAAGGCGCGGCACTGCAGACCGGCTGCGAAGGGCTGCTGGAGCCGACGCAGCGGAACCTGATCGAAAATATCATCCCGACGCCGTCCTTCGACGCGGTCTATTTAAAGAACCTGATTTCCCTGGGCGAATCCCTGGGGGACAAGATATTTCCGCTGGGATCCTCCGACGTGGGGAACGTATCCCAGGTGATTCCGGTGATTCAGCCGATGATCCGGATCAGCGATACGCCGGTGGACGGCCACAGCATCGAAAAGCGGGAAGCGTGCCGGTCCGAGACCGGGCTCCGCTCCATCGCACTGGGGGCCAAAGTGCTGGCGCTGACCGGCATGGATCTGATCAGCGATCCGGAGCTGCTCCGGAAGATTCAGGAAGATCACGCGCAGGCGCTGGCCGCGCAGGAAGCGTAAATCTTCACAGACGCCTTTCGATCCACTGCAGGATATCCCGGTCCACGGTATCCCTGTCGAGCTCGTTCAGGATTTCGTGGCGGTCGTCCGGGTACAGCTTCAGGGTAACGTCCTGAACGCCTGTTTTCCGGAAGGATTCCGCTACCGCCGTCGGCCCTTTCCCGCGTTCTCCGACAGGATCCTGCCCGCCGGACACAACCAGAATCGGGAGGCTCTTCGGAATTTTGTCCAGGTTTTCCTGCCGTTCCGCGAAACGCAGGCCGCGGAAAAGGTTGTAGTAGCCGTTGACCGTGAACACGAACTGGTTAAGCGGGTTGGCCGCATACGCGTCGACGACCGCCTCGTCCCGGGTGAGCCAGTCGCATTTTGTCCGCGCGGGCTCGAAGGAAGCGTTGTATGAGCCGAGTGCCATACTGTTGACCAGGCTGCTGCGGTAAAGCCCGCCTCTTATGCGCTGCAGAAGGGAGGTCAGCCCCATGGCAAAATCCAGCGTCGCGGGATTCTGCCAGGAGGTTCCCATGATCACCGCGCCGGAAAGACCTTCTCCGTACAGCTCGATAAACTGGCGCGCGAGGAAGGATCCCATGCTGTGGCCCAGAAGGAAATACGGGACAGCCGGGTACTTCTTCCGCGTATCCTCCCGCAGCTGCTGCATATCGCCGATCACGCAGGCATTCCCGTCGTGTTCCGCAAAATACCCGAGCCGGGATTCATCCGTGACGGACTTCCCGTGGCCCAGGTGATCGTTTCCCACCACATAAAACCCATTGGAAGCCATAAAGGAAGCGAAGCGGTCGTAGCGGTCGATAAATTCGACCATGCCGTGGGCGATCTGCAGGATTCCCCGCACGTCGCCCTCCGGAATCCATTCGACGGCGTGAATCTGTGTCAGGCCGTCCTTCGACGGGTAAAAGAATTCCTGTTTCTGCATGTTCCTGTCTCCTTTTCTTACAGGTAGGGGATCATATCGCTGAGGCGGCCGAAAACCAGATCCGGTTTTACGTCCGAGGTTTCCAGATCCGCCAGGGTCGCTTCGCCGGAAAGCACAAGAATTCCGTTGAGCCCGTGGTTGACCCCTGTGGCCACATCCGTATACAGCCGGTCTCCCACCATAGCCAGCTCTTTTTTTCCGAAACCGGTGCGCTCCAGTGCTTCGTCCACGATGCCCGCGTAGGGCTTTCCGAGAATTATGTCCGGCCGGCGGCCCGTGCTGGCTTCGATCAGCGCCATAAAGGAACCGGCGTCCGGGATAAAGCCGGTTTCCGTGGGACAGTTGATGTCCGGATGCGTGGCGATATACGGCAGTCCGTCCCGGATCAGATCGCACGCAGTGCACAGCCTGTCGTACCGGAGAGTTGTGTCAAAGCCCAGCAGGACGTAATCGGGATTCTGATCCTGGATATTGAGCCCCATGGCTTCCAGCTCTCCCCGAAGGTCCGGGTTTCCCATCAGGAAGCAGCGGCCTTCCGGGAACCTGCGCAGGCAGTAATGGGCAGCGGCGTGGGCGGAGGAAATCACGTCCCGGTATTCCTCCGGAACGCCCATACGCTCCAGTTTCCGGACATACGCCGAGGCTGACCGGGAGGAATTGTTGGTCAGGAACCGGGCGGTCCGCCCCGTTCTGCGGAGGGCTTCCAGAAAGTCCAGAGAGCCGTCGATCAGCTGATCCCCCAGATAGAAGGTTCCGTCCATATCCAGCAGAAAGCAGCGGACAGGCTGCAGTTTTTCCCTGATTTCCGCGTCGTACATGTTTTTATTCTCCATACAGTTCGATCATCAGCTTTTCCGCCGTTTCGTGCAGCAGCCCCAGATCCCACAGCAGGCTGCTGGTCAGATATTTATCCCGGATTTCCCGGCTTCCCTCCAGCGCGTCCAGCGTGTCCCGGCGGGAGAGATTCAGATCCGCGGGAACCAGCGGCATCCCGCATTTTTGCATGAGTGCGTATACCTGCTCCCGGGGCGGCAGCTCCTCCCGGATTATGCTCCGGATTTCCGGCCAGTGTTCCGTGATGATCTTCAGCCGGGCCTGCCAGTTTTTGGGGCTGTTTTTCCGGATTTTCTGCTCGATAGCCAGCACGGAAGGCGCCACCGGGCCGAAGATTTCCCGCATCCGCTTCTCCCAGGCATCCTGAGAATAGGCGGCTATTGCCTGCTGCGCCCGGTCCGTATCCACGGTGTCCGTGTTCAGCATGTGCTCATAAATCCACAGCGTGCAGAGCGTACCAACGCCGACCTGAATCCCGTGCAGATCCGAGGGCTTCCCCCGCTGCAGGGCCTGCATTTCCCACAGGTGGCTGAAATAGTGCTCCAGCCCGCTGGCCGGCCGGCTGATTTCCGCGAAGGCCATGGAGATTCCGCTGATCACCAGCCCCTCCAGCACAGCCTTCAGCGCCTCGGGATCACGCCGCATGAGGCCGTCCGCCTGGTCCACGATCTTCCGCAGGCAGGCCCGCACCATGCCTGCGATTTCCTCGCAGTAGGCGTCGCCGTACACCAGATGGCTGATCCGCCATTCACAGACGGAGACGTACTTGGCCAGCATGTCTCCCAGGCCCGCCTGCAGCATGATGTCCGGCGCGGTAGCCAGGATATCCGTATCCGCGATGATCACCTCAGGACACGCGTTGTACAGGCTGACCTTCAGCCGGTTCTGAATCATGGAGGCGGAATTGGAGCAGTACCCGTCCATGGAAGGCGCCGTGCACACCACCATACAGGGCAGGCCGCAGGCATGGGCCAATACCTTGCAGCAGTCGTTGATGACGCCGCTGCCCACCGCTACGACAACGTCGCAGGCAGGATCCATGGCCATGGTCAGGGCGCCCATAGCCCATTCGTCCGGCTCCATTTTGCCCTCCCGTTCCGGAAAGACGAATTCCGACGCAGCGACGCCTGCCCCGGCCAGCGCGGCCCGCACTTTGGCACCGGCGGCTTTCTCGGTGTTCGCATCCATGACTACCATGGGATGACTGCGGCCTCTGCACTTCAGCGCCTCCGGCAGCGTATTCACAGCTCCCGGCCCGGCCCGGAAAAAACGCAGCCCGCAGCGATGCACCTTCCCGCAGGAACAGCGAATGCCCTCCTCCGCGGTCAGCTCCGCCAGACTCATCTCACTTAAATGCTTTTCCATCGTCTCGGTCTCCTTTTCTGTACTGCATAACAAATTGGGTTTCCAAATTCGTTGATCATCAACACGGTATAAGAAGGAAATTGATTGCTTTGCCTGCGGCAAATCGATGTGATCATGCGTTTATCTGCCGTGAAAAACATCCTTCAGGGCCGGATAGATCTGACTGTACAGGCGGAAGGCCTTTTCATAGGCAGCGCGGTTTTCTTCCTTCGGCAGAATCTCCCGCTCCGTCCGGAGGACGCTGACCGCTTCCTCCGCCGTCCGGTACCAGCCCGCGCCGATGCCCGCGATGAGGGCGGCTCCGTAGGCGCCTCCCTCCGAGGCGCCGGACAGGGTCACCACTGGTACGCCCAGGATGTCCGCCTGCATCCGCAGGAAAAGCTCTCCCTTCGCGCCGCCGCCGGAGGCTGCCGCGCTGTTCACCACGGTGAAGGAGCGGTAAATTTCTACGATCTGCCGCAGGGAATAAACGATCCCTTCCATGACCGCACGGATCATATCCCCCTGGGTGGTATTCAGGCTCAGACCGTAGAGCACGCCCCGGGCGTCGGGATCCGGCCAGGGACATCTTTCCCCGCTCAGATAAGGGGCGAACACCACGCCGCCGGCTCCGGGCGGGGAGCTTTCCGCCATGGCGGACATCAGATCAAAGGCGTCAGCGTCCTCCAGCTCCGCCCGGGCCCGGATATCGCCGCACAGTTCATCCCGGAACCAGCGTAGCGCGCCGCCGGCCGTCTGGGTGGCGCCGAAGCTCATATAGGATCCCGGCGTCACGCCACAGAACGCCTGCAGCTTTCCCTCCGGGTTGGGGGTATACCGCGTAAAGCCCATGGACACGTTGCCCGCCGTCCCGATGACCACGCCGACCCGGCCCTCCCGGATCAGGCCGCTGCCGAAGGACTGCACCACCGCGTCCCCGCCGCCGGCATAGCAGGGCGTGCCTTCCAGCAGACCGGTCCGGGCAGCTGCTTCTTTGGTCACCTTTCCGGCCGGCGCCGTGCTTTCCAGAACAGGCGGGAACAGGGAAGGGCTCAGCCCCAGGGATTCCGTCAGCCGGGTGCACCACCGGCGGTTCCGGGTATCGAACAGCCCCGTGCCGGAAGCTTCCGAAACATCCATGCAGATTTCACCTGTCAGGCAGTACCGCAGGTAATCCTTCGGGCACAGGAACACCGTCATCTTCCGGAAACACTCCGGCTCCTCCTGCAGAAGCCACAGGATTTTGCCGCCTGTGTAGCCCGGCAGCATGACGTTGTTGGTCATCTCCAGCAGCGCGTTTCTTCCGCCGGCTTTTTCCTCGATCTCCCGGCACTGAGGCGCCGTCCGCTGGTCACACCAGAGGATGGATTTCCGAAGCACCTGCCCCTTCCGGCCCAGGGGAACCAGCCCGTGCATCTGGCCGGAAAAAGAAATGCCGTCGATCTCCTCCGGGCGGATGCCGGAGACGTCCCAAATCCGGCGGATGCTGTCAAACGCGGCCTTCACCCACCACGCCGGATCCTGCTCCGCCCAGCCCGGCCGGGGCGTCAGCAGCGGATATTCCTGCGAGATGCGGGCAGCCACGCGCCCGTCCCGGGTGATTGCCAGGCATTTCGCGCAGGACGTTCCGATATCGATTCCCAGCATGTACATTTTTCAGCCCTCCCGCCGTGCGAACCATTCTTTACCGGACCATTATAGCACGTATGTTCAGAAACTTTACAAATAAATCCAGTGGATGATAAAATAATTTGCTGTCTTTTTCAGCGGGAACGGAAAAACAGAAAGAAGGCCTGGTAATCCATATGGGCGGTCAAAAAGTAACAGACAAACAGGAACTGTTTGCCAGGGTGCCGGTTCCCCGCGCACTCTATACCATGGCGATTCCGACGATCATCAGTCAGCTGATCAATCTGATCTACAATATGGTGGACGCCTTTTTTATCGGACGCACGGGGAACGCCTACATGATGGCGGCCACGTCGCTGACGCTGACCATGATCATGATGAACGTCGCCCTTTCAAATCTTTTCGGCATCGGAGGGGGCAGCCATGTCGCCCGCCTGATGGGGGCCCATAATCCGGATGAAGCGAAACGTGTCAGCGCGTACAGCTTTTACGGCGCGGTGGGAATCGCGCTGACGTACTCGCTGCTGGTCGGTGTGTTTCTGGATCCCCTGCTGAGTTTTCTCGGGGCCTCCAATGCCACCATCGGCTATGCCCGCAGCTATACGCTGATCGTCATCGTGCTCGGCAGCCTTCCGGCCATTCTCTCGGCTGTTCTGGCGCATCTCCTGCGCAACGCGGGCTATTCGGCCCAGGCCAGCATCGGCCTGAGCGGAGGCGGAATACTGAACGTGATCCTGGATCCTCTGTTCATGTTCGTTCTGCTCCCCAAAGGGCAGGAAGTGACCGGCGCCGCCATCGCCACGACGCTTTCGAATACCATTGCCTGCGGCTACCTTATTTACTCTTACCGGAAGGCCTCCCGGGAGGCGCCGCTGAGCATGCGCTGGAAGGACGCCAGGGCCGTCAGCAAAGCAAGCCGCAAGACGGTGTTCACTGTCGGAATCCCTTCGACCGTGCTGACCGGACTGTTTGACGTGGCGAATATCAGCGTCAATATCATCGCGTCCGCTCACAGCGATCTCGTTCTGGCGGGCATGGGGATTGTGATGAAGGTCGAAAGGATTCCCAACGCGATCAATGTCGGAATCTGCCAGGGCATGCTGCCCATCGTGGCGTACAATTATTCCTCAGGAGATCATGCCCGGATGCGGGACGTGATCCGCACAGCCCGCATCGCCGGCCTGTCTGTTTCGGCAGTCTGCATCATTTTGCTGGAGCTGCTCGCGAATCCCGCTGTCAGGCTCTTTCTGAACACCGGTTCCGGGAATGCGGAAGCCGCCCTGATGACCATCGCCTACGCGACGGTATTCCTGCGGATCCGCGCGATCGCTTCTCCGATGCAGTTCATCAATTACCATACGTCATACAGCATGCAGGCGATGGGCGAGGGCCATAAAACGCTTCTGCACGCTTTCGTCCGGGAACTTGTTTTCTATATTCCGCTGATGTTCCTGCTGGACCGGCTCTTTGGCGAAAACGGGCTGGCGGCCGCGCTCCCGGTGGGGGAGACCTGCGGCGCCGTCTTTGCCCTCTTCCTGCTGGGAACCATTATCAGGCGGCAGCAGACGAGCCGGAAAAACGGCCCGCGGTCCGAAACTGTGCGTGCATAACGGCCCGCATGGATTTTGCCGGAACGGATATCGGCTGAAGAGACGCGGAAGGAAGTGTAAGGCAGCGATTTTACTCTTGACATATACCCTGTGGGGGTATATAATGCGTTCGAATCACGGATACCCCTGTGGGGTATCGAAGGAGGCGAACGATGATGCCGAACGCGAAAAGGACGGAAGAGTGCTCCGGGCATAGAAAGGTGCGGAACGAGGATGAACGCCGCGATCTGATGAATCGCCTGAAAAGAATCGAGGGGCAGGTACGGGGGCTTCAGCGGATGCTGGACGAGGACGCGTACTGTCCGGAGATCCTGACGCAGGCGTCCGCGGTGAATTCCGCGGTGAACAGCTTTTGCAGGGTGCTGCTGACCAGCCATCTGCGTACCTGTGTGACGGAAGACATCCGCGCCGGCCGCGAGGATACGGTGGATGAACTGATGGCTGTGCTGCAGAAGCTGATGAAGTGATCCGGAGGAGCGTCAACGAATATGAAACAGTATCAGGTAACCGGCATGAGCTGCGCCGCGTGCTCCGGCCGGGTGGAAAAGGCGGTATCCGGCGTGCCGGGTGTGACTTCATGCTCGGTAAGCCTGCTGACGAACTCCATGGGCGTGGAAGGAACGGCCTCTCCCGACGAGGTCATCCGCGCTGTGGAAGCAGCCGGATATGGGGCCTCACTGAAAGGGGCTGAAAAGAAAACAACCGGCGGAGATCCCTCCTGGGCGGACGCGGAAGCGCTGAAGGATCACGAGACACCCAGGCTGAAAAAACGGCTTCTGTTTTCGGTGCCGATCCTGCTGATCCTGATGTATTTTTCCATGGGGCACGGGATGTGGGGCTGGCCTGCGCCCGCGGCCTTCGACAACCATGTGTTCCTGGGATTGTTCGAGCTGCTGCTGGCTGTCATCGTGATGATCATCAACGGGAAGTTTTTTACTTCGGGCTTTTCATCACTGTTCCACGGCGCTCCCAATATGGATACCCTTGTGGCGCTCGGTTCCGGTGCCTCTTTTGTCTATTCGCTGGCGGAGCTGTTTCTGATGATTCTTGCCCAGGGGGAAGGCGATCACGGCACGGTGATGAAGTACGGCATGAACCTGTACTTTGAGTCCGCTGCCATGATCCCCACGCTGATCACCATCGGGAAGATGCTGGAGGCCATGTCGAAGGGACGGACGACCGACGCGCTGAAAGGGCTGATGCGGCTGGCACCGAAAACGGCCGTACTGCTGAAGGACGGAGTCGAAACAGAAGTCGGAATCGAGGAGGTCAGCACCGGCGACGTGTTCGTGGTTCGCCCGGGAGAGCAGATTCCGGTGGACGGGATCATTCTGAAAGGAATGACCGCGGTCAATGAATCCGCCCTGACCGGCGAAAGCATCCCGGTGGATAAAGCCGAAGGCGATCCGGTTTCCGCCGCCACGATGAACCAGCAGGGGTATATCGAGTGCCGTGCCACCCGTGTGGGGGAAGACACCACCCTGGCGCAGATCATCCGGACGGTTTCCGACGCGGCCGCGACAAAGGCTCCGCTGGCCCGGATCGCGGACAAGGTATCCGGGATCTTCGTACCTACAGTCATCGGGCTTGCTCTGCTGACGCTGACCGGCTGGCTGATCGCCGGGAAGCCCTTTTCCTTTGCCGTTGCCCGCGGAATTTCCGTTCTGGTGATCAGCTGCCCCTGCGCGCTTGGACTGGCGACGCCTGTGGCCATCATGGTGGGCAGCGGCGCCGGCGCGAAAACAGGCGTGCTGTATAAAACCGCCGCCGCGCTGGAAGGCGCGGGCAGGACGCAGATGATTGCGCTGGATAAAACGGGCACCGTGACAGAAGGTCAGCCCCGTGTTACGGACGTGATTCCGCTGGGCGGGGACAAAAACGGCCTGCTTTCCCTTGCCGCGTGCCTGGAAAAAAGCAGCGAACATCCGCTGGCGAAGGCCGTAACCGTCGAGGCGGAAGGACTGACGCTCCCGGAAGTGAGCGATTTTGAAGCGCTGCCCGGCCATGGCCTGCGCGCCAGACTGAACGGAAAAGAACTGATCGGCGGAAGCCTGAGATACCTGGCGTCCAGGGGGCTTGTCAGCGAATCGGTTTCAGCGCGGGCAAACGCTCTCGCGGAAGAGGGAAAGACGCCGCTGCTGTTCGCGCTGGACGGAGAACTCCGCGGCATCATCGCCGTAGCGGATCCGATCAAGCAGGACTCCGCGGAGGCCATCCGCGAGCTGCGGAATATGGGGATCCAGACCGTGATGCTGACCGGAGACAACGAGCGGACAGCCCGGGCTATCAGCCGGGAGGCCGGTGTGGACCAGGTGATCGCGGGCGTTCTGCCGGAAGGAAAGGCGGAGGTGATCCGTAAGCTCAAACCGCTCGGAAAGATCGCCATGGTCGGAGACGGTATCAACGACGCGCCGGCCCTCACGGTTGCGGACAACGGCATCGCCATCGGCGCGGGAACGGACGTGGCCATCGACGCGGCGGACATCGTGGTGATGAAAAGCCGCCTGACAGACGTGACGGCGGCGATCAGGCTCAGCCGGGCGACGATCCGGAACATCCATCAGAACCTGTTCTGGGCGTTTTTCTACAACGCGATTTGTATCCCGCTGGCGATGGGCCTGTACGGGATTGAAATGAAGCCGATGTACGGCGCGGCGGCCATGGCGCTCTCCAGCTTCTTCGTATGCATGAACGCGCTGCGGCTGAATCTGGTGAAACCCCATGACGCCGGTCATGACCGGAAAGGAAAGCCAATTCCCGCGGAAGCGCTCGAACAGATCGTCACCGCGGAAACAATAAAGGAGGAAAAGACGATGGAAAAGACCCTGAAGGTGGAAGGCATGATGTGCATGCACTGCGAAGCCCGCGTGAAGAAGGCGCTGGAAGCTGTTCCCGGCGTTACAGGCGCCGCGGCGGACCATGCGTCGGGCACGGCGGTCGTAACCCTTTCCGCTCCCGTGGAGGACGAAGTGCTCCGCGCGGCGGTGGAAGCCCAGGATTATAAAGTGCTGGGTATCGAATGACCGCAGGAGAACAAACAGCTGCCGGCCGGTTTTTTCCCCGGCCGGCAGTCGCTCATTCCTGATTCACAAGCGCTGAAACGATATCGGGAGGTATGGAAGGCATGGATATCTACCTCGCGTTGCTGCTTTTTTCGTTTATCATCCTTTTATACTGGGTCATCTCAGAACTGTTTACCTTTTTCTTCCGGTTGACGGGACTGCCGGTGGAGAAGGCGCGCTTTCAGGTGATTTCGCTGCTGACCGGAACGGGCTTTACCACGAGGGAGAGTGAGATCGTTCTGTCTTCCCGGCAGCGCCGCAGGCTCACCCGGATCACTATGCTCTTCGGATACGTGTTCAATATTACCATCGTTTCCGCGTTTATCAACGTGTTTCTGTCCATGAAGCTCGTACAGATTACACATCATTTTTTCAGCTTTTTGATCCCTGTGGCTACAGTCGCCCTGATTTTTATTTTCATGCGTGTGCCGAAAATCCATGCCTGGGGCGACAATCTTCTCCGGCGTGCTGCGGACCGCGTCTTTGACCGGCAGGAAACGTTCAACGCCGTGATGCTGGTGGACAACATCAGCTCCGAATCCATTGCCCAGGTAACACTCCGCCATATCCCGGAGGAATACCGGGGAATCAGCCTCGCGGATACCGGGCTGCGGGCGGAAACCGGCATCCTGGTGATGCTGGTCGAGCGCCAGGGAAGCAAGCCGATGCCGGCCAAAGCGGATACTGTGTTTGAACCCGGCGATAAGCTGACCGTATTCGGAGATTATACGGCAATCTGCAAAACCTTCCATGCCCGGGAGCATTTCGCGGACGACTGAAACCGGTACGATTCGGCACATGCTCTGTTTTACCCATGGGCGTACGGATAATGGCCGTTTTCAGAGCCTGTTCAGGGATTCCGGCCGGAAACCGTCACTTCCGTCTTACCGTTCCGCTTCCGTAATATACAGGGCAAGCTCCAGCGCAATGTCGAAATGCCCGGGATCATGCTGCGTGTCCTTCTTCTGATTCTTTGCCTTTCGGGCGTCCCATTTCGGCGCGTCCAGAAGATCCCCGCTGGTAAAAAAGAAGTAAGGATTCAACCCCCTGAAATCGCACATGGCCTGCACGGCCGCGCATTCCATCTCCACGGAAATACAGCCTTCGCTCTTTCTTTTTTCAAAATTGCCCCTGGTTTCCCGGTGTACGGCGTCTGTGGTCCAGGTCTTTCCCTGAATGTAAGGAAGCCCTGCCTGCTCCATAAACGCTGCCACAACACCGCTGTTTTTGACCGGGATGTAATCCGACGCCGGCGCATAATGATAGGAGGTTCCTTCATCGCGATAGGCGGCGGTCGGAATCATCACTTTTCCCCGCGCGATCTCCTTGTTCAGGCAGCCGCTTCCGCCGAACACGACATATTTGTCCGTGCTGATCAGGGAAAGGGAGTCCTCCATATCGGCCACGCATCCCGGCGCACCCACGTAAGACATATATACCGCGAATTCCTTTCCCCGGAAGGTGAACCCGTATACAGGATTCGCTCCGTTGGAGGAATACAGATCGCCGATTTTTGAGCAGTCATACTGCTCCAGAACATACTGCAGAATCTCACGGGAGAAGGTCAGGATGCAGGCATCCACTTTTTTTGCGTTTTCGTTGCGCCATACCTTGATGATTTCCTCAGTCCTGCTGTCAAACGCTTCCGTAATCATATTGTCTCCGTTGCTCCTTTCAGCGGCAGCCCCTTCAGTTTTAAATTGAAACCGATCAGCACGTATGAGAATACTGTTCGCCGGAGCCTTTGTCAAGCGGATAAAACAGCGCCGGTCCGCAGGAACGGAAAACAACCCGGAAACAACCCGGCGCGGAATTCATCATTGCAGGAATCCCGGAAAGCAGGTACAATAAGATCCGCCCTGTGCGGGCCGAGCATGGAAAAACCGGATTGTCTTCACCGTCAAACAGGAGGAATCATGATCATTCGAAGCGCAGTACCGGCAGACGCTGAGCGTTTGCTGGAGATCTATGCCTGGTATGTGGAGAATACAGCCATAACCTATGAATATGATACTCCTTCCCTGCGTGAATTTGAGGAACGCATCACGAATACCCTGGAGCGGTTTCCGTATCTTGTGCTCGAGGAAAACGACATAATCCAGGGATATGCCTACGCAGGTCCCTTTCACAGCCGCGCGGCCTATTCCCATTGCTGTGAGCTGAGCATTTATCTGGACCGCAACGCGAAGGGACGGGGATACGGAAGAAAGCTGTATGAAGCTTTGGAAGACGACCTCCGGGAAAGGGGATTTCTGAATATGTACGCCTGCATCGGCGACCCTGCCGTGGAGGACGAATACCTGACCAGAAACAGCGAGCAGTTTCACCGGCATATGGGTTTTACAAAGATCGGCACATTTCACAGGTGCGGAAGGAAGTTTGACCGCTGGTATAATATGATCTATATGGAGAAGCTGATTGAAGAATAATCCGGATCTGTGAGCGAAAATATCGGAACAGACGAAAAGAATAAAGATGAAAACTGCGGCGACGATGCCCGGAAAGGTGATGAAACACTGATGAATCCGATTCTGATTGTGCTGCTGGCGGTTGCCTGCATCATGAGCCTGATCTCTTTTTTCCTGATGCGTTACGACAAACAATGCGCGAAGCAGGGAAAACGGCGTGTGCCGGAGAAGACGCTCTTTCTGGCTGCCGGTCTGTTCGGAGCGCTTGGCGGCACTGCGGCCATGTGGATCTTCCGGCATAAGACAAAGCACTGGTATTTCAAACTCTTCTTCCCGCTGATGCTGATTCTCCAGGCAGCGATTGTCGGATATGCAGCGGCGATGCTGATATGATATCCGTATGAAGACCGCAAAAACGGAAACGGTCGGCAGACTTTTGAAATACCCGGCTGATGACAGGAGACAGTGTCATCGCAGAATAATGACTTTCGGACTCAAATAAAGGAGGCTGAACAGGACGTGCGTTTGTTTGTCGGAATCAGTCCGTCCGATGATGTGCGGCGGTCCCTCGTCAGGATGCAGGACTTCCTGTCCCGTCATGGAATCAGCGGTACCTATCTGACACCGGAAAACCTGCACATGACGCTGACCTTTATCGGTGCGTATCCGGAACCGGATCCGGTGCTCGGTGCGATGGAAGAAGCAGCGTTTGAACCGTTCGAAATCGTATATGATCATATCGGCACGTTCAGGGAAAGCATCATCTGGGGCGGGACAGAACCCTGCGAACCGCTGGAAACGCTGGTGAAGCGACTGCGGCATTCGCTTGCCGGGGCTGATATCCCGTTTGATCGTTCAGCATTTACCCCACACTTTACCCTTGCAAGGCATGCCGACTTCAGCCATGGTATTCCATCAGCGGAGATTGTTCCTGTGCCTATGATCGTCGATCAGATGATTCTGTTTCGTTCGGATCGCGGGAAGAACGGTATGGTGTACACGCCGATCGGCGCTGTGAACGCCCGTTACTGACTCACGAGAAAGCGCAGGGTTTCCTCGGTGATGAACTGATCCGGCGCGAAATCGGCGGAGGAAAGGTAATGATAGATGGCGGCCTGCAGCGCGCGGGCTTCAGGGTACTGCTGCAGCTGATGCAGGCCCAGGGAGGAAAGGAGCACGCGGCCGTTTCCGAACCGGGCTTCGAGCATCTGGGCCATAGGACGCATGGTGGCATAGCTGTCCATTTCCGTGACGATGGCACGCAGCGGTTCCGGCAGGATGAATGCCCGCTGGTTCGCCATCGGCCACCATTGCCAGTCAGTATGGCTTTCCGTAGGGAAACGGCGGAAAATCGGGTGCGCTGCGTCGATCAGCTGACCCATGCCGCCTTCCTGACCGGGGAAGGTGCCGACCGACCAGAAATCGGTGGAAAACTGGGCCTGAATAGAATGGGGCAGGGATTCCGGGCAGGAATCCGGGGACAGGTACACTACGCCGCCCGCGGCGAGAACCGCTTTGACGGAATCATTGAAATGCCGCGCCTCCAGAACGCCTTCCGGACAAACGGGTCCGGCCGGCGGATAGACCCAGACGGGATAGGCGTTTTCCCAGCCGGCAAAGGAAACCCGCAGCGACAGGGCACCGATTTCCTGATCACCCAGGGTAATTTCCAGAACGCCCAGATCCGCGAGGCCGCCGCAGGGGGCGGTTGCCGCCGGCAAGTCCCCGGTGAGGCTGCCCAGGGTCCAGCGCAGGCAGCCGGTCAGATCCTGCTTTCCATAGTTCGCCATTCTCACCCTGGCAGAGAGGCGTTCGCCCGACTCATACGTGAAGCGGTTCAGCATCACAAGGGGCAGGCAGGCGCGGAAAAAGGATTCGAAGCGCTCCGGGGCGGCAAAAGGATAAGGCTTGGGCTTCAGGTGGCTGTTCATCATCCCCACGAGGGCGGTGCCCTGGCCGGTGAAATCCTGCAGGCTCAGGAGTGAAATGCCGCTCATTCCCTCCGAAAGCAGGGCAGCCTCGATCTCCGCCCGATAACAGAGGCGGGAAAGCTCGCCGGATGCTTCCACGCGCAGCGGCCATTCGGCTTCCAGATTCGCTTCTCTCACCTTCGCCCGGATCAGGGCCAGGTTGTCCGCACGGGTTATGCCTTGGAATTCATCGATCTCGGCAAAATCCGGAAGCACCTCATACTGTCCCACCTCAAAGCTGAAGACCGGCCTGGGGTATGTTTCGTGAATCTTTTTAATCACGGAAGAATAATTCAGCTTCGCATTGGCATAGATATGGTTCAGTGGGCCCTGCATGTTTGCGCAGGTGGCGCGGATTTTCTCCTCAAAATACCGCTCGGAAGTATAAAAATCGCTGTTTAGGTCGCACCCAAGGGCGCCGTAGTGGGCGTTTGAAGCATTGGCATAGAGGCGGGTGGGATCGAGGCTGCGGGCCAGGGCGAGGAGCGCATCCATGCGCCGGCGGCCCAGTTCTCCGGTGCAAAGTTCATTTCCCAGCGTCAGCATCACAAAGGAGGGATGATTGGCCAGCTGCAGGATGACCCGGGTCAGTTCGTCACGATAATACGCAAAGCTTTCCTCCTGCTCAAAAGCGTCACGGGGATTCCAGTGGGACAGCTCCGGCTGCATCAGCATACCCAGCCGGTCAGCGGCTTCAAAGGCGGCTTCGGGCGGGACGTGGGAATGGAAACGGACGCAGTTGACGCCATAGGCGCGATAGGTTTTCAGGATATCGGTCCAGGCTTCGACCTCCATGGGGGGATGGCCGGTTTCCGGGAAAAGGGCGCAGTTGGTTTCGCCGCGTAAAAAGAACCCGCGGCCGTTCAGCGCCAGCCGTCCGGACTGATTGCCGAAATCCCGCACACCGAAGGAAACCGTTTTGGTTTCCAGCCCTTCGCTGCTGACGGAAAGGGTATACAGATTCCCTTCTCCTTCGTCCCAGCGGCGGACATCCGGGACCAGAGGGAGGTTGCGGAACCAGATTTCATGAAGGCCGGGTTCCACGCTGCCTTCCGCCCGCGCCGGTTCCGCCAGGGCTTCGCTTTCCGCGCGGAGAACGCCATGCCAGGGGACGGCGGCCGAGAGCACGGCGCAAATATCCAGCTTCTGTCCATGGGGATAGACCCGGACGGCATGGAGGAAGACCGGATTTTCGACCCGGAGATGCAGAAAACCGAGGAGGCCGTTCCAGTTCGTCTGGGTCTCATCGGTAGCGGCGGAGGAAAAGACGATGGCGTCATGGGGCCAGCCCGGATAGCTGTTATCGCTGATCAGGGAAAACAGGTCGTCGCCCGTCAGAAAACCGGTCACTTCGAATATATATGGGGTGGAAATCGTGGGCGGGAGAAAGGGCGGGACAGGCTTTCCATTGACCGACAGGCTGAGGAAGCGAGCCCGTTCGGCCTCCAGAAAGACGCGGCGGTCCGGAGGGATCGCCGTCCGCAAACGGCGGGTGATCGTCGCCGGGCCTTCGTAGGTGCAGCAGCGGGTGAGGCGGGTGGCGATGACGCCCTCCGCCTGCAGCGCGGCGTTCACGGCGGCGTCGGGGTGCCATTTCGCGGCGGTCATATCCGGATAGCCGATTCTGTTTTCGTCCAAGGTGCCGGGCAGGATTATATCTGCCGTCCGGCCGGGTATTTCGCAGCGCCATGTTCCGGCGAGAGGGATCAGAACCATGGGGATTCCTCCTTATCATCAGGCAGCGGAACGCGGGGATGGTCCGCAGGTGTCGGAAACAGTATATCAAAATGACAGGGAGAACGCCATGAAAAAAACAGATTGCCAAGAGGGCACTTTTTTGCTATAATGGCAAAAAAGAGATTATTTTCGTACATGAAAAGTTGAGGCTTCATTTCAGGTCTTACGCAGCGCGCGGCGCTGTTTGAGAATCATCTGGCTTTCGCCACGAAACGAAAAGGAGGAAATGATCCATGAAGAAAGTGACTGCCCTGTTCCTGGCCCTTGTTATGGTTATGCTGTGCGTCCCCGTTCTGGCGGAAAGCAGCACACCGACTGTGGTCATCCGCATGGGAACCCACTGGGCCCCCGAGCTGGATCCTCACATGATTGACGAAACCACCGGAAACTACACCATCGGCGACGAAGAGGACCGCCTGATCCGCGTGGCCGCAGAAGAAGCGGTGAAGGAAGCGTTCAACGTTGAAATCGAATACGTGCAGTATGCCCAGGACACCAGGAGCGAGCTGGTGCTGAGCGTACTGGCCGGAAATCCGGTTTGCGACCTGGCGCTGATGTGGAACGGATCGGAAAACACGGTGCTGGCGCAGAACATCCTGCAGCCGCTGGATCAGTATGCCGGCATTTTCGAAGGCGCGGCGTGGATGCTGCCGGACAAGGTATACGGCCATAACTACTTTGTGAACGCCAACCAGAGCTTCACCCAGTATTTCTCCCTGCTGGTGAACCTGACGATGCTGGAAAAGGTGGACGCCCTGAAGGACGCCGACGGCAACATCGTATATCCCACCGACCTGCTGGAGAAGGACGAGTGGACCTGGAGCACCTTCAAGGATTATCTGACCAAGATTCAGGCTTACTACGGCAATACCCCGGCCCCCGAAGGCGCGAAGGTTTCCACCGTGCAGGCCTATGAAACCGACCACCGGTATGCCACCTTGTCCGCCATGTATGCCAACGGCGGCGCGATCTACGGCGCCAAAGGCCTGCAGGTGAACAGCAAGGAATCCATCGAAGCCGTGCAGTATATCCAGTCTCTCCGCGACGCGGGCGTGATGGTGGACTGCGGCGTTTATGACGACGGATACACCCCCCAGTGGTGCGAATCCGGCTCCGACTTCGGCCGCGGCGCCACCGTGTTTGCCGAGTGTCCCATCTGGATGATCAAGAGCCACGTGGACGAATGCACCGCCCGCGGCGAATCCGTGGCCCTCATGCCCTGGCCCCGGCCCGACAGCCTGGCCAAGGACAGCGAGGAATATCGCCAGGTGATTTCCGTCGGCGACATCTGGGGCGTGCTGAAGGGCATCGACGCGGAAAAGACCGAGCTGTGCCTGAAGGTGTTCCGGAAATACTGGGAAACCTACTACGAACTCAAGGCCGGCGTCACCGACATGAGCGAATACAAGAGCGCCATGGCCGAAACCGAAGCCATGAAATACGGCCTGGACATCTTCAACGAGAAGCTGGGCGACGGCATTCTGAACGCCTTTATATTCAACTCCGAGAAGTGCATCCCCAATGACTTCGCCAACCTGCTGGGCATGCGTGATCCCTGGGACCGCATCGTCGGCAAGGGCTTCTACGGCGTGGAAGGCATGCCCGCCTATGAAGTGGCCATCGAAGCCAACATGAACAAGTTTACCGACACGATGGCGCAGATGGAAGCCATCCTGGGCAGCAACGAGATCCACGACAACCAGGCGCCTTCCGTCAGCGCGGAAGGATATCTGGCTGTGGCCAAGGGAACCGATCTGAGCGACTACGACTGGTCCGCTCATTTCACCGCCGAGGACGGCTTTGACGGCGTTCTCGACCCCGCTTCCGGCACGTATGACACCGGCGAAGTGGACGTGAACACCATCGGCGTTTACAAAGTGAAGGGCATTTTCGCCGACAAGGCGGGCAACGAGGGAAGCGCGAAGATCGAAGTGCGCGTGTTCAACCCGGACAACACGACGCCTCCCACCCTGACCCTGAAGGAAGAGCTGCCGGCCGTGCCCATGGATTCGGACGCCAGCGGCATCGACTGGGCGGGCAGCTTTGTGGAGACCGCGGCGGACGCGGACGGCCTGGATCTGAAGGGTATGGTGGAGGCTGACATTTCCCAGCTGGATACTTCCACCCCCGGCGAATATCCTGTGATCCTCAGCGTGGCTGACTACGTGGGCAACACCACGGTTGTGGAAATCACCGTGAGTGTGGTTGCCGAATAAACATGAACCATGACGCGCCGGAGGGTTCCGGCGCGTCTCCCGCGTCAACGGCGGGCGTCATCGGGGCGAATCCCTGCAGCGCCTGCCGTTTTTCTTTCGAGAGTGAAAAGGGGTGAAACCCGTGCAAAGCAGGAAAAAGCTTGTGATTGGAATCTGCGCGGCGGCGGTGGTTCTCGCCGTTGTGCTGGGCGTCTGGCTGCTTCCGAAGCAGGAAGAAGCGCTGTTTGCCGTGTCCGCGGTCTCCTCCGCCCAGGCCGTGGAAACCTCCTATCAGGCCTACCTGGATGAAAAAGGCTACGCGGAGCAGATGGCGGCCGGGCAGGCGGAAGTGGACGTTTTTGCCTGGACGGAGGACGGCAGCGCCCGGGCGGAAAACGGCCAGGACGGCGTGCTGACAGAGGACATCGGGACGGTGACATGGCCGTTCACGGTGGCGAAAGCCGGGTTTTACAACCTGAAAATCAGCTATATCGGCCTGCCGGGCACCACATCGGATATCCAGCGCCGGGTGCTGCTGGACGGGGAAGCCCCTTATAACGCTTTGAACCAGATCGTTTTCAAGCGGCTGTGGCGGGACGAGGACATCCGGCTGAAGAACGAGAACGAGATCCGGCCGAACGCGGAGGAAGTTTACCAGGAGCAGACCGTTTTCCTGGAGGACTACGACCGCCGCAGCGGCGAGCCCCTGCTTTTCTATCTGAGTGCGGGGGACCACACGCTGAGCTTCGAGGCCGTGAAGGAACCCATGGAAATCACCGCCCTGTGCTTCGAGGCCGCACCCCGGATCCCGGCTTACGCCGACGTGCTGTCCGGATGGAAAGGGGAGGGGAAGGCGGAAGCCGCTCCTGCTGAGGCCATCGTGTGTCAGGCGGAACGTCGGGAAGGGGCCACGAAAGAAATTCTCAAATCCAGCCCCTCCATCAACGTGCAGAAAAACTATTCCGACGCGGCTCTGGTGCCCTACCATGCGTGGCATACGCTGTATCCCACAATCGGCGCGGGAAGCTGGGCCCAGCCGGGGGACGCGATCCAGTGGACGGTTGAAGCGCCGGCAGACGGGCTGTATCTGCTCACCTTCAAGGGCAGGCAGACCAACCGGGGCGTGACCAGCTACCGCAGGCTGAAAATCAACGGCGAAATCCCCTTCGCGGAAGCCGCTGTGGTTGGATTCGACTACTCCGGAGTGATGCAGAACTACACGCTGACGGACGAAAGCGGAGCTCCCTGCCGGGTATATTTGCAGAAAGGCGAAAACACGATTTCGCTGGAGGTGGTGCTGGGGGCCATCGGCGGGGTGCTGAGCCAGGTGGAACAGAGTCTGCGTACGCTGAACGACCTGTATCTGCGCACTATCCAGATTACGGGCCAGGCCCCCAGCCAGTTCATCGACTACGAAATCGCGAAAAAGGTGCCGGGGTTTGTTTCCTCCATGCAGGAGGAAAGCCGGCGGCTGTACGGCCTGGTGGACGAAATGGTGCGGATCACCGGGGAAAAGGGCGAAAATACCGCGCTGCTTGAAAAAATGGCGATCGAAGCCGAAGGGCTGGCCAGGAAGCCGGACCAGATCGTGAACGAGCTGAACCAGTTCAAAAACAACATTTCCGCCCTGGGCACCTGGATCGTGAATATTTCCAGCATGCCGCTGGAAATGGACAGCCTGATCCTTTCGGCGGACACAGCCTCGATTCCCACGCCGCGGGAAACCGTCTGGGAAGGCATCGTGGCGGATACCCAGCGGTTCTTCGCCACCTTCTTCCATTCCGCGAGCAGCGTGGTATCCGACGCGGAGAGCACCGGCGCGGACAAGGGCGTCAAGGTATGGATGGCCTCGGCGGGCCGGGAGCAGGCCCAGATCATCCAGAACATGATCGACGAAACCTTCGCGCCGGAAACGGGTATCCCCGTGAAGCTGCAGCTGATTCCCACGGACGTGGTGCTGCGGGCCGCACTGGCGGGCAACGGTCCGGACGTGGTGATCGGCCTGAGCCAGGCGACGGCCCAAGACTTCGCCATGCGGGGTGCGGTGACGGATCTGAGCAAGCTGGAGGGCTTTGAAGAAGTTACCGCCAGGTACGGCTCCGGGCTGATGCGCACGGCGAGCTACCAGGGCGGCGTGTGGGGAATTCCCGAACAGGTCACCTTCCAGATGCTGTTCTACCGTCAGGATGTGCTGGAGGATCTGGGGCTTTCCGTGCCCAGCACGTGGACGGAGGTTATGGAAATGATCCCCGTGCTGAGCCGGGAGAACTACAAGTTCTACATGCCCTCCACCCGCGTGACCACGGGCCTGAACGTGTTCCAGGCCATGGTGTACCAGAACGGCGGGGAGATTTACTTGGGCGAGGGGAACGACTACGGCGTGGCCTCCGCCCTGTACAGCGACGAGGCGATGGAAGCCTTCAAATGGTTCACGGACCTGTTCACCGTCCACGGCCTGGAGGTGCAGGCGGACTTCAACAACCGCTTCCGGACGGGGGAAATGCCCGTCGGCATCACGGACTACACCGCGTACTGCACGCTGGAGATCTTCGCGCCGGAAATCAAGGGTCTGTGGAGCTTCGCCCCCTTCCCCGGCACGGAGAAGGAGGACGGCAGCGTCGACAACACTTACGTGTGCGATACGGTGCAGACCGTGATCATGAAAGGCGCGCGGAACAGGAATTCGGCCTGGGAATTCGTGAAATGGTGGAATTCCACGAAGAGCCAGCTGAGCTACGCCAACACCCTGGAATCCATCATGGGCGCCGCTGCCCGCTATCCTGCTGCGGATCCGGATGTGATCCGGCAGCTTCCCTGGAGCAACAACGAGCTGGAAGAGCTGCTCTCCCAGTACCGGCATCTCAACGGGATGCCCGCCGTACCCGGCTACTACATGAACACGCGCATGATCTCCTACGCCTTTGAAGACGTGGTGGCCGACCTGAGCAGCCCCCGGGAGACGCTGTATCTGAACATCCGGGACATCGACAAGGAACTGACCAAGAAGCGCACGGAATTCGGACTGACCACCATGGAAGGAGGGATGACGAAATGATGGTTTCCTCCCGGAAGCTGCCCTTCAGGGCGGCGCTGAAACGCTACCGGAACCAGTACCTGCTGGTGGCCCCCTTTGCCATCGTGTTTTTCCTGTTCACGGTGCTGCCGGTGCTCGCCGCCATCGGGCTGAGTTTTACCTCCTTCAACATGACCAGCGCGCCTTCCTTCGTGGGGCTGGTCAACTATGTGACGCTCATCGTGGAGGACGACGTTTTCCTGACGGCCCTCAAAAACACGCTGGTGTTTGCCCTGCTGACAGGCCCGCTTTCCTACATCATGTGCTTCCTGTTCGCCTGGCTCATCAATGAGCTGCCCCGGATCCCCCGGGCGCTGATGACCCTGGTGTTTTACGCCCCCTCCATCTCGGGCAACGTATACCTGGTGTGGAAGCTGATCTTCTCCTCGGACACCTACGGCTGGGCCAACGCCTGGCTGATGAAACTGGGGATCACCCGCGAAGCCATTCTGTGGCTTACCACGGAAGCCTACATCATGCCCATCCTGATCGTCGTCCAGCTGTGGATGAGCCTGGGCGTGTCCTTCCTTTCCTTCATCGCCGGCCTCCAGACGGTGGATAAAGCCATGTATGAGGCCGGGGCTGTGGAAGGGATCAAGAACCGGTGGCAGGAGCTGTGGTATATCACCCTGCCCGCCATGAAGCCCCAGCTGATGTTCGGCGCGGTGATGCAGATCACGTCCTCCTTCGCCGTCAGCCAGATCTCCCTGGACCTGGTCGGCTTCCCGTCCGTGAACTACGCGGGCCACACGATCATGACGCACCTGCACGACTACGGCAACCTGCGCTATGAGATGGGGTACGCGTGCACGATCGCCGTGGTGCTGTTCCTGATCATGCTCTTCTGCAACATCCTGGTGCAGAAGCTGCTGCGCAAGCTGGGTTAAGGGGGGGAGAAAAGATGGCGAAAAAGAAAACGCGTCAACCCGCTGCCCGACATGGCCTGATCACCGCGCTGCGGAACCGGAAGCTCAAGCGCCGCCGCTCGCTGGCGGTGGACATCCTGCTGTTCATCCTGTTGGCGGCATTCGGCATTTTCTCCCTGTTCCCGCTGATTTTCACCGTGGTGAACGCCTTTAAGCCCATGAGCGAGATCTTTATCTTCCCGCCCAAGCTGACAGTGGACAATCCCACGCTGAACAACTTCTATGATCTGGGCTTCATCCTGGAATCCTTCGACGTGCCCATGAGCCGGTATATCTTCAATACGGCCGTGATCACCGGGCTTGGTACGCTGGGCACGGTGCTGCTCGGATCCATGGCGGCCTTCGCCCTGGCGAAATATGAGTTCCCCGGCAGCAAGATGATGAGCAGCCTGATCGTATATGCCCTGATGTTCTCCGCCTCGGTCACGGCGATCCCCAATTACCTGATCATGACCTACCTGGGCCTGGTGGACACCTACTGGGCGGTGATCCTGACCGCAGTGGGCGGCACGCTGGGGCTGTATCTGATGAAAAACTTCATCGTGGGGATTCCCGATTCCCTGATCGAAGCCGCCACTATCGACGGGGCCAATGAGTTCACGATCTACTGGAAGATTATCATGCCGCTGTGCAAGCCTGCCTGGATCACGCTGATCATCCTTTCCTTCCAGCAGATGTGGGGCACCACCGGCGGCGTATTCATCTACTCCGAAGAGCTGAAGCCCGTATCCTACGTGCTGAGCCAGCTGGTCAGCGGCGGCATCGCCCGCACCGGCGTATCCTCCGCCGTGTCCCTCATCATGATGACCGTGCCCGTCGTGGTGTTCGTGATTTCCCAGAGCAACGTGCTGGAAACCATGTCCACCTCCGGCATGAAGGATTAAGGGGGGAGAGAACGATGAAAAAGATTGGATCCTTCCTGCTGGCCCTGCTTCTGCTTCTTCCCGCCGCCGGGCTGGCCGCGGACGGAAGCAGCAACGTATACGCGGGGTATACCTACGACCATTACGGCAACGTGAAATCCACCCCCGCCCCCTTCCTGCTGGAAAAGACCATCACCTCCGAAAACCTCAGGGGGATCGCCCTGGACAGCGTGGACGACATCTGTACCTCCCGGGACGGGCGCATCTTCCTGGTGGACGGAAAGCAAAGCCGCGTTCACGTGCTGGATTCCGATGGAAACATGTTGAAGACGCTCAAAACGATCCGGGATACGGACAACAAAATCGTGATCCTGGAGGACGGCTCCCAGCTGATGTTCAACGGCTGCCAGGGCGCCTTCTACCACGAAAAGCAGAATGAGCTGTACATCGCCGATACCGCCGCGCAGCGGGTGGTTGTGCTGGATGGGGAAGACTACACCTTCCGGCGGATGATCACCCGCCCGGACAACATGACCGGCGTGACGGAATTCAAGCCTGCCAAGGTGACCGTGGACAACGCGGACCGGATATACCTGGTGGTGCAGTCCAGCTATGAAGGCATTATCGAACTCAACGAGGACGGAACCTTCTCCCGCTACTTCGGTGTGAACGAGCCGCAGATCAACATCGTCGATTACCTGTGGAAATCCATCGCCACCGACGCGCAGAAGGAGAAAATGGGCAAGATCTACGCTCCCGCCTTCAACAACGTGGCCCTGGACGGCGAAGGCTTCGTGATGGCCGTGACGAGTGACCAGAGCGCCAGCAAGCCCGTTTTCCGCCTGAATTTCCAGGGGAAGAACGTGTTGCGGGAAATGGGCAGTTTCAACGTGATGGGCGATTTGCAGACGCCGGGGGAGAGCGACAACACATTTGTGGATATCGCGGTAAAACCCTACGGCACCTACGCGGTGCTGGACAAGGCTTACGGCAGGGTGTTCCTGTACAACTTCGACGGGGAACTGCTCTCTGTGTTCGGCAGCAAGGGCAACCTGGCGGCTGAATTCAGGATTCCCAGCGCCATCGCCTGGCTGGGCGACAAGCTGGTGATCGGCGACAGCGCCCTGAAATGCGCCTATGTGATGGAACCCTCCGATTTCGGAAAGGCGCTGCTGGATGCCAACGAGGCCTACTACTACGGCCGCTGGGAGGAGGCCACCGCCCACTTCGAGCGGGTGCTGCGCCTTTGCTCCAACATGGAAACGGCTTATGTGGGCATCGGCAAAAACCTGCTGATGCAGGAGCGTTTCCGGGAGGCCATGGACTACTTCAAACTGGGGAACAACCGGGAATTCTTCTCCAAGGCCTATAAGGGCTACCGCAGCGAGGTCCTGCGGGATCACTTCGGCATCATCGCGTTTATTGCTGTGGTGCTCATCGGCCTCGTGATCGGCTCGGAAATCTCCTATAACCGCAAGCAAAGGAGGGGAAGCAAATGAAAGCATCCATCACCAAAGAAAAGCTGGGGTGGTGGGGCCACGCCCTGGTACACCCCTTCGACGGGTTCTATGAGATCCGCTTCCGCAATCAGGGCAGCCTGCTGCTGGCCTTCCTGCTCATGATCGCGTTCGCGGTGATGCGCTGTCTGTCCGCCCAGTATACGGGCTTCGTGATGAACCTGACCAACCAGGACGAGCTGGATACCCTGTCCCTGTTCATTTCCAATATCTCGGTGCTGCTCCTTTTCTCCCTTTCCAACTGGACGGTGACAACCCTGTTCAACGGCAAGGGAAAACTGAGCGATATCTACATTGTGATCTGCTATTCCCTCACCGTGCTTATCATCGGAGACGCGCTGGTGTGCTTCGTGAGCAACTTCGTCACCCTCGAGGAAGTGATGATCCTGCAGGCTGTGCAGATGCTGTGCATCGCCTGGTTCGTTTTCCTGATTGTGGCGGGGCTTGGCACCATCCATGAATACAGCCTGGGAGGCAACCTGGCTTCCATCGTGATGAGCATCGCGGCGGCGGCCATCATCCTGTTCATCGGCATCCTGCTGTTCACCATGCTGGAAAGGATGGTCAGCTTCTTCACCAGCGTGGGACAGGAACTGATGCGGCGGCTGTAAGGAGGGATGAGATATGATCAATAAGCTCAAGGACTTCTACGGCGCGCATCCCATCCGGCGGACGCTGATCACGCTTCTCCTTGTCGCGGTTGCCGCGCTGCTGATTTACTTCCGGCCCGCCTTTTTCCTGAAGGGCGTCGCCATTCCGGAGACTGTCATCCTCCACGCTGAAAAGGGCGAAGAGATCCCGAAGGCGGGGAAAGTAACGGTGGCGCAGGA
>CAMKJS010000023.1 GCA_946413245.1 uncultured Clostridia bacterium
AAGGTCGTTCCGCGGAAGTGGATCAACAAGGCCGGCAACTATGTGACCGAAGAGTTCCTGGACTATGTGCGTCCGCTGATCCAGGGCCACTACACCCCCATGATGGTCGAAGGTATTCCGCGTCACCTGAACATGAACCTGCGGAACTACGATTGGGCCACGACCCATAAGAAGTAATACGGATCATTCAAAAAATGCCGCTGCAGAGATTTGCTCTCTGCAGCGTTTTTTGATCCTGTTCCGCATTGACTGATAAAATGAAACGGATTATACTTCTGCTGACGGAAAACAAAATGAAACCGGAGGGAACAGAAGATGAAGAGAAGAATCGGAATTCTGATCGGCCTCGTACTGGTATTGCTGTGCGCGTACGCGCTGGCGGATGTTGAAATCAATGACGTGAACTTTCCGGACGAAAAATTCCGGGAGGCTGCCGAGAACTTTGATTCGGACTGCGACGGATACCTGAGCGAGGAGGAAATCGCGCAGGCCACAGCAATAGTCTGTGCGGAGTCGGGCATCTCCAGCATGCAGGGAATCGAATACTTCACGGCGCTGCAGGTGCTCCGCTGCCATGGCAATCAGCTGACGTCGCTGGATGTAAGCAAAAACACGGCCCTGATTCAACTCTACTGCAGTTCCAATGAACTGACCTCTCTGAATGTAAGCGGCTGCCCGGAGATGAATACACTGAACTGCTGCAATAACAAGCTGACGGCGCTGGACCTGAGCGGTAATACAGCTCTGAATTATCTGGACTGTCAGAGAAATCAGCTGACAGCGCTGGATGTGAGTGCGAATCCGGCCATTGAAACGCTGTTCTGTACAGAAAACCGGCTGACGTCGCTGGATGTCAGCAAGTGCACGGCGCTGCAGCTGTTCCTGTGCGACAACAACCAGCTGACGTCCCTGAACGTGAGCGGGTGCACAGCGATGACCGGGCTGTCCTGCCATATCAATCAGCTGACGTCCCTGGATGTCAGTACCGACACTGCTCTGGTTTGGCTGTTCTGCCACACGAACAGACTGACGTCCCTGGATGTGAGCAAAAACAAA
Source organism: uncultured Clostridia bacterium (assembly GCA_946413245.1). Taxonomy (GTDB): domain Bacteria; phylum Bacillota; class Clostridia; order Christensenellales; family Aristaeellaceae; genus Aristaeella. Next base: position 1,057 of record CAMKJS010000023.1, read on the forward strand.
GTATTGGTGAATCTCCAATGCCAGAAGAACAATTTGAAAAAGCTGGATGTCATCCAGGTTCCGGCCCTTGCCGCCGTGGTAAAAGAAACGGAACCGACGGAAACGGACGGTGTTCTCGTATGGCAGAAAGGCAATGACGACGGCTCCATCGACGCGTATCTGACTGTCGACAAGGGTGTCGAGGTGATCGCCGAGAAGATCAAGATGGTTGACATCAGCAAGGCCAAAGTGACGGCCATCAAGGCCCAGGTCTATACCGGCAAGACCATTAAACCCACTGTCATCGTCAAATACGACAATAAGAAACTGACTATCGATAAAGACTACACCATCACTTATAAGAACAACAAGAAGATCGGCAAAGCGACCGTTACCATTACCGGCAAGGGGAACTTTACCGGCAAGAAAACCGTCAAGTTCGATATCATTCCCAAGGCCGTGAAGCTGTCTTCCCTGACGGCCGGGAAGAAGGAGCTGACCGTCAAGTGGGCGAAGGGCAGCGGGATCACCGGATACGAGATTCAGTACAGCCTGAAGAAGAACTTCAAGGATGCAAAGATAGTTACCGTCAAAAAAGCGGCAACCACGAAGACCGTGCTGAAGAATCTGAAGGCGAAGAAAACCTACTACGTCCGGATCCGGACCTATAAGACAGTGAACGGAACGAAGTACTACTCCGCCTGGTCGGCGATCAGGAACAAGAAGACGAAGTAAAACCCAACCGTAACGGCACAGGCGGAGCAATGCGGCTCCGCCTGTGTCTTAGCTCCTGTTATGTGAAATCTTGACTTTTCCGGGCTGTTTGTTTAGTATTGAATACAGGACAGACGTGATTTGTTACCCCAATAACGATGGAAAAAGGGACAAAAGTGTAACCACTGTAAAAAATCGGATGTATTGTTCCGGGGATATTACACAAAACGAATTGTTACTGCAGGCACGGAAAGGACTGTTAAGAAACATGAAGAGAAAAGGGATTATCCTGATTGCCCTGACTTTGGCACTGATGTTTGTATCGGGAGCCTGCGCTGAGCAGGAACAAAAAACAGACTTTGGTCCAATAACTATAGAGAGCGTAGAGCAGGTCTTTGAGCAGGGCTGCCGGGCGTCCATGAACGGAATCAGCGTCGTCAGCCTGCACGGAACCTGGCGGGAAATGGGCCGCCAGTACGGCATGCTGATGAAAGAAGAGCTGGAAGAAGTATATTTCTTCGTCGAGACGATCGTCGAATACAGCGTCGGAAACGCGCAAAAGGCGGAAAGCATCGTGGCACTACAGACCGCGCAGACGCCGTACCGGATCAACGCGTTCTTTGAAGGCGCCGCGGAGACCTCGGGCCTGACGGTGAAGCAGCTGCAGATGGTCAACGCGGTGGAGCGCATCGGCGGACTGCCGAGATGCAGCGCGGCGTTCTGCTGGGGCGAATACGCCGCAGGTCCGCTGGTGATCGGAAGAAATTACGATTATTCCGAAGCCTTCGCGCTGCTGAAGGACGACGTGGCTGTGACGGTATTCCACCCGTCAGACGGATCCCTGGCGACGGCGACCGTCGGATATGTCGGAGAAATCTACGCGGTGAACGCGATCAACGAGAAGGGGATCTTCCTGGAGCTGAACAACGGAAAACCCTCGGCGAACATCAAATCCCCGAACAGCCGGATTACCGGCACCACGATGCTGTTCTCCGCCATGTTCGAGATCGACGAGCTGGCGGACTGGGAGCTGTTCTTCAACACGTCGAACTGCAGCTCCTCCTATATCATCAATGTGGCCGACAGCAGCTCCGCCTGTTCCTATGAGTGGTGTCCCATCGGCGTGAAGCACGGGGAACAGACCCTGCCGGAAGGCCTGCTGGTGTCTACGAATTACTATGTGAACAAGGAATGGCTTTTTGCGGTTCCGTCTGACGCGGCATCCTGGGAAGGGCTGACCCGCCGCAGCAACCTGATCGCGCTGTGCGAAGCCGCGAAAGGGGAAGTGGATGCCCAAAGAATGATGAAGATCATCGAAACGCCCACTGAAGAAGGAGGCGCGCAAAACGAGCTGACCGTGTACCAGCTGGTTGTGGTGCCGGAAACGCTCACCCTGTGGCTCCGGGTCATCGGCGGCACGGACTGGATCCGGATCGATCTCGCCGGCTTCCTGCAGGAGTCAAATGACTGATATGAGCAGTGTGGGCAGAGAATACGATGCAACCAAGAGAAAAAAGGAGGGCATTGACAATGAAAAGGAGAATCGGTTTTTGGATTACCCTGGTCCTGCTGTGTCTGCTGTGTGCTGTTTCGTTGGCGGATGTGGAGATCAACAGCACGAATTTCCCGGACGAGCATTTCCGGACATATGTGAAGAATTATTTAGATACAGACTCTGATGATAAACTGAGCGATGCGGAAATCGCAGCCGTGACAAGCATTAATTGTTCTGAAAAATCCATTTCCAGTCTGAAAGGAATTGAGTATTTTACAGCGCTTACAGGGCTGGACTGCTGCATTAATCATATTGTTCAGCTTGATGTAAGCCAAAATACGTGCCTGAAGTCACTGCTCTGCTTTGATAACAAACTGACATTATTGGATGTCAGTAAAAACACTGCTTTGGTGACACTGAAATGCTATAAAAATCAACTGAAATCACTGGACGTCAGTAAATGCATTCTTTTGGAAGTCCTTGACTGTTACAATAATCAGATTCAGTCGCTGGACGTCAGCAAGAACACCGTGCTGAGAGTTTTAAGCTGTTCAGAAAATCAGCTGACGTCTCTGAATGTTACGAAGAACACTGCACTGAAGGAATTGGCCTGCTTCAGCAACAAACTGACTGCATTGAATGTCACGAAAAATACTGCGCTGACATATATGAGTGTCTCCCACAACCCGATTCAATCGATTAATCTGAGCAAAAACGTAGTGCTGGCAACATTATTCTGTGCCGAGAACGAACTGACGGAACTGGATCTGAGCCACAATACAGTGTTGAAAACTGCTAATTGCAGTACAAACAATATTACCAGCCTGGACTTAAGCAAAAATACCGCGTTAAAAACGCTCAACTGTGAAAAGAACAAGTTGACCGGCATCACCCTAAACAGTGAATTAAAATATCTGTACTGTTTTGAAAATCAGCTTACAGAATTGGATGTAAGCAAAAACGGCGCGCTGGAGGTACTGTCCTGCAGAGACAATAAACTGGAAGCGTTGGATGTGAGTCATAATCCCGCATTAAGATATCTCCTCTGTTCCGAAAATAAACTGTCAGAACTGGATATAAGCAGCAACGCTGAACTGACTAATCTGGAGGTCTTTTCCAACAAACTGACGAAACTGAAAACAGACAATAATCCGAAGATTGCTACGCTTAAGTGCCAGGACAACAAGATCAAAACGCTGAAGGTAGACCAATGTCCTGATCTGTGTGGATACATGAACAGCTTCAGCCGGGAAACCTATGAGGAAGGCCATGATCGCTTCGGTGAAACCTTTACATTCGATTCTTCAGTAAAAGTAATCGGAGATTATACCAGCGAGCCGACAACGATCACTCCGGAACCTACTACGCCGGCTCCGACAACTCCTGCGCCGACGACGCCAGGGCCCACTACGCCGGGACCGAATACTCCTGCCCCCACAACGCCTGCTCCGACGACACCGGGACCGACTACTCCGGCGCCGACAACAGAAGGGCCAACTGAAGAACCCACTGAAGAACCGACCGAAGAGCCGACTGAGGAACCGACTGAAACGCCTACCGAAGCCCCGGAAGATACGGATGAAATCACGGCGTACGACGGGGTATATCTCGTAAACTTCACGACGAAGACTGCCACATTCCTGGAGGCCGCGAAGAAAAACGCGTCAAGCCTGAGAATTCTGGGCTCCGTCACCGTAAAGAAAAAGCTCTATCCCGTTATCGCCATTGCCGACAACGCCTGCAAGGGCATGACCAAGCTGACCACACTCACTGTCGGTGCCAAGGTGAAAACCATTGGAAAGAACGCTTTCGCGAACTGTCCGAAGCTGAAAACCGTCAAGGGCTGCGCCGCGGTCATTACCGTCGGCGACAGTGCGTTCGATGGCTGCGGGAGCCTGACCTCCCTGCCTACCTTCCAGAAGGCCACGAAGATCGGCGATGCCGCTTTCCGGAAGACCGGGCTGAAGAAGTTTACCCTGGGCACGAAGCTGAAAACCATCGGAAAGAATGCCTTCGCCAACTGCACAAGCCTGACGAAGATCGAAGGCGGCAAAAATCTGACCGCCATCGGCGCGAGCGCCTTCTCCGGCTGTAAGAAGCTTGCCAAGGTACCGAATCTTGCAAGTCTGCAGACCATTGGGGCCAGTGCTTACAAGGGCTGTAAGGCGCTGACGCAGATCACCCTGTCCGCGAAGTTGAAGAGTATCGGGAAAAACGCTTTCTATGGCTGCGGGAAGCTGAAGAACATCACGATCAATACAAAGCTGCTGACAGACAAAAATGTCGGCGCGGATGCTTTCAAAAGCATTTACAGCAAGCCCGTAGTGCGCTGCCCGAAGGGCATGGTGAAGAAGTACAAGACGCTGCTGCTGAAGAAGGGTATGCCGAAGAAGGCTGTGTTCAAGTAATCCCCTCCGGTGCTGACGCGCCACCTATCAGCAACCTCAATCGTCGCAGAGCGGGCTTGGAGCGCCCGCTCTGCTTTTTACAGCTGGAGGTATTTCCATCCACAGTAATCATTAATTAGATCTTCCAGACTCTCTATCATATCCAAATCCTCATCGGAAAAAGCGATATATGCGATTTGATGATTTTTATCATTTGTCATGATTAGAAAGCAGCCTTTATAGAAATCAGAAATGTCCCCGTCTCCGGGAACAAGCATCCTGAAAAGTTCATCACCGATCATCGTTTGCGGGTCATCTACAATTTCAATATGATTTTCGTCATAGTAGCCGGTTCCGAGCGGTTCGGTTCTGAAACGGAAGTGCTCTTCTATGGACGTGACGGTTTTCGTATATTCTTCTTCATTGTACCAGCACGACAATATCCATGAATCGCTATAGAAGATAGAAAAAGACCGGGAATATGTGTGATACTCTGTAGTTTTTGGGCTTCCGACTTCTATAGGAGCAGAAACTGATTCCAGAAAGTAATGCGGGATATCGGCTTCAAATCTGCTTTGGGCATCTGTTTTTATAACGTGATGAATCGTACGTCCCAGAAGAAGACCGAAGAAACCAACAACGACAAATATCACAATCCAAACCAATAGCAGTGCGGCTTTTGTAGCGGCTTTTTTTGGCGAGCGAAGCAGAAAAATGATCCTCGTGATGATGAGTCCCATCAGGGCAATGATCACAATCAAAAGGTCTGAGCTTTGGCTTGGAATGATACCGCTCCAAAAGACAATGATCAGCAACAGAATCAGCGTTGGTGCACACCAGATGATCAGCTTGATTACAGATTCATGGCAACGTTTTTCCTTTTTTTCTCCGGATATATACGTTTGAAGCATGATCATTCCTCCGTAAAGATACTGATCCCTAAGTTGAACCGCTTTTGCGGTGCAGCTCCTGTTTTGAGTTGACGAAGGTTTTCATCTGTGAGGCTGCCGGATGAAAAAAGCCTTTTCCTCAGAAAACTGACCTGAAAAGATCTTCAAGAATAACCTGACCGGAAACAATATTGCTGTATTTGTTTTTCTTGACACCATATGTAGTGATCATGACCACTTGCAGGGTTTTGTTAGTTCCCGTTTCCTGCCGGAAAGCGGAGATCTTGTTTCGGAGATTCAAGTCATATGCTTTGTCTATTTCGAATTCATTCATTGAATACTTGATTTCGCAAAGGGAGATGATATGATCCCTGCGATCAATAACCATAACAATCTGAGCTCCGTTTAGATCATCTGTTCCATCTGCAGCGTGTGATCTCCAGGAAGAAGTTTCTGTCAGCACGCCGGATATCCCCAGCTTTTGCCGAATCTGATCGAGATGATCTTTGCAGAGAAGTTCAAATGTCAGCCCTGCCCAAGCATGCCGTGAAGGATTATCATTCAAATGTGACCAGAAATGTTCGTCTTTCGCATAGTGTTCCCGGACAAAGCGAAAATAAAAAAGAGTAAAATAATCTGACAACTGGTAACGAATGTCCTTTTTCTTTTGCCCAAAGAGCTGATTTGCACAGATAAAACCGGACTTTACAAGCTGATTGATCTTTGCCGAGAGATTCCCGTTCAGCGTCAGTTTCCCTTTTCTGGAAATCTCTGCCAGAGTCATTCCATATCGCTTTTGACTCAGCAGTGAAACAATTGAAATATAATCATTGCTGTTTGAAAACAGCGTTCTGAACAGATGATCAAACTCATCAGCCAATTCAGCGCTTTTGCGAAAGAACAGGTTATCCACATTTTCATTCAGTGTTTCAGCCGGATTCAGAAAGCTCAGATAATACGGAATTCCGCCAAGGATCATGTAACACTGAGCAATATCATATTCTGACCAGTCAATTCCGATCATATGTAGGTATTCCGCTGTTTCTTCCAGGCAGAACGGCTGAAGGAAAAGGCTGCAGGTTTTCCGGTTGAACAGACCGCCTTTGTTTTGCTCTATATTGTCAGTAATCCAGGCAGTTGCAGAACCGCAAACAATAAAAACCAGATGATCCATTGCACTGCCGAAATCGTTCCAGAAATACTCAAATGCGCTTAAAAAACCGGATTTCGGTGTATCCATCCAAGGAATCTCATCGAAGAAAACAATATGCTTCTCACCATCCGGAAGGGAAGAGAGATACGATCCGAGCATTTCAAAAGCGTCTTTCCAACTGTCAGGAGTGTCATAATCCAAATGAGTGCGACGGTTGAGTTCCATGACGAAGTTCTCAAGCTGGTTTGCCTTTGGAGCTTTAAATTCTCCTGTGAGTTTAAAATCAAACCGGTTATTAAAGAAGTGATTGATCAGGAATGTTTTACCGACCCTGCGGCGACCCTGGACAACGATTAATTGGGCTTCCTGCCGTTCAAGGCAACGGTCAAGCCTGCGGCATTCGTCGTTCCTTCCGATTAAACGAGGCTCTCTCATGATCATTGCCGACACCTCCCTACAGAATGATCATATCACAGATATTGCCAACGATCAATCAAAATTTGGCAAAATCTATGATAAAAACATAGATTATGCCAGATTAACGGTTTAAATTGGCATATTGTCATTCCGACCCCAAAACCTGTCTTCCTGTTTCCCGGATACGAATTTCCTGCAAGACTGCGGAAGTTCATCTTTTATGACATCTGCCTTTATGATATAATCAAAAGCAGTTGATTGACAGGAGAAATGAAACAGAATCGATTCCATTTCCACGATCAATCAGAAAACGCATCGTTGTCAGGCTGAAAGAACTGATTCCATTGACCGATCAGCTACGGGAAAAACAGCAGAATGCTCACTGAGACCATACAGAAACGGAGGATAATACCATGATTCCACGTCCTGAATATCCAAGACCGCAGTTTGTCCGGGAAGGCTGGCTGAATCTGAACGGAGAATGGGATTTCGAAATGGACCAGGGCTGCTCCGGAGAAGCCCGGGGCCTGGTGGAACAGCCTGGTCTCAGCGGAACAATCACGGTTCCTTTCTGCCCGGAAAGCAGGCTCAGCGGGATTGCCCATACGGACTTTATCAACTGTGTCTGGTATAAGCGTGCTTTCAGCGTTCCCGCGGAGACTGAGGGAAAACGCGTGCTGCTGCATGTCGGCGCGGCGGACTACCGCAGCAAGGTCTGGGTCAACGGCCGGTATATCGGCCTGCACGAAGGCGGATATACCCCGTTTGAATTCGACATCACGGACGCGCTGAAGGCCGGCGACAACCTGCTGACGATTTCCTGCGAGGATCATGTGCGGGACGATATGCAGCCCAACGGAAAACAGAGCCGGCTCTATCACAGCCATGGCTGCGACTATACACGGACCACGGGGATCTGGCAGACGGTATGGCTGGAATGGGTGAACCCGGCGCACGTCGTCCGGAGCTTCATTACCCCGGACGCGATCAACGGCACCGTTCATTTCCGCGTTCAGACCGTGAATGCGTTTGGCAGCATCCTGCGGATCGAAACGTTCTTCGGCGGGAAGGGAATGGGAAGCGCGGAGCTTCGCTGCGATTCTCTTTCGACAGAAACGACTGTCAGCCTGTTGGAATCCCATCCGTGGGGCGTGAGGGATCCCCAGCTGTACGATTATCAAATGACGCTGACCGCCCCGGACGGAAAGACGGACGTGGTGACCGGGTATTTCGGCCTGCGCAGCGTCGGATTTGACGGGATGAAATTCCTGCTGAACGGAAAGCCGGTGTTCCAGCGCCTGATCCTCGACCAAGGCTTCTATCCGGACGGGATTTACACAGCCCCCACGGACGAGGACCTGAAGAAGGATATCCTGCTTTCTCAGCAGATGGGCTTCAACGGGGCGCGGCTGCACCAGAAGGTATTCGAACCGCGGTACCTGTACTGGGCGGATCATCTCGGCTATCTGTGCTGGGGAGAAATGGCCAGCTGGGGCCTGAACCACTGCGAGATCGGCGCGCTGGCGGCCTTCACGAAGGAATGGCTGGAGGAGCTGGAGCGGGATTACAGCGCGCCGTGCATCATCGGCTGGTGCCCGTTCAACGAAACCTGGGATATTGACGGCCGGAAGCAGAACGACGACGTGCTGCGGATGGTCTACCGCATCACGAAGGCCTTCGACAAAACCCGGCCCTGCATCGACACCAGCGGCAATTTCCACGTGGAGACGGACATCTTCGACGTGCACGACTATGAGCAACACGTGGACGAATGGGAAAAGCGGTACAGCCGCGGAACGGATCCGATCTATGACCGTTTCACGGAACGGCAGCATTATCAGCCCGGGCAGCCGGTGTTCCTCAGCGAATACGGCGGAATCGGATGGACGCAGGATCCCGGCGGCTGGGGATACGGCGAAAGCCCCAAAACAGAAGAGGAATTCATCGAAAGATACCGGGGGCTGACGAACACCCTGCTGGACAATCCGGATCATATGGGGCTCTGCTATACGCAGCTGACGGACGTGGAGCAGGAGAGGAACGGCCTGTATACCTACGACCGGCAACCCAAGTTCCCACCGGAAATCATGTATCCGATTATGGCGAGAAAAGCGGCTGTTGAAGAAGAATCATAAATCGTTTGCTTGCGGATTACCCGCGGGGCCGCGGTATTTCATGCAGAGCTTGTTCTCAGCCGTCCTTATGCCTGAAAAAGTATGAAAAGATTACAGTATGCCGGACAGGGACCGTCAAGCGCAGCTGTTCCAGCCCAAAATCAGGCGCGGATGAACAGAAAAAGCAATTTTCCGTATTGACAAACGTCCGCTGGTTTTGTATAATTCCACTGTTGCATCTGCGAAGGGGCATGGTGTAATGGTAACACGTGGGTCTCCAAAACCTTTGTTGAGGGTTCGAATCCTTCTGCCCCTGCGTAAACGCAAAACCCTGTAGATTCAAGGTCTACAGGGTTCTTCTTTTGCTTCCGAATCATGCCCGTTTTCGGGGCTTGGGGTTTACTTTGGGGTTTACTCTTGGGGTTGGGGCTTACTTTGCTTCCTTCCTAGCCTTTGCGATGGCTGCGCTCATGACATCAGCTGTATGCTGCTGAGCTTTCTCAAACAGGTGGGTATATGTGTCCAAGGTGGTACTTGTCCGGGAATGTCCAAGCCTCCCGGATACTTCTTTGACATCACAACCGGCAGCGATCAGCAAGGATGCTCCTGTGTGGCGGAGACTGTACAGAGGAACGTCCTTCAGATTGTACTTTTGCTGTATCTCGCGCCATTTGTGAGTAGGCGTGGAGATGTACAACCGGCGGCCAGTGTCACTGGTAAATATCGCGTCAGGTTCTTCCCAGAGTCCGCCACACTTCAGCCGCTGTTCAGCCTGAACAGATTTCCACTTGAGAAGTGGCTGCACGGCTTCCGGAGGGAGAACAATCGTCCTCATGGATGATTTTGTCTTTGGTCTGTCGGTCCGGACTGTTCCCACGCCTTTGACATGATTGGAACCGGCGCGGATCGTCAACACGTTCTCTTCCAGATCTGACCAATTCAATGCGATCAGTTCACCAGGGCGACAGGAAGAAAACAGATCCAGCGTAAAGAACGCTTGCCAAATCGGTTCCGGCAGCTGCTCAAGAGCTTCCATCAGCATAGCAACGTCTTCACCTTCCAGGAATTCTGATTCCGGCGTATCCTGGCGCGGTGGATCCACAGCGATGAGAGGATTGACTGTAATGTATCCGGATCTCACAGCAAAATTCAGGACGGCGGACAGAAATTGATGGTAATGCTTGCGGCTCGTGCCGGAGAGCTTCCCGGTTTTCGAACGTGTCTTTGGAGGCTGCTTGTTCTTGTCCTTGCTAACCTTGTGGTTTGGCCTTGCGTCATCCTGTTCCAGGTACTTGTAAAAGTCGCGGATCTGCCGGGGAGTGAGATCCTGAACATAGATCTTTCCGAGCTTGTCCTTGATCCGTCTTTCTAGCAGCGCGTAATATCCGGCTTTTGTACTCGCTGCCATTGGTTTTGATTCGATAAATTCCACTGCTACGTCATACAGACGGATTTTCTTTGCTTCGGTGATAACGTGTCTCCGATAATCCGTTTCCAGGGCATCCGCTTGGCGCTGTGCCTGCTTCCGCTGACTTGCTTCGGTGCTGTTCGGATTGACTTTGATTGTCCGTCTTACCCGGTTTTGAGTGCCGTCAGGATTATAGCCATCACAGACAGTAGCTCTCCATGTGCCTGTTGCGAGGTTTCTTAATTCCACTGTTGCCATTGTTCACGCCTCCTATCATTGTGGAAGTCTGTACACGCTTCAGATCTGCCGTTGTACCTGGATGATTCTTCCCGGAATAGTTGCTTCTTGAATATCGCATTTCATCAGAACACTGCTGGGAAAGAAAATTTCCATCACTTCATCGTCCGTCAGATTGAGCGCAACTCTGATTTTCACAATTTCCCATTGCCGGAATTCGCGCTTTCCTGTCATTGCGTTCCAGAATTCATGATAAACAAGACCAGCCTTTTCACAAAAATTTTCTAATGACATTTTTCGGGAAGTGATTGCTGTTGCAAGCTTCGGAAAAACAATTTCTTCAGGCGTATCCATTGAGTCAAATTCTGCTCTTGTAATTCCCAGCAACTGCGCGTCCGAGGGTTCATTGTCCCAGAATGTGGTCGTCGGATCATTCATCAGATGCTCGTTAATGTCCATGTCAAACGTCCCAGCTTCATCGCCTCCGAGAAGATACCCACCTGGGCCGGCAACACAAATCACAGCCGGGGCGGCATAATGCCAGATAACTCCGTCATCAATATTGACATCGCCTCTCCAAACAACAGATCCCCTGGGCATTGCTTCAATTTCCTTCAGAGTGAGCTTTTTCGCATTGGTATTCATGTGGTGTTCCTTCCTTTCTAAATCGTTTGTGTCTTGATCGGAAACACCATTCCGGGGTATAATCTCTTTGGTGCTTCCTTCTGTAGTGAGTTGGTGGTGCCGCTGCTGCCGATCCGGATCCCCTCCGGCGGCAGCTCTTTTTTTTTGCGTTCGGTGCGTGTGATCATTCATTTCCATACATATCTTCAAACTCTTTTTGAATAATACCCTGATTCCATTCCATAAAAGTGGCATTACTAATCTTAGCAGTCAAAGCATCAATCTTCTTCAACATTTTTTCGATCCGTTTTTCTTCTTCTGCCGGTCGATCCTCATAAAGCATAGTATGCAGATCATTATAATCGTCTTCTAATCTTTCCAGCATCTCGTTCCGTGTCTGTTTTTCAGCGTAAACCCTGTATTGTTTACTGACAGCAAGTCTCCAATCGGTCAACCCTTCTTTTTTCCTCCTTTCCTCCTTTCCTTTTTCATGTGTTTCTCTGACATTCCTGATAATGCTTGTCAGTTCCTGACTTGCAATAAAATCAGCAATATCAGCACCAACACCAACGGAAAAATCGATTGGTTTTTCTGCATAGGAAGAGAGTAAGTTGCGCGGGATTTCGTCAAGATTTCGCCAGGCTATCTCATCTTCATCAGTGGAAAGAACCAGGGCGTGGAAGAATCGATCTGAATTCTTATGATCGATTATTTCCGATAAAATGCCATCAATGCCAGTACCTTTTAGGCTGATAAGCTTTTTTATTGCTTCGACAGACAATCCAGTTATCTCTTTGAAATATTTTATGTCGTGCGTGGGTTCCTGTATCCGGCCCGTAAGATAGTCAAGATCACACTGGAAGAGATCACACATAGATAAAAGATTATCAAGTCGGGGTAATACTGGCTTTTTCTCATTCTCCCAACCTTTCACGAGTGAACGGTCAACGGACAGCGCATCTGCAAGATCCTGCTGAGATTTATAACCATGTTCTTTTCGGATTTGCTTTATCCTAATGGGTAATATTATGTCCATTTATATCTTTCACCTCCTTCCTTAAGGGCATCAACTTGGTGTTTCCGATAACCATCATATCATGATAAGCTATCATCGTCAAGAGGGACCCCTTGATAAATTGGCCGGACCGAAGCGCACGGAAAAGCCAGTAGGATAAAAGTGATTATGGAGGTAGATACCGTGAACAATTTGAAAATCCGTTACAAGCTCATAGAAAAGGGTATGAAACATTATGAATTGGACAGGATCCTTGGAATCAGCGAGCCAACACGCTGCAGATTGCTTCGGAATGAGCTGCCGGAAGTCAAACAGGAAGAAATCTGTAAGCTCATCGATGAATATGCAGCGAAGGGAGGCCAGGACCATGAGTAAGGTCACTGAGGACCGCGTCCGGCGGCAGCTTGCAAAGCATGGTCTGATCCTGAAGAAGTGCCGGGGCCGGATCCATGCCGACAACCTGGGAGAATACATGGTCGTTGATCTCCGGAACAATTCCGTGGTGGTCGGCGCTAAGTATGACTGTTCCCTTGAGGAAATCGGAGAGATGATCAGAAAAGGGAGGTTGTAAGCATGAGCGAAACTTACAAGGCTCAGATCTGTGAGCAGCTCCGGCAGCGCGGATTATATGAGCGACTGCTGACCACTGAGGAAGCGTCCGCTGCAACAGGTATATCACAGTATGAATTGAGGAAGGGAGCGAAAGAGGGGAGATACCCTTATATTCCTATGGGGAGTCCCCGGAATAAGTTCCGGAAAATGAAATGGAATCTTGCAGCCCTGGAAGAGTCTATCCGGCAGCAGATGGAACAGAATTACAGCGGAGAGGGTGAACGCTGATGGCAATTGAGTTCCTGGATATCTATCAACCGATATCAGAGGAAGCTTTGTCCAATGTTCCGGAATCAATGAAAGTGGCAGCTCGTTGGATTGTGTGGGGCGGATCAAAAGTACCAATGAACGGCAATGCCAGGAATAAAGCAGGATTTATCATCGGTGCGGATATCACAAATCCTAAAGCATGGATGTCCTTTGAAGCTGCTGTTGCTCTGATCGGTGCAGAATGTTATCTCAAAAGAGAAGACATTTATTTCCACGTTGTTGGTATTGGCTTCATTGTTGGTGACGGTTGGTTCTGCCTGGATTATGACGGTGGCGAAGGACATCACAGGGAAGACGTTCCGCGCGATGACGTATTGCTGGCCGTTAACACGCTGAAGACGTACGCGGAAACATCACTTTCCGGCGCTGGCTATCATGTGTTCGGATCTGGCTTTGTCCTGGGTAACGGGGATCCGGAGAAATGCCATCCTCATTTCCCGCAAGCAGATTCCTACGAGATTGAATTCTTCACGCGGCGAAAGTTCCTGATCTTTTCCGGAAACAAGCTTCCGGAAGCTCCGACTGATGCTGCTGATTGTGCCGTTACCGCTGCGGAGTACCGTGATGATGTGCTACGTCCCATCTGGCACAAAGAAGAGGAAGCGCACAAGGCAGAGCGGCAAGCGGTTCATAACTCTATTCCTCTTGATCTGGATGACGCTGTTCAGATGTTCCTTCTGAATTATGAGGATATTCTGCGATTTGCAGATATTGACGAATTCAAGCGAGACACAAAGGAATCCGGCGGTTATTCCTGGATTGGAGCTTTGAAAGGAATGCGTGATATCGGTGTGCCGTTTTCCGCTGCCCTGGCATGGTGTGAGCGCGGATCCAGCTTCAAGTCAGAGAAGGACGTTGCTCACGTATGGAATGAGCAGCGCGGCGGGAAGAAATGCTCTGTCGCTGCGATTGTGAAAAGCGCAAAAGCGCACGGATGGAAACCTGATCCTGACAAACTGACCGGTGACTACAAAAAGAACCATGACGAAAAGGTACAGCGTGAAAAAGATCTTGATCAGTTTTCCGCAGCCGTGGAAAAGTGGACAGAATCAAAACGGTACACAGATTCTCTGACAGAGACATTTGGTGAAGAATCCGTTGATACTGTTACAACTGTAATTGATCCGGAGACAGGTGAAGTCATTCGCGAGACACCTGTCCCGGATCCGGTGGAGTCAGAAGATAATGAAGCTGCTGAATGGAAAACAATAGAGACTCTTCCTGCTTTACCTGATTTTCCGCTCGATGTTCTCCCGGATTGGCTGCAAAGGTACATTATCAATTATCATGAGAATACCGGAGTTTCAAAGGACTTTTGTGCTGCATGTATCTTAGGTGCAATTTCCACTGCGGTCAATGGACATTTGACTATTCATTTCAACACTACACACTATGAAGCAGCACAATTATACATTCTGTTTATAGGCAGATCGGGAACTATGAAAAGCAGCACATTATCAGAATTCTATAGACCAATAACCACATGGTTAACAGAGAAAAATGATTCGGTCAGATCCCATAACCAATTGATCATGAAGGAGATTGCACAACTTGAGGAGAAACAGAAAAATGCAGGCAGGAAGAAAGAAAACACAGAAGGAATTGAGTCACAGATAGAAGAGAAAAAAGCAGAATTGAGGCTTGAGTATCCGATCAGATACACAGATGTGACTCCGGAAGCGCTGGCCAGAAGGATGGCAGTTGCTGGAGGGTGTGCAACTCTGGCTTCGACAGAGGGAAACCTTATTCATTTGCTTACCGGGAAAAACGGTTCACAAAAAGGTAATATGCCGAATCTTGATGTTTTCTTACAAGGCGCGGACGGTGAACCGGTAGTAATTTCACGCGTAACAACAGGGGATACTGTAATTCATCATGCTAATCTGTCTGTTTTGCTGGCCGCTCAGCCCGATCTGCTGGAGGAACTAAGCAAAAACAAAGAAGCAGTCGGACGTGGACTCGTTCCGCGGTTTCTTGTTTTTGCTCCGGAACAGGAATTCACTTTCATTGATCATACGCAGCCAGGGACAACAGACAGACGGTTATACTATCAATGGTCAGATTGTATAAAACAGATAGCAGAGCGATTCATGCACCCAGGGGAGAAACCGATTGCTATGGAACTGGATATTTTTTCAGAAAGGGATATCAACGAATTGTGGAATTACACAGATAGCATTGTGGACACATATTCGGAAAATAGTATTCGTTCTTGGATTTCAAAGATGCGGGGTAAGGCATTGAGATTAGCAGCTATTTTCGCAGTCCTTGAGAATCCGCAGACAGGAAAGATTTCTGCTATCGAGACGGGAAAGGCCATCCGTTTGTTACGTGAATATTTCTTTCCACATTATATGCGTGTTTACGAAAAAGAGATTATGCTGTCAGAACAGGAAAGAGCAATCATAGATTGGTCAAAACGGTTTTGCCTGAGAGAGAGTACAGATCATTTCAAACAGACTAACCTAAGTAACTACATCAGGCAGCTGAAAGCATTCAAGGATGAACCGGCAAGTAGATTGAACTCTCGTCTGGAAAAGCTCTGTGAGAAAGGCTATATACGACCATTTAGAAGCGCTGACTCGAATGCAAAGCAGTGGCAGATAAATCCTGAAATCCTGAAGTAAAGAAAAAGGCTGACCGGCTTACAACCGGTCTTTTTTGTATAGGTTTGTATATGCGACAATATGACATATACAACGCTGGAATCGTTGCAGGACAAGGCGTTGCGGGAAACTTTGTATACTTTGTATAGATTTTCATATATTACCATGTCTCTCAGTCTCAATGGAGACTGTATATAAAAAATGCCTTAAGGAAAAGTATACAAAGTATACAAGATCAGGCTGAAAGCGTTGATATATATAGGATTGCGCATTGTATAGGTGGTATACGAAGCATATACAAACTTGTATGGATCGCAACTGTACCGATGTGCCGCTACTATGAATCCGCGACAGTGCGGTTGATTAATGCCGAATCTTTTCCCTAAGTCGAACTTAGCCTTTCCTGACGGCCTAAGTTTAACTTATGCCGTCAAAGGATGTCGGTTGAAGCGACACTCTTTCAGCTACAGGACTGCAGCTGCTGCGGATCCGTGCCGGTGCGGTCGTGTGCATCAATTAACATGGATCTAACACGCGTGTAACACGCGTGCAATGCAAGATATTTTCCTGGCTGCCAGTCAACTACCCGTCAAGTAAAATTGGAAGTCTGTACAAGTACAGGATCCCGGCGGCAGCTCTGCACTAATCAATCTCGATCCTGTCCGGAAACATATTCTTCAGTGCTAGCTTTGCCAGTTTCAAATGATAGAAAACGTTTCTCCGGCTCATGTGCGTACCGGCAGCGATCGCTTCCGGCGGATATCCTTTGATATATCTCAGATAAATGATAATGCGCTGGTACTTATCCGGCAGCTCCATAATCATCCTGGATAATTCATTTCTTAGTGATTTCAGTTTGTCCAGGTCTTCGGCATACGCTTCCTGCAGATCAGCAGCGGAAACAGTATTCTTTTCTCCAGGCGGATCCTCAGCAGCCTGGATAGCTCGCGCGACTCTGTCTGTTGACCGGATAAGTCTGTTCATCTCAGCAAAGTTGATGATCATGGTATTTGTCAGCCTTTCTGGTGCAGCACAGTGTTAACGCCTCCACCGGGCCGATGATGTTCATGATCCCGGCGGAGGCTCCGAAGGAAGCTGTTTAGGATTCTGCCCACGCTGCCGGGATGTATGTTCAGCAGGATGGAAATCTCCGGTTCACTCATACCCAGCGCAAAACACGCGTTGACTGCGTTCCTGGTTCGCCGGTCCTGGATGCTGTCGAGGATCTCCTCGAAGCGGATCAGATCGCGCTGCAGCTCCTCCGCCTGACGGATCATGCGCACGGTAGGCAGCCCGTGCCGGTGGTTCCAGTTGGCCTGGTTGCGGATCGTGTGAATCAGGAAGACGGTGTCCCGGTATTCCGTTACAATTTTCGCGTCATCCAATGTATCACCTCCGCCGGGTTGCCCGAAAACGTTCTTTTTCAGGCGGATCCTTTGACATTGCAAAAGCCCCTTGTCCGAATAAATCATCATACTGTTTTTCAAGCCACAAAATTTCAGCTTCTACAGCGCTTGTCCATGTGCTGCGGAATCGATCAATTCCAACAAGAAACATAGGCTTTGCAAGCTTCCGTAAGCGCCAATCTTTTGCAAGGGCTACCCGTCCATTCTTGTCTAGTGCCATGAGTGCCGGTTTTTTTATTCCCATGTTGGCAGCTGCGTCTTCACGGGTTTGTCCGTTCAACCAGATCCGCTGTATCGCTTCACGCTGCTTTGATGATTTCAACCGATCGACCGCGGCGCGGATCTCAGTCTGAATCTCACGTTTTTCTGCTTCTTCGACAAGTTCTTCCTCCCGTGTCGGGTGCGGATCCGGAACAAAGTCAAGCCTGGTTCCACTGTCTGAATCATCCTCCGACAAAGGTTCATCTAGGGAGATTGGTAAATCCGGCAATGATCCATCATGTTGATACCCTATGGTTCGCCGCATTGCGGAACGGATCCATTTATCAGCATATGACAAGAATGAAGCTCCGCCATCCGGATCATACTTTTCCTGAGCTTTCAGAATGGCAATCCGTCCGGCCTGGATCAGATCTTCCTCATCGACTGCATTATTATGTGTCAATGCGTGGGTGTATCGCTTTGCTGTTTTGCATATGAGAGGCGTAAACTGAAGGATTAGCGTTTCGGGGTCAACAGTTGGAATATCCTGAATGTCTGCCGGTCGCAACGGTCATCCCTCCCTGGCCGAATCAGCTTTGCTCCTGTTGTTCCATCAGTAAATCATGAAAGAATGTATCCGGATCATTGTAGACCAGGCGCGGATTCTGCCGGAGCCGTGGCAGCTCTTTCTGATCGGCAGCAGCTGAAGGCTTTGCGCGTTGCTCATTCTTCTCTTGTTTGCTCATTGGGTTACTCCTTGGAGAAATCAGATAGTACGTTCTCTAAGAGTGCAGTGAAACCGCTTTTCCCTTGTGCCGGTACAAGTGGAAGCAGGTTCTTTATGATCGCGTTCGATAGTTTTTGATATTCGGTCAGCGTCTTTACATCCGGGTTCGTCCGGATCCCGCTTTGACCACCACCGTTGTCATAAGCGACAAGCGTTCCAAACTGATTTATCTTTTCCTGCAACTCTGCAATGCCGACATTGAAAAAAGCAAGCTGCTGCACCTGATCCCGGATAAAGTCCAGCTGATTCGGATTCACCTGTCCAAACAGAGTCATCAGCCGGTTATTCTCAGCTCTGATTTTCTTCCTCCGCCTGGCTGCATCTCTGTCGGCCTGGTTGAGCTGCTGATTCTTCACCATCTGTTTTCACTTCCTTTGACCATTTCGGCACATTATCAAATTCTCTTTCAAAAGAGATGATTCCATTGAAGAAATCCAGGTAGAAATCACATAATCCGTCATCCAGTGTGATACAGGTCTGCTCAGTCCTGGGGTTTGTGTTTACGTTGGCGGAGGATTCTATCACAGCATTGAAGCGCTCACCGAATACAACCATAACTTTACTATGGTTCCTGAAGATGGACATTTTACAGCCATGTTTCCGGCATAATTCTTTGACTGCTTCATACTCTGCGGTATAGGTTCCGCGGAAGATCTCCCCACAAAAGAAGTCGAGCCGCTGGATATATCCCTTTTCCAACCAGGAATCTATCTCTTTGATATCCGTCAGGGCCATGCACCAGGTGGAGATGATCGCGTATCGGATCCGCTGCTGTTTCACAATTACCCGGAGATAAGTCAAGCTATCAACGTCACCGAAAGAAACACAATGATAAGCAGTGCCTTGTTCAAAGTGCCATGGGAGTGACTGCTCTAAGGCGTGTTCAGAGCTGATCCGCCTGGCCTGATGAGAAGTCATGGTCTTTTTCACTTTGACAACTTCATACAGCGGATCATCTGGAACTGGCTCCGCTTTTGACTTCGTTGGCTCCGGTTTCTGTTCGATTCCCATCAGCTCAAGAATTGACGGGACGTTTCCAAAACTGTTCATACGTTCCTCCGCCGGTGTTATTGGGCTTACGCAGCACAAGCCCGGATTGATCGCTCCGGGCTTGTCTTTGTATTATCGCTGAAACGATTTCAATCACATTCTTTTCAGAGAATTGATGATGGAATTAAAAACTCTTTGCGAGCTCTGTACAGATACAGTCGGTAACTCTCCGGAAAATGTTGCATTGTGAAATCTTGTAAGCTCATATGCCCCCGGAAGCGGATGGAATGTTGTTTCATAGCCGGTATTTCCTGCAGATACTTCCTCATCCCATTTCTGAATAAGGCGATTCCTATCAGTCTCAATTTTTACGGCTTCTCCTGAAAGCTCAAACAATTCCCTGACAATATCAAGCATTCTTCCCGCTATAGGAGCCAACTTTTCGACATGTTCCTTATTCACGGTGCGGATAAAGTTTCTTGTTTCATCCGAAGAAACCAGATTGCTCCGCTTCAGTTTATTCCGTTTGAGATTTTTTCCTTCTTCATAGATTTTCTTTTGAGCGATTTTATGCTTGTTCTCTGCTGCTGTATAGCGTTCGATCAGATCGGGATTATCATCAGTCTCACACAGTTCCTTTGATGCATCATCCTGTATGACTTTCCATTTTCGGATATCCTCTTCAATCTTTTTCCTTTGTTCCTCTCGCCGGGTGTCCATGTCCTGAAGCATTTCAAGCGCTGTTTTTCCCATTGTGATCCCCTCCTCCTTTGTTATCTCACACTGTAGTTATGTGCAACTGCCTTGATCCGATAAGCCGCGAACGAGCTAAACTTCCGCCGCTGTGATTCCAGATCGTTCCGGAGCTTATTGATTTCCTGTTCCCGGCT
The DNA here is from genome assembly GCA_946413245.1 of uncultured Clostridia bacterium. Lineage (GTDB taxonomy): Bacteria > Bacillota > Clostridia > Christensenellales > Aristaeellaceae > Aristaeella. The sequence continues at coordinate 21,252 of CAMKJS010000023.1, forward strand.
TTCGATCCGCTTCCGGATCTCCTCCGCCTGGGAATAATCCCCGGCAGATTCTGCTTTCTTCAGCAGCCGCTTATCGAATCTCTGAACGGTCTTTTTTTCACCAATTGCTTTTACGATCTCTTGAGAATTCACGAATATTCACTCCCTTCCAAAATTATTTGTGAGATCTATGCAGCCGCTCAAGCATCTGCTTTTTCCAGGGTTCAAAGCTCTGTTTCCGGAGCTTTTTTGATTTATCATACTCTGCTTTCCGGGCTGTAATCCCTGTGTCTTTGTATGCGGGGAAAGTAACAACGCTTACTTCGTACAGCTTCACCTTTTTGATTGTCCAGTGAACCGTATATTTCCCATTGGCTGAAATCTGTTCTTTTTCGTCTTCTTCCAGGATATCGAATCCGAAAGAGCACTGACTCACGTCACCGCGCTGGACACGAGCATACAGATTCATTGCGTCCTGGTCTTCCTCATTGATTAGGATGCTGCCGAACAGGCCATTTTTGTCAACTGTGAGCTTCAGGGTTCCCGCGGTCGTGCGGCCAAGAACCAACCGCGTTTCATGATCGATCAGAGCGCGGATATCATCAGAAAGCGCCTCATCGAATGCATGAGGGTCAACAGATTCAGTCGCGCCGGGCCATAATTCGTAATTGCTGCCGAACACAGCAAAATATCCTTCCAGGCGCTTTGCATTTCCATCCGCTCGGATACTGAACTTGCAATTTGTTGTTCGGGTCTGTCGTTCATTACGCTGTGGAATATCATGTTTCTTCATAGGAGTTTCATCCCTTCTATAATGTTGATGGAAATCGCGCCGGAATCAGCGTGAAGGGCAGCGGTCAATCGTGAAGACTTTGAGAAACCGAAATCGTGCTGTCTCGGATACTGATCCCGGCACTTTCTGCAGCGCTCATCCTGCACACACTGCAGACAAAGCAGAAAGGAGGTGATTGCCAGGGGTTTTATTCCACTGGCGATGCTAAAACAACTGCTTGCTGAAGCAGCCATCTATCAAAACGCGCCGCCGGGCGCGAATTGACCAAATTAAGAACCATGTGCTCACTTAACTACTAGGTGGTAAGAGACCACCCATGCACAAAAAGCCCCCGCGTGTGTAAGGTTCGCCCCTTCCGGTGTCAGCCCCCAATTTATTAACCGGCCAGGGGTGGGGGGGGATGCCTGGAACCATCCGGAAGCAGATCCATCACACCAAATGACAATAATTGTCCCGGATCGCGGCAGCTTCCTTCCCGCTAATCTCCACTGTGAGAAGCACAAGCTTTCCGGTTTCTTCATTCGCCGCACATTTCATCAAGAGGAATGCTGGCCGGTCGGTGTCTCTGTTCAGGAAGCTCATCGGGTCAATATCCTTCAGAACATGGTAGATTCCGCTGGTTCTGATAAAGCTGCTCACAATGGCATAACTATCCAGCGTGTGCAGCTGCTCATCCGTGATCCGGCTCCAATCGTGCCGGGTCCATACGGACAAGCGTTCATTGTCGGAGATAATCACTTTATAGTTTTCTGATTTACGTTTCATCATCCGTCTCCGTTATCATTCGTAATACTGTTTAAGTTTTCTTTCTTCATCAGGGTTGCAGAATGTTTTGAGGATCTTATAGAATACAATGTCATCAACGTCCATGATCTTAATATCAATCCTTCCGTCTTCCATGGGCGAAAGCATTAGTAGCCGGTTCTTTCTTTTATCAGCTGTCAAAGGAAGGATGAGGGACAAATTGTCTTCAAATATCCCACAAATCTTGTAGCCGTTAAGCTGATTAATTCTCCAGGGACCGATATCATCCCACTTATAGGACTGATGAAATTCCACTTGTTCACCATTTCCGTTGATACTCCATCCCTCCGGCGATTCATTAAACATTAACGGTCCCTCCATTCTTTTTAGTCTCCGGTGTGTTGCTATGGATCCCGGCAACAGCTTTAAGTTCTTCAGCTTTCTTCAACCAATACTTTTCATTGGCCGCTCTGACTTTGTCGGGATTCTCCGCTCTCCATTTTCGGTAATATTCTCGCTTCTTCTGAAGCTGTTTTTCTCTCGCGTATTCCGACATTGCTCATTCCTCCTATTAGGATAATTATACCATGCTTCTACCTATTCTTCCAATGTACATCTAATAATAATATACATCAGATGTAATAATACATCAGATAAAAATACATTGATAAAAAAATGCCATCTGGCTTATACTCAGATGGTCAATTCTTGGGGTTTATTTTGGGGTTTACTCGTCATTTTTTGAGGATCTAAGCAGGGGAATGGATTGGACTCTTGAACGGCTGAAACGCTTGCAGCGTAAGGGATTGAAGGACTTTCCTGAAAATCTCTGAAAAGTCCTGAAAAGCGTTTTATTGTTTCTCCAAAACCTTTGTTGAGGGTTCGAATCCTTCTGCCCCTGCGTAAACGCAAAACCCTGCAGAATCAAATTCTGCAGGGTTCTTCTTTTATCATTTGCAAAAAGGAGGAAATCACGATGTATCAGCCTTCGGAAAACCGGTATTTAATTTTTCAACTTTTTTTCAGAAAGAACTGCCACGCCGGCCGGGACTTCCGTATATTTTAGTGTCAGACGGAAAACGCCTGACGGAAAAGAAAGAAAGCTTCCGCAAAGCGGTGAAAAAAGCTGAGAAAGAGAGGAAATTTAAAATGAAAAAGGTTGTAGGGATTCTGATGGTGCTGATGATGGCGGTTGGACTGATGATTCCGGTGTTCGCTACGGCACAGAGCGTTGAAGGTCATGATTACATGTGGGTCAACTGCGCGAATGGCAAGAAGCTGAATGTCCGGCTGTGCGCCAACAAGAGCTCTGAGGTGATGTACCAGGTGGAATGCGGTACGAAGCTGTACGTCATCGAGAGCATCGATAAGAACTGGGCGTACGTACGGGCTGAAGGGAAAGCAGCCGGTTATGTGATGACGGAATTCCTGGTAGCGCAGAAGCCCGGGAAGTATGAGATCACTGAACGGGAAGACAACTTCCGGAAGGTAACCCCCTATATGGTGACTGCTATCGCACGCGGCCAGAACACACAGGAGAGCGTCGGACTCCGCGTGAAACCCAACAAGACGGCCAAGATGGTGCGGCGCCTGATGGCGGGCGACACGCTGGAAGTGATCGCGGTGGGTACCGTGTGGAGCCAGGTGAAGGATCTGCAGACCGGGAAGACCGGGTATGTCGCGAATGACTATATTGTCAGGAAGTAAGGACCCTATCCCCCTTACCCCCTTCCCCTCGAGGGGAAGGGGGATTCTTTTGTTCTATAGGGGGCTTCGCCCCCCTATAGAATTACGCCTGTCGGCCCCGGCACCTGGGTTTGAATGAAGACCCTGTCCCCCTTTCCAATGATGAGAAGGGGGAAGTTTATTAATATTGAGGGCTTCGCCCCCTATAGAATTACGCCTGCCGGCCCAGACCTCCATATTTGAAAGCACAGAAATGGATGGAGACCCTGTCCCTCTAACCAATCATGAAAAGGGGAAGTTTATTATTTTATTAAGGGCATCGCACTCAAGAGAAGAACAAAGTTACTGTACCGTGATGAAATAAACCGTATCGTCGACGAGGACGGTGGCCTGGCCGGGGGAGAGGGCTTCGAGGGAATCGGAGACGACGAGGGGGTCGGAGCTGAAGCCTTCGCCCCCGAGCGATTCTCCGATTTGCATGGTGACCGTGCGGGAATGCGCGCTGAGCCAGTCGCTCCACTTGACCGCATAGCCGGATTCCCTGTTAACGCAGATGTACTGATACACCGCCCTGGCCAGGACGCAGCGCTCCTTCTGGGCGTAGCTCTTTTCCGGGGCGGAGCGGTCCACCAGATTGCCGCTGCCGGTTTCGGCCTGATGCTGCAGGATCTCTTCCACGGGTACGTCCGGCTTCTGCATCATCTCATAGATGGTCATGAAAGCGCCGGTCCGGCCGGAACCGGCCTGGCAGTGGAAGTGGAGCCACGCGCTTTCTTCCACACCCCCGGCGAAGGCGATAAAGGCGTCGATGACTTCAGCGGTGGGCCAGCAATGATCCGGACAGGCCAGGCGCAGATAGTGAAAGCCTTCCGCTTCCGTGAGTGCGCGCTCCGTCTGCCAGGTTTCCACAGGGTATTCGTAACCGTCTATCGGGAAATCGTTCTTCGAGGTGTAAGCCGTGACTGTCGTGCCGACGACAGCGGAAAGGGCAGTTTCATCTGCCTCTACTTCTTCCGCGGTTTTGCCCAGGTTGGCCCCGTTCTCCGGCCCGCACCAGGAAACGGCGATTCCATTGATCAGGCCGTGGCTTTCCAGGCGGCAGTCGACGATCCAGACGTTGGCCGAACGTTCCCGGAGCTGTTTCGCGAGATCACGGAACTGAGCTTCGGAGAATTGCGCGCTGCCGGACATGCCTTCTTCCGGCAGGAAGCGAACGTTCGCAAGCTCGTTTTTCCATGCGTCCGGGTCATCCCGGTCGATGCGGATAAAGACGTCGTTTTCCGCCGCAAAAGAGTTAAGCGGGAACAGCAGCACCGACAAAACCAGAGCAAGAATTTTCTTCATCGCGGACATCGTTCTGTCTCCTTCTTCCTGCTTTCAGGATCGTTTTTGTTTGACATAAACCGGGCAATTTCAGCCTGAATGACCGAAGCATCTATATTTTACTCCCGAAGTGCCTAAACGGCAATCGCAACTTGTGATTTAAAAATGCTCAGATGATGACGTTGACAGATCCTGATAAAGACCTATAATGTGTTTAACTACTTTTTTAGGAGGTATTCCCTATGAAAAAGACCCGTATCGTAGCATTGCTTCTCGTGCTGGTGATGATGATCAGCGCGGCGACCGTCGCTTCCGCTGACATCAAAGTGCAGGCGAAAATCCGAAGTAGCGCAGGGCAACCTGGTTGACTGGAGCGAATATCGTGTACTGGAAAACGGTGAATCCGCTTCCTTCTACCTTCTGTCGAGTCCCTGGTGTCTCTTTGAACTTGACGATGGTGCCTATATCCGGTATGACGACATTATTTATGATTGCGCAGGTACTGTGACCGGAAAATCCGATGCAGACTGGATCACCGTCAAAAAGGTCAAGAGCGGCTTTGTGCTGCATTTTGATTACAACGACACTATGAAGTCCCGCACCGGCAAAGTGACCGTAAAGGGATCCGGTTACAAGGCGACCATGAAATTTACCCAGGTTGGAAAGGACAAGCTCGTCAGCGTGAAGCGGAACAAGAACAAAGTGACCGTCAAGCTGAGCTATGGCAGCGGTAAGTCTCATTCCATCTGGGTGGAAGAATATAAAATGGACAAAGACGGAACCTATTCCTACAAATACCTGGTGGACGGCCTTACCACGAAGAAAACCATAACCTTCAAAGTGAAGACCGGATTCAGTTATAACATTTATGTGGGCCCCGCATTTGTGTCACAGTGGGGAGGATATAATTCAAGTTCCACATCCAGCTGCTATTTCACCGTTGATTCCGTCAAAGGTTCTGAAACCTACACAATCTATGGGAACAAAACGCAGCGGCATACCAGGAAATAATGAACTGATCTGACACGAGATACAAAGAATCGCAAAGGAAAACCACCGGCGTAATGTCCGGTGGTTTTCTTTTACGCTGAGGGATTCAAAACGGGAAGAATTTGCCGGATCAGATTTCCCGGGTGAGATCGTACATCATGACGGCAGCGGCGATGGCGGCGTTCAGGGATTCGGCTCCGCCCCGCATGGGGAGGCACAGGTGATGGGTCGCCTCCGCGCGGACATCCGGGGAGATCCCGTTTCCTTCGTTGCCGATGACCAGAATCAGCCGGTCCGATACATTTTTCCGCTGATAAAACGGTTCGCCGTCCAGCTGGCTGGAGAGGACGGAGTATCCCATTTCCCGGTACCGCCGGAGTTCTTCCGGCAGGGAGGACGGGAAGGAAAGCCCCATCCGGAAGATGCTGCCCATGCTGGCCCGGAGAACCCGGGGAGAGAACACGTCGGCGCAATCCGGACTCAGGATCAGCCCGTTAAACCCGGCGGCGTCGGCCGTGCGCAGGATGGTGCCCACATTGCCGGGATCCTGCAGACGGTCCAGCGCCACCAGCCGGGGACCGTCCGCCGGCGTCGTCCGCATGCGCAGAACGACCGCGATGCCCTGGGGTGTGCGCGTGTCGCAGACGGAATCAAAAACCCGACCGGAGAGCATATAGACCGGAGTCTGTTCCGGAATGCCCGCCGGAACAGGGATATCTTCCCGGACCAGGACGGCTTCCGCATGGAAGGAAGAAGCCAGGGCTTCCCGGGAGATGCGATCCCCTTCGACGAGGAAGAGGCCGGTTTCCAGTCGGCCCTTTCTGTCCTTGAGGGAGCGCCAGGTCATGACTTTCGGGTTATTCACGGATGTCAGAATTTCCATATCAGCCTCCGGTGCGCACAAGTTCAAGGAGGATGCCGATCCACGACGCGAGGGCGTCATACGGACGGATGACCGTCTGACTGGTAAAGGCGGTCTGAATGGCGGAGAGGATCATGTTCTGCCCGTAGGGGGACAGCGGATACTCCGGATGATCCGTATAAAAGCCGGGGAAAAGCAGAACCGCTTCCTGAGGGAAGGCCCGGAAGAACCGGACCATGAACTCGGGCAGAAGCTCCTCCGGCCGGACGGAAACGGAGGCCGGCACCGTGGCGGACATGGGCATGCCGGGAGTCACATCCTGCAGCAGCGAGAGGCCGACCGGAATCTCCAGCTTTTTCTCCGAGGAGAACAGGAGGGAAAGGGAATCGACCCGACGGTTCCGGAACATGGAGAGGAAATGCCAGAGCGCGGTTTTGACCTCGGGGCTGAGGGCCTCCATCAGATATGCGCCGCGGCCGGCCAGGCAAAGGGTCATCTGCTCCGGGAGGATATCGTTCATCCCGTGATCCGAGGCGATCTGCAGGAGCAGAAGGCCGGTGAGCATCATCAGATAACAGAAATGCAGGAGGAGCAGAGAGCCGAGGTACCCGGGCTGCCCGTCCATCCTCCTCTGCGCGTAAGCGGAAACCAGGAGGGGAAGACGCTCTGCGACGAGGGTATCCAGCGCGGTTCTGGCCAGACGGAGGGACACCGCGTCCGAAACGGAACGGACCAGCAGCTCCTGTACCTTCTGCAGCTGCTGCAGGAAGACTTCGTCCGGCACGAAGGACAGATCCCGGGTGAGAAGATCCGGCATGCGCAGCAGGGCAGGAAGCAACATATAATGCACGCCCAGGGAAAGCTGACAGCAGCGCACCGCCTGCTCACGCCCGCGGAGGAAGAGGGACAGATCCGCGGTGCAGGCCCCGAGATCCAGAACCATAAAGCCGCCGCGGGTATCCTCCGAGGCGCAGTAGCGGAAATACGCGCCGAGGGCGGAGCTCTCCGTGGCAAAGGAGGCGTTCGGCGTCTTATCCGGCGCGGAGAGGCCGCTTTCCGCCGCAACGGCAGACGTGAGCCGCTTCAGCAGGGAGAGAAGGCGCTCCCGGCCTTCCAGCGCCATCCCGTCCGGAACGCCGAAGCGCCAGAACAGGGAGGAAGCGCCGGCGCAGCGGGCTTCCAGCGCGGTCATGAGCAGCAGTTGATGCAGGAACAGGCCGGCGGCGCGCCCCTTTTCCTCCTCCCATTTGAGAGAGGTATAGAGGGGTGTATCCCCGGCGGAAAGCAGATCCTCCAGGCCGGTGGGCATATAGATGATCCCGTCCTCCAGGGGGAAGGGATCCGCGCCCGGCTGATTCCGGAAGAGCCGGACCAGGGACGGAAGCAGCGCCGAAACGGGCACGGCCGGAAGGAACTCCCGGCGGAGCAGATCCCTGGAGGTGGAAGGATGATTCAGAATGGTGCGGACCCAGACCGGGCTCTTCAGCGGCATCCGCTGGGTACGGTCCGCCAGGACCACGGAGGACCCGACGGAACCGAAATCGACGCAGGCGAGGACGATCCCTTTCCGCGGGATCTCCGGCCTCGGAAGCAGATTCGGAAGCGCGCCGACGCTCTTCTCCTGATGATAAAGGACGAAGCAAAGCGGGAAGGAAGGGAGCGACATGACCCGGCGGGGCATATTTCCCTCCATCTCCCGCAGCGGATCCTCCGCGGAGACCGTCACCGCGCAACGCAGGGAATCCGAAAGGCGCGCGTATACGTAATACGCATGCCAGTCCTCCGGGGCAAAGGGAACCGAAGGCCAGACGGCCAGCGTGGGAAGATGGTGCGCGTACAGGGAGAGGATTTCGTTCTCCTCGTATTTCCGGGTGAGGCGAAGGGTGAAATTCCCTTCCAGGGTCACGGTGACCTGAACGGTATTGCTGAATTTCTTTTCAAACCGCAGGAAGGAAGGCTGAATCAGGGTTTTACCTTCCGACAGCAGGCAGAGCCCGGAAGCGAAGCCGGGAGAAAGCGGCGGAATGAACGTGTCTCCCGCAAGGCGGACCTGATTCTCGTCCTCCGGGTCCGGCTCCGCGGAAATCAGGGTACACATCTCCTGCAGCAGGGAGTCCCCGATAATATCTCCGGTGCGGGCGGGGAAGACAGTGAGCATATCGCTGAAGGGCGTGACCGCGGCGGCCGCCAGGGGCGAGCCCAGGCATTCCTCCAGGATCGTCCGGATCGCGGGGGAAGCCGTATCCCAGGGCCAGGAGAGCTCCGTGACCGCTTCCTTCATGGGCCGGCGGGCCTGTGAAAGAAGAGAGCGGGCGGCTTCCGCGCGGGCAGGCAGGGCGTCGGGATACCGTTCTATCAGGGAGGCGAGATTCCGGGTGAGGGCATCCCGATAGTCGTCCGACGAGCGGTAAAGGATTTTGCACTCCGCGTCCAGCGTGGAGAGAATATATTTTTCCTCGGGAACGGAGAGGCTTTCCAGCAGGGTCAGGCTGCTCTCCCGGGCGAAGGGAATGCCGCGGTAGGTATACAGGATCTCCTCCGGAACGTCGCAGGCACAGGCCTCGAAATGCTCTTTCCCGGTGAGGCAGGAGGCGATCCGGTCCTCCGGGAGGGCATGCTCATACCAGGCGTGCATCCGATGAAGCAACGCGGTATAGGCCGGGAGCTCCGTGAGGCCGCAGGCGGCGCTGAGCCGCGTGGAGAAGAGCGGATCCTCCTCTCCGGCAGGATCCCGCTTCCGCACGTCCTCCAGGAAGGCGGAGAGGAAAACGGAGAAGGCCGAATCCTTCGGGAATGCTTCCGAGCGCAGCAACAGGCCGAGCCACTCCGCCAGAATGACCCGGTCGCTGTCCCCCAGATAATGGCAGGGATCCCGGAAGGAAAGGGTATCCGCGTCGAACCAGGAAACAAAAGAGGGAATCAGCGCCGCGTGGGCGGCAGTCCATTTGGCGGAGAGCATGGTCCGGCCCGGAAGAATCAGGGCGGCGGGAAGACGCTGCTCCTTCTGCTCGAGGGAAATCAGCCAGACGGACTCGGCGGCGGAAGAGGTGAGCCAGGTGCTGAGCACCGGGGAATCGGACGCCCGAAGAAGTTCCCGGGTGAGGACGGCCTCCTCCGTTCCGCCCCGGCGGTACTGGCGAAGCACCAGCATGGCCAGCAGTCCCCGCAGATGGGTGAATCCGTCCGCCTGATCCGTGACCGGCAGGATGGAGAGCAGTCCCGGAACCGAGAGAAGCGGGGATCGGGGCAGCGCGTCCGGCAGGAGCGGGATCGAAGGCACGGACCCGATGGACGAAACTGCCCGAAGAGGATGCAGCGCCTCCCGGCAGGCGGAGAAAGCCGCCTGGAACAGGACTGCCAGGGGCGAGAGCGGATCCGAGCCGGGAGCGGAAGGCTGCAGGGACCGGAGCAGCGTGCGCCCGTCCGGAAGGGGATTGTTCTCAATCAGGTTCGGAAGAACGTCGCGCACGGCTTTTTCCGCGGCCTCCCGGCCTGCGTCCTCCGCGTACAGCAGATCCTTGAGCGCGGCGGCCGCGGCCGGATGAATCAGCTCGCTGCCGAAAAGCTCTCCGCCGGAGTACCGGCGGGATGGCGCCTCAGCAAGCGCGGGATAGGCGGAAGCGGCCTCCAGATCCTCTCCGCAGCGCACCAGGGCTGCCTGAAGCAGCCGGATGCGGCGCTCCTGCAGGCCCACGCGGAGCCGGTCCGGCTCCTCCTCCGAGGACAGCAGCTCCAGCTTTTTCCGAGCGGTTTCCTCCGCTTCCCGGCACCGGTTCTGACAGTCCGAGAGAACCTGCAGGGCCTGAAAGCCTCCGAGCCTGCCCAAAGCCACCGTGCGGGCGTTCCGCTCCGACGACAGCTGGTCCGCCAGCTCATCCAGCCGGCGAAGGGCTTTCTCTTCCTCGGTGTCGTCCAGGGAAACCCGGTGCACCGGGGCCACCTGATCCACGCCGGATTCCCGGGCCTCCGCCAGGGAAACGTCATACTCGGAGGCAACGGTAACATACCGGCCGCAGGCGGCGACAGCGGCTTCCCAGGCCTTTTCCTCGGCCTCGGAGAAGCGAAGCGGGGCGGGGAGGTCCTGAATGAAGGAGATCAGAACGGAAAGAACGGATTTCAGAGAGCGCTGCAGCGCGGGGAAAGCGGGAGGAAGCGCCACCGCCTCGCTGTCCTGGCGGAAGAGCCTGCGGAACAGGCCGCTGCGGGCAGCCGGGGAAAGGGAGCGAAGCAGCGCGGGGTGCTCCAGATACGACACCAGCGAGGGAAACAGATCGCTGAGGCACCAGGCGGACGCCGCGAGGAAAGCGGCCGTATCCTCCGCGCGGTCGTCCAGGGACACCAGCTGGGGTACCGCCGGAATTTCCAGCGTATGCAGCCCGAAGGACGGCAGGGACAAACGGAACAGGAAATTGCCCAGCACCCGGGCGGAAGCCAGGCCGGAAAGGAACGAGAAAGCCGCCTCCGAAGAAACGGAGGAGGGAAGGGAAACGACCCAGGCGGCGTCCGCGCCGGCGGTGTCGCGCCCCTCGGTGACGCGCACCAGATTCCGGTCCGACAGGGCGGAAAGAACCTTCCGCAGAACGGTCTGTGAAGCAGCCGCCTGCCCGGAGGACAGCTCCGCGAGACCGATCAGGGAGAGGAAGGGATCGGGTACGTTCAGGGTTTTCCGCAGCCAGGGCAGCAGCGCCAGGAGAATGCCGGCGGAAAAAGCGCCGCAGAGGTCTCCCAGCAGCACGAAGCGGCATCCGCCGGCTTCCGCCGCTTCCGTGTTTACTTTCTCCAGCCAGGCGAAAAGGGCAGACAGCGCCTCCGACGCCGGATCCGCGCACAACATGGCGGAAAAGGCCCATTCCACCGCTTCCCGGTCCGTTTTATACGCCAGGGGAATCCCGGGCCCGCGAAGCGCGCCCAGCAGCCGGGAGGAGGCGGGATTCTCATACAGCTCCCGGATCGGCGGGAGCTCCGGACGGCAGGAGGAGAGGGAGAAGGAACACGAAAAGAAGCCGGGATTCCGGCTGCCGGAAAACAGCCGGCAGCATTCGTTGAAATCCCGGATCATGGGGTCCAGAACCGGATTCAGATCCGTTTCCGTGATATGAAAGATGTCCAGAGAGGAAAGAGCAGAGCCGTTTTCCTCAGCGCGGCCTGTCGCTCCGCAGGAGAGGGCGGTGAGAACGGCGGGAAGAGCACGCTCCGCAGCCTGACCGACGGAAAGCAGATACGTCTTCATTACAGTGCCGGCGGATAGCTGCCATCGTCATGGAGCTCCTGCAGCTTCGAAGCGACGGTCGCCTTGTCCTCCTTGTACGTTACGCCAAACCAGACCGCCTTCGTGGAGAGCACTTCCACCTTCAGGCCTTGGGTGTGCATCAGATGATCCACCAGAGCGGGAAGGAGGCATTCCTTCTTGAGCGGTTCTCCTTCTTCGGAGAAAAGGAAATCCTGCAGGTATTTCTTCGCGGCGTCGAAGAAGGAGGGCGCGAAGCCCCAGAGGTTCATGGAAACGAGGGCGTCCGGATCCAGGATGACGCCGTTCGGATCCGTATAGATATCGCGGATGGTGCCGTCCGGGAAGGGAAGAATGCTGTAGGTCTCCACCACCTTGACCAGGTTGTTGTTCTCATCGGTGGAGCAGACGCCGCGGGTGACGTGGCCGTTCTTTGAAATGGTGTTTTTCAGATAATACGCCACCATGGAGGCGCTGTTTTCCGCGGTGCGCAGCCGGCGCAGGGAATCCGCCATGGCGCGGAAGGCGTCCTTGCCGTAATAGTCGTCCGCGTTGATCACGGCGAAGGGCTCGTGGATCAGGTCGTGCGCGCAGTATACGGCGTGAACGGTTCCGTAGGGCTTGGTGCGGTCCGCCGGGGGAACAAAGCCGCCGGGAAGGGAGTCGTACTCCTGGAAGGCGTATTCCACCTGCACCTTTCTGGCAATTTTATCGCCAATCATTTCGCGGAACGTTTCGGCCATATTCTTCCGGATGACAAAGACCACCTTGTCGAAGCCGGCTTCCATCGCGTCAAAAATGGAATACTCCATCAGAATCTCCCCGTTGGGGCCGATCCGGTCGATCTGCTTGTTGCCGCCGTAGCGGGAGCCGAGGCCTGCTGCCATGATCAGTAATGTGGTGTTCATCGGATGATTTCTCCTTTTTCGATGTTATTTATTTCACGAGCCGGGGCGGTAAAGCCCTGGGTGGAATCGGGTTTCGCCAGGATGGTCAGGGTGCGCAGCAACAGTTTGATATCCAGCCAGAGGGAGAAGCTTTCGATATACATCAGATCCAGCATCAGCTTATCCTCCGCGGAGGTGTTGTACCGGCCTTCGATCTGCGCGTATCCGGTCAGGCCGGCCTTCATTTTCTCCCGGTACACAAAAGAGGGAAGCGTCTTCTTATACTCGCTGACGTTGGCCAGCATCTCGGGCCGCGGGCCCACGAGGGACATATCGCCCATCAGAATGTTGTAAAACTGGGGCAGCTCATCCAGCCGGTATTTCCGGAGGAAGGAGCCGACCCGCGTGACCCGGGGATCGTCCACACAGGCGGAATGATCGGGCTCCGCCGTTCCCGCGTCCGGCTTCATGGTGCGGAATTTCCGGATCACGAAGGATTTGCCGTTTGCCGTCATCCTTTCCTGCCGGAAGATCGCCGGGCCTCCGTCCTCCAGCTTAATCGCGATGAAAATGGCCAGCATAAAGGGGAAAAGCACCACCAGCGCGAGGGCGGAAAGAACGATATCGCCGACCCGCTTGACGAAGCGCTGAAAGAAGGAGGATTTGCTGTATTCCATCTCCAGGAAGGCAGCGTCGTCCACAATGGCGGGACGGGCGTTGGCCAGCATGATTTCCTGGAGCTCCGCCTTGCACATGACGTCTTTCCGCTCGTCGTAACAGATCTTGAGCAGGGTGTACTTGGCCTGCTCCGGAACCGCGGCCAGGAAGACCACGTCCGCCCTCCGGATCCGCTCCGCCAGGTCCGGCACGTTGTACAGGACCGCTTCCTCCACGCGCCACTGGAGCTGATAGCGGTTGATTTTCCGCCGGATCTCCTCCTCCTGGGATACGGAACCAAGCACGATCAGCACGCCCCGGGGCGGATTGAAATGAAAATAAAGCTGATTACCCAGGCGGACGAAAAGGATGATGATCAGCAGCTGCACGGCGAAGCAGGCGAAAAGCAGGAGCAGATCCTTCCCGAAGAAGGTAAAGGTCCCGTTCCGGGCTTCGGTGGCATTCATGATTTCATACTGCACATAGGTAACAAGATCAGTGACGGCCGTCGCCATGACCATGGCGGAGATCACCGGCCGGGACTTTTTCCGGCCCACGTCGAAGCCGCCGTAAACCGCGTGCATGGAGAACGTCATGGCGAAAAAGGTGAGCAGGGTGGTACCCGTGGTCCGGTTGATCACCCGGAGGAAGGGATTGTTCAGGGAGAGGAAAAAGAGAAAAGCGGCCGCCAGGATCATATACAGCACCAGAGACATGACGCCGATGATGATGTCCGTCTTCGTCTGATGAAAAGACCTGGTCTGCGAAGCCACGTGCACACCTTCTCCTTTCAGAAGTATCAGCATATTTTATCATGCGGGCAAGAACCGTGTCAATCTGAACAGGGACGAAAAAGGGATTTACAACGCCTGTGAACAATGATAAAATTACAAAATGAGCTCTTATGCTCATGCCTGTCGGGACCGTGGGAAAGAAACCGCGGAAGGGGGCCTTCGGCCGCCGGAAAAACGCGGGATTGACCGGGAACGGAAAGGAAACGCAGAACATGCAGGGATACAGAAATCAGAACGCCGGAAACCAGCCCGGAATGCAGCCAGGAGCAAACGGCTACGGCTGGAATCAGGGTGAATCCGGTTTTCAGAACAATTATCCGCAGAGCGGGCCGGCCGGGTACGGCGCGGCGCCCCAGAATTATCAGCAGTACGCCCCGCAGCAGCAGGGTTATCAGACTCCCCAGCAGGGGTACCAGGCGCAGCAGCAGGGGTATCCGCAGTATTCCCAGGGGTACGCCCCCGCGCAGCGGGGATACCCGGGAGCGATGCAGGGTTATTCCGGCCAGATGCAGGGATATCCGACGTCGCAGAACGCCTATCCCCAGAGTCAGCCCGTGGGAACGGACCAGGGATACGCGCCGAACTATCAGGGATATCCGCCGCAGTATGCCCAGGGATATCCGCAGTCGACCGGGAGCAGGCAGCCTTATTCCTATCCGAACGCCGGATACGGAACCGGGAGCCAGCCGCCGCAGGCCGGGACCGCGGCCGGAGGCAGCTATATTCCGCAGACGCCCTATTCGCAGGGGAATCCCTCCGGGACCTATCCCGTGAGCGAGCCTTCCGGCGGATATCCTCCGTATCCCCAGATGGCGCCGCCGCCGGCCGGAAACGGATATCCGTCCTCGTCGATTCCGCTGAACGGGAGCGGCTACGTTCCCCAGAAGGTTCAGACACGGAAACAGCCCTTTCGGGTGAACGACGTCATTCTGGCTGTGCTCAGCGTGGTGCTGCTGGCGCTGTTCGGCGCGGGCATGTTCGCGCCGGGGCTCGGGATGCTGAAGTGGGCGTTCCTGGCGCCGGCGGTGCTTTCCGTCGCCTTCTTCTGGGTGAAGCCCGTGATCGAAGGAAACAAGAGACTGTGCTACACGATTGTTTTCGGCGCCCTGACTGCCGTCGTCCTGTTCAGCATGCTGAACCCGGGAAAGGGCGGAACGACGACGAACCCGAACGGGAACGACAGGACCGCCGCCGCACAGCAGACGACCGGAGCCCCGCAGTCCCAGAGTATCGGCAGCAGCGTGGTGGACGGGCAGAGCGGACAGCCGATCGACAGCGTCGCCGCCTCCACGGGCGGGCAGACCACGCCGGAGACCGACGCGGAGCAGGGCGCGGACGTGGTCGACCGCCTGAAAATGTTCTTCCAGTACTGGCGGGCCAACCAGACGGACGAGATGCTGACCCTGTGCATGCCCTCCTGGAAAGACGGGCAGGAGAATCCGAAGGCGGCCCTCTTCCAGCTGATGGGCAACCGGAAAATCGTGGACGAAATCGTGCCGGAGAATATCACGGGCACGGTGAACGACGAGAGCAGAACAGTGACCATCCAGGTGCTGATGGACCGGAACAACGGCAAGCCCTCTTCCAAATACCGCCTGAACGTCCGGATGGTGAAGGAAAGCAACGAGTGGTACGTGGATCCCCAGAGCCTGAAATCCTATGAATCCGCCGAGACGACGGACCCGGCCTCCGTGACGCCGACCCCGACCGCGGAACCCCAGTATCCGGCGAGCACGGTGCTGTATTACAATCTGGACGGAGGCACGAAATACCACCTGGATCCGAACTGCAAGAGCCTGCACAAGAAGTACCTGCCCATGAAGGGAACCTTCACCTACGGGCAGATCAACGATCCGCCGTACGACAAGCTGAAACCCTGCAACGTCTGCGGCGCGCCGCTGAGGTAAGGAAATGACGACCTCACTGGCTGAGCTCAGCCGAAGGCTGACCTCCGTGCCGGACGGAAAATACCTGCTGGGATTATCCGGAGGCGCGGACAGCGTGGCGCTGCTCCTGATGCTGCTGCCGGAGATCCGCGGAGGAAGAATCCGGGCGGAAGCCGTCCACGTGAACCACGGCCTGCGGGGGGAGGCCTCCGGGGAGGACGCGCGGTTCGCGGCGTCGCTCTGCGAAAGGGAGAATATCCCGTTTCACCTGTACCGGGCGGATCTCCGCGGCCGGAGGGACGAGAACACGGCCCGGGAAGAGCGGTACCGCTGCTTCCGGGAATGCCTGCGGGAAACCGGGGCGGACGGAATCATCCTGGCGCACCACGCGGACGACCTGGCGGAAACCATGCTGATGCGCCTGCTCCGCGGAACCGGGCCGGACGGGCTCGGCGCCATGCGGCCGGAGACGGAGGCGATGGGCATGCGGATTCTGCGGCCCATGCTGACGATCGGGCGGGAGGAAATCCGGGAAGCCCTGCGGAAGGACGGTATCCCGTGGCGGGAGGACGAAAGCAACGGCGATCCGGCCTATCTCCGGAACGCCCTGCGGCAGGAGATTATGCCCCGGCTGGAAAAACTGGCGCCGGGAGCGGGACTGAAAATGGCCCGCACCGCGCTGATGCTGGGAGAGGACAGCCTGGCGTTGCGGCAGGAAGCGCAGAGGATTCTGGACGCTGCCGCCGAGGAAGACCGGCTGGACACGGATCGGCTGAAGGATCTGCCTCCGGCGCTGACATACCGGGTGCTGCGGATGTGGGCCGGCGAGATCATACCGGAGAGAAAGCAGCACGAGCTGACAGCGGAGCAGACGGAACGCCTGGCCGGGCTCCTTCGGCAGGAGCGCGGAACCGTGAATCTTCCCGGAGGAATCCGGGTGATCCGCGGAAAAAGATGGCTGTACGCGGACCGGGGAGAGGAATTCACCGGAACGAAATTCGCGTCAGAGGAGATTCCCTGGAAGGATCCGGAAACGGCGTTCCGCGGAATCACGCTGAGACGGCGTACGGACGGCGTCTTTCCCGGAGACGGGAAACACAGCCAGGCCGTGCCGGCCGGATTTGCCGGGGGATGCGTGCTGCGCACCCGGCGGCAGGGGGACCGGATCCGCCCCTTCGGAAGCAGCGGAACAAGGAAGCTGCAGGATTATCTGACAGATCGGGGGATCGAAGCGTTCTGGCGGGACCGGATTCCGCTCCTGTGCCGGGGCAGCGAGGTCCTGCTGGCGGCCGGCGTCGGCGCCGGGAACATCCCCAGGATGAACCCGGAGGAACAGACGGAGATGCTGGAATGGTCCGGGGAGATGCCCTGGACGGAAACCGAAAAAACGTAAAGGAGCGCACACGGAAAAATGGAAAGGGATTCGATGCTGTATCAGGATCTGGAAAGCATCCTGCTGACAAAGGAAAAGATCGCTGAAAGGGTGCGGGAAGTCGGGCAGCAGATTACCCGGGATTACGAAGGAAAGGCGCCGGTGATGATCTGCATCCTGAAAGGGGCTTCGATTTTCTTCGCAGATCTGATCCGGGAAATCGCGCTTCCGGTTACCACGGATTTCATGGCCATCTCCAGCTACGGCAGCGCCACCAAGACCAGCGGCGTCGTGCGGATCCTGAAGGACCTGGACAAGGATATCCTCGGGAAAGACGTGATCGTCGTGGAGGATATCGTGGATTCCGGCGTGACGCTGAGTTATCTGAAGAATCTCCTGCTGCAGCGGGGAACGGCGTCCCTGAAGATCGCGACGCTGCTGGACAAACCGTCCGGACGGCGCGTGGAGGGGCTGAATGCGGACTACGTTTGCTTTGACATTCCGGACGGATTTGTGGTAGGCTACGGGCTGGACTACGATCAGGTGTACCGGAATATGCCTGATATCGGAATCCTGTCTCCAGCGGTGTACGAGAAACACTGAGGCGGGACGATTCATTGTACGGATCCGGCAAACGGATCCATAGGAGGCTGAAATATGATCAAAAAACCTTCCAAAGGGTTTGCGGGATATATCATTCTTCTCGTGGCGCTGCTGCTGATCGCGATTCTGATGGGCGGCGGCCTGAACCAGACCGTCAGCAAGCGGATCGAATATCCCACGCTTCTGCAGATGATCGACGAGGGGAAAGTGGCCCGGGTCGCAATCCGGAACAACAGCCTGGTAGGCCTGACCACCACGACCAACGTTGCGAAGGCGGATTTCCCGGACAGAAGTTATGACTTCGAAACCACGATCGGCTCCGATTTCCTCGAGACCGTGCGCCAGATGAAGGCGAAGAAGATCGAAAAAGAAACGGGCTCCGAGGTGGATCTGGAAAAAATCTCGATCATGGATCTGGATTTCGAGCTGGAATACCGGGCCCCGGTGGTGCTTCCCTGGTGGTACGACTTCCTGCCGTATCTGATCATGCTCGCGATTATGGGCGTCGTATGGTATCTGATCATGCGGGCCCAGGGCGGCGGAACCGGCAGGGTCATGTCCTTCGGCAGAAGCCGGGCGCGCATGCAGGATCCCACGCGGAACAAGGTGACCTTCGCGGACGTGGCCGGCGCGGACGAGGAAAAGGCCGAGCTGCAGGAAATGGTGGATTTCCTGAAAAATCCGAAGAACTATACGGAAGCGGGCGCCCGGATTCCGAAGGGCGTGCTGCTGGTAGGCCCTCCCGGAACGGGTAAAACGCTGCTGGCCAAGGCTGTGGCCGGAGAAGCGGGCGTGCCCTTCTTCTCCATCAGCGGCAGCGACTTCGTGGAGATGTTCGTGGGCGTCGGCGCCAGCCGCGTCCGTGACCTGTTCGACCAGGCCAAGAAAGTAGCGCCGGCGATCGTCTTCATCGACGAAATCGACGCGGTGGGACGCCACCGCGGAGCCGGACTGGGCGGCGGCCACGACGAGCGCGAGCAGACGCTGAACCAGCTGCTGGTGGAAATGGACGGCTTTGCCGTGAACGAAGGCATTATCGTGATGGCCGCCACCAACCGCCGGGATATTCTGGATCCCGCACTGATGCGGCCGGGCCGGTTTGACCGCCAGGTAACCGTGAACTATCCCGATCAGGAAGGCCGTGTCGCCATCCTGAAGGTGCACAGCAAGGGAAAGACGCTGGATTCGGACGTGGATCTGGATAATATCGCGAAGCGTATGCCCTTCGCCACCGGCGCGGATCTCGAAAACGTGATGAACGAGGCGGCGATCCTGGCCGCCCGCTCCAAGACGACGAAGATTACCCAGCAGCTGCTGATCGACGCCATCGCCCGGGTGCAGATGGGTCCCGAGAAGAAGAGCCACAAGGTGAACGAGAAGGACAAGCGGATGGTAGCCTATCACGAAGGCGGCCACGCCATCGTGGGCCATATGCTGCCGGGATGCGACGAAGTGCATTTGATCACAGTCGTTCCGAGGGGGCAGGCGGCCGGCCATACGCTGGCCCTGCCGGCTGAGGAACACGACAACGTGAGCCGCAGCGAGCTGCTGGATCAGATCGCTATGATGCTGGGCGGACATGCCGCAGAGGAAGTGGCGCTGGGAGAAATCTACACCGGTTCCTCCAGCGACCTGAAGCGGGCTACTGAGATCTGCCGGAAGATGGTGACCCAGTTCGGCATGAGCGACAATATCGGAACCATTTATCTCGGCAGCGACCAGGAAGTGTTCGTCGGCATGGAATTCGGCCAGAGCCGTGAATACAGCGAGGAAATCGCCGCCCGGATCGACCGCGAGGTTTCCGAGATGCTGGCGAAGTGCTATGAGACGGCCAAGCGCATCATCCGGGAAAAGAAGGACCGGCTGGACAGCCTGGTGGAAGCGCTGCTCAGGGAGGATACCCTGAACCGGGCGGAATTCCTCTCCATTATGGAGTCCGGAAACGTCGCGGAAGGGCTGGGGGACGACAAGCCCAGGACGACCGAACAGGTACTGGCGGACGCTGCCGCGTCCGCAGCGGCTGAAGCGAAGAACGCCGCTGAGGATCAGCCGGCGGAAACTGCCGCCGCGCAGCCGGAAGACGGAGAATAAAGCACAGTGATACGCACGGCCGCATGGATGTGCGGCAGGCAGACCGAGAAGGAGCAGGATGATCATGACGGAACCACAGAAGGGAGCAGGAAGACGCCGCCGCGCACAGACGCCGCAGCGTGTTCAGACTGCCGCCGGCGCCATGGCATCCTCTCAGGGAACTACCCGGGGATATGTGCCAGTACCATACGGGGGGCAGCAGAGCCAGCCCTACGGCGTTCCGGCAGGCGGCGCGCAGCCAACCTACGGGGCGCCCCAGGGAAATCCGTACCAAATCCCGCAGGGGAACCCCTACGCGGCTCCGCAGGGATCCCAGCAGGCTTATCCGGGACAGCAGAGAGCGAACCCCGGACGGTATCAGACCGGTTCCTATGAAAGCATCGGCGGACATCGCGGATATGTGGCCATGCAGGCCCCGCCGCAGCCGAAACCGAAAAAAGCCCGGAAAGGGCTGCGGGCTTTTCTGATTATTCTGCTGGTCGCCGTGTTCGGCGCCGGCGGCGCCTTCGCCTACATGAGCTATCAGAAGACGAAGGAGATCAACGACGCGGTTCAGCCCTTTGACGGACTGTTCGTCCCGGGTGTGTACGTGGACGGGATCGATCTGGAGGGCATGACACCGGAACAGGCCCTGAATTCCGTGCAGTCCCAGATCAGACAGCGCAACGACGCGTGGAGCGTCCAGCTGACCTACGAAGGGAACGTCGTGGCCACCATCGACGCGGCCATGCTGAACCTGAGCGTGGATATCAGCGAGGTCATGAACAGGGCCTGGCAGCAGGGCCACGAGGGTAACTATGAGGAGCGCTACGTGGCCATGCAGGAGCTGCGGGCGAATCCGTACCACGCCAATACCGCCACACCCAGCGGGGATACGGCGATGATCGACGCGTTGATGTCCGGCATCAAGGAAAGCATCGATACCCCGGCAGTGGACGCCGCGCTGGTCTCCTTCGACCCGTCGCTGTCCTATCCCTTTACGTTTACCGACGAGGTATACGGAAAACGGCTGGATATCGAACCCGTGATCGAGCATCTGTACGAGATGGTTTCCGAGATGAAAAACGGAAGCGTGGAGCTGAAGCCGGAAACCGTGTATCCCAACGTGACCAAAGTGGAGCTGCAGAAGCATTATGCCCTGCGCTCCTCTGTGTATACGCCGATCTCCAGCATTTCCCCGGTGGAACGGAACCAAAACATCGCCCGTGCCCTGGAAATCATCAACGGCTATGTGCTGGAGCCGGGCAAGAAATTCAGTTTCAACGGCGTCGTGGGCCAGCGGACCACGGCGAACGGATTCCAGCCGGCGGTCGAATACGTCTATAACGAGCACGTGATGGGCGTCGGAGGCGGCGTATGCCAGGCCAGCACCACCGTCTATCAGGCGGCGGTCAACGCGGGGCTCAAAATTCTGCACAGGGAGCCGCATTCCGACAGCGTAACCTATACGGATTACGGCATGGACGCCACCGTGTACTGGGAAGGAAAACGGAAGATCGACCTGGAATTCAAGAACGATACGGAGTCGAACATCTATATCGTGTCGAGCGTCCAGCAGGATCCGAGCAACAAGCGGAGACAGATCGCCAAGGTAACCATGTACGGCGAGGATCTGGGAGAAATCCGGTATCAGCTCGTGTCCGAAATCGTCCAGGAACTGGAACCGCCGGAGAATCCCGAGTATGTAAAGGATACAAAAGGGGAATACGTCACCTACACCGATCAGCAGAAGAGCGTCTCAAAGGCAAAGCCGGGCTATGTGGTCAAGAGCTACCGGCTGGAATACACCGGCACCACCCTGACGGCGAAAAAGGAGCTGGACACCGATACCTATAAGCCCCAGGCGGAGAAAATCTACGTCGGCGTAAAAAAGCGCGGAGAATAAAAAACGGGAAAAAGAAACGAAAGAAACGTAAAAAAATACCGGAAAGCGGTTTCGCTTTCCGGTATTTTTTCAGAACGATCAGGCCTTTCCGTCGCAGCCGAGCACGTCCTTAATCTTATGGGCGACCATGTCCTTCACGGCCTGGCGGGCGGGCTTCAGATACTGACGGGGATCGAAGTGATCCGGATGCTCCGCGAAGTACTTGCGGATCACGGCGGTCATGGCCAGACGGATGTCGGAGTCGATGTTGATCTTGCAGACAGCGCTGCGGGCCGCCTGACGGAGCTGCTCTTCCGGAATGCCGATGGCGCCGGGCATGTTTCCGCCGTACTTGTTGATTTCAGCCACGAATTCCTGCGGGACGGAGGAAGAACCGTGCAGCACGATCGGGAAACCGGGCAGCTGCTTCTCGCACTCCTCCAGCACGTCGAACCGGAGCTGGGGCTTGGTGCCGGGCTTGAACTTGTACGCGCCGTGGCTGGTGCCGATGGCGATGGCCAGGGAGTCGCACCCGGTCCTGGTGGCGAAGTCGTACACTTCTTCGGGATGGGTATACATGGCCTTGTCAGCTTCGACGGAAACTTCGTCTTCCACGCCGGCCAGCGTGCCCAGTTCCGCTTCGACCACGACGCCGTGATCGTGCGCGTATTCGACGACCTTCTTGGTCAGGGCGATGTTCTCTTCATAGGGCTTGGAGGAAGCGTCGATCATGACGGAGGTGAAGCCGCCGTCGATGCAGCTCTTGCACAGCTCGAAGGAATCGCCGTGGTCCAGGTGCAGCGCGATCGGAATCTCGGGATTCTCGAGCACGGCAGCCTCAACCAGCTTGACCAGGTAGGTGTGGTTCGCGTAGGCGCGGGCGCCCTTGGAAACCTGCAGGATCACGGGAGCCTTCAGCTCTCCGGCAGCTTCGGTGATACCCTGAATGATTTCCATGTTGTTGACATTGAAAGCGCCGACAGCGTATCCGCCGTCATATGCCTTCTTAAACATTTCTTTTGTGGTTACTAAGGGCATAGGAAAAGACCTCCTTCATCAAAGATAAACACATTATAGCACAGGTGCGGGGGAATGAAAAGATGGGACTTGTCTGAAAATAGCGAATATCCCGGAATCGTTACTGTTCACGGGGTAGGCGAACCATAAACAGATAAATATCCATTGGAACAG
>CAMKJS010000024.1 GCA_946413245.1 uncultured Clostridia bacterium
ACTCTTCGGTCACATAGTTGCCGGCCTTGTTGATCCACTTCCGCGGAACGACCTTCTCGTCGTTGGCGATGCGGTGCACGTCGTACACACCGGTCGCGCTCTGATAAGGATCGTCGGAAACGCGCTCGATCACGACCATGACGCCGGAGGAACCTTCGTCCGCGGCCTTGATGCAGGCGCCGCCGACGTTGAAGGCTTCGTCCACGTCGATCTTGCTGGCCAGGTGAGCGGCAGACCGCTGCAGGGTGGACAGCTCGACAGCGCGGGTCTTGCAGCCAATTTCCTTCTTGACCACGTTGGACAGGAAGGCGGCGGTACCGGTCATCTGGATATGGCCAAAGGCGTCCGTCGTCGCGGAATCAGTGGCGTATTCACACACGTACTTGCCTTCTTCGGTCTTGATGCCTTCGGAAACGACGGCCACGACCACGTCCTTCTTTTCCAGCAGTTTCCGGACACTCTCCACGAATCCTTCGATGCTGAAGGGAACTTCAGGCAGATAAATCAGGTCGGGTCCGTCGCAGTCCTCGCTGCGGGACAGCGCGGCGGCACCGGTCAGCCATCCGGCGTTCCGGCCCATGATCTCGACGATGTTCACGTTCTTCTTCTTGTAGGAGAAGCCCATCGCGTCGCAGATGATTTCCTTGACGGAGGTGGCGATGTACTTGGCCGCGCTGCCGAAGCCGGGGGTGTGGTCCGTGATCGCCAGGTCGTTATCGATGGTCTTCGGGCAGCCGACGAAGCGCTGCTTGGCGCCGGTCAGCAGAGAATAGTCGGACAGCTTCCGGATGGTATCCATGGAGTCGTTGCCGCCGATGTAGATGAACACTTCGATGTCCAGCTTGTTCAGCAGCTCGAAAATCCGCTCGTAAACCGCCTTGTCCTCATGAATCTCGGGCAGCTTGTAACGACAGGTGCCCAGGAAAGCGGAGGGCGTTCTCTTCAGCAGTTCCAGATCCAGTTCGTTCCGGATGTGCTCGGACAGATCCACATACTGCTCATCCATGAAACCCTGGATGCCGTAACGCATCCCGTACACCTTGCTGAAGCCACGCTCCATCGCCGTCTTGAACACGCCGGCGAGGCTGGAGTTGATTACCGCGGTAGGACCGCCGGACTGACCGACCAGAACATTTCCTTTCATTTTTCGTACCCCTTTTAAAATATTGATCACTCCACGTACGGCTGCCCGCTGAAACCCGGTCCGGCTGTCCATGAAAGTTAATCCTGATTAAGCAGATAACGCGCCTGGTTCCCAGGTTCTCTATCGATGCGAAGAATACCGGATTGATTTGCTTTCGGCAAATCAATCACCGGATGAAGCGGCTTATCCGCGGCGGATGATGCTGTGCCGTTCCGGACCGACGGAAATCCACTTGATGACCACGCCGATGGCGTCTTCGATGCGCTTCACGTAATCCTGGGCTTCCTTCGGGAGGTCCCACCAGGTGCGGATGCCGCTGATATCGCTCTGCCAGCCGGGCATCTTTTCGATCACGGGCTCGCACTTGTCCAGCACGGACGGGAAAGGCATCTTGTCCGTCTCCACGCCGTCCAGGCGGTACCGGACGCACAGCGGAATCTCGTCCATCTTGCTCAGAACGTCCAGCTTCGTCAGAGCGATTTCCGTCGCAGCCTGAATCTGAACGCCGTACCGGGTCGCCACCAGGTCGATCGGGCCCACGCGATGGGTCCTGTGTCCGAACTCGCCGCCGATCTGACGGAGCCGGTCCGCTTCCGCGCCGAACATTTCACAGACGAAGGGGCCTGTGCCGACGCAGCTGGAATAGGATTTCACGACGCCGATGATCCGGTCGATCTCCACGCCGGGCATACCGGAGCCGATAGGCGCGTAGGACGCCAGCACGTTGGAGGACGTCGTATACGGATAAATGCCGAAGTCCAGATCCCGCAGGGCGCCCAGCTGTCCTTCGAACAGGATCTGCTTATGGCAGTGCAGCTCTTCCATCAGGAACTCGCTGGTGTCCTGAATATAGGGCATCAGGGGCTTGCAATACTTGTCCAGCCAGGCGTCGATCTCTTCCTCGGTCACCGGTTTCTCGTCATACACGCCGGTCAGAACCAGGTTTTTCCACTCCCGCAGGTCGTTCAGATGGTGATGCAGCACTTCCGGATAGAACAGCTCGCCGGCCAGCACCGTCTTTTTCTGATACTTATCGGAGTAGAAAGGCGCAATTCCCTTCTTGGTGGAACCGAACTGCTTTTCCTTCAGGCGGGATTCCTCCAGCGCGTCCATTTTCCGGTGCCAGGGCAGGAGCAGGGACGCCCGGTTGCTGATTTTCACGTTGTCCGGCGTCACTTCGACGCCCTTGGCCTGCAGAATCTGAATTTCCTCCAGCAGGTGTTCCGGATCCAGCGCGACGCCGTTCCCGAGCACGTTCACCACGTTCTTCCTGAAAACGCCGGACGGAAGCAGGTGAAGCATGAACTCACCGTACTGATTGACAATGGTATGACCGGCGTTGCCGCCGCCCTGGTAACGGACAACGATGTCGAAGTTCTCCGTCAGCAGGTCCACCATTCTGCCTTTTCCTTCGTCTCCCCAGTTAATTCCAACAATCGCGGTACAAGCGTCCATTCTCAGATCCACCTTTCCGGGCAATTTCTCAAAAAAGAACGTCAGCGTCACTCAGCGGAAACAGCCAAAAGAACACCAGGCCATAACCTGTATAATTATATCGCCGCCCCATGCCTTTGTCAACATCGGAATCCGGGATTCCGCAAGCATCCGGGCCGGTTTCAGCACCTTTTCCTGAAATCAGAAAAGCATCCGGCTTTCTTTGGGCCGGACGCCTCTGTGATGTCGGATTTTATGCTGCAGTCCGTCGGACCGTTTGTACGTCAATATCCGGATCCGGTACTGCTGTGGTCCGTCTCATAGGTCTGATCTGTCGTATCCTTCCCGGCGGAGCCATCGATTTTCTGCTGCAGCAGCGCGTCGAAAGCCTCCTCATCCAGGGGAATCCGGACGGTTTCACCGGTCCAGCCGGACAAATGAATCGCGTTGGACAGGGTCAGCGCGTTCAGGCCGTCCGACGCGGAGGCAACCAGCGGTTCTCCCCGCAGGATATGGGCCGCGAACGCCTTCATCACGCCGATGTGCTGCTCGTTCTTCCCGTCCGTTTCCGGCTCGCTTTCCAGCGGCGTGGTCTGATACCAGGGATTCAGGCTTTCAAAGCATACCTTCCGCTCGTTTTCCGGCAGGAGCCAGCTGTGTACCTGCCCGTTCTCGCACACGAGCTTGCCCTGCTCGCAGTCGATCTCCAGCCGGTTCGTGCCCGGCAGATCCCCCGTGGAGGTGACGAACACGCCGGTGGCGCCGCCGGGGAATTCTAGATAGGCGGTCACGTCGTCCTCCACCTCGATATGGTGCCATTTCCCTTCATGGCAGAAGGCCCGGACCGCATCCGGCATTCCGCACAGCCAGATCAGCAGGTCCAGCTGATGGGGGCACTGGTTCAGCAGCACGCCGCCGCCCTCCCCTTTCCAGGTGGCCCTCCAGGAACCGGAATCGTAATACCGCTGGGTGCGATACCAGTCCGTCACGATCCAGCTCATCCGCTTCATCTTCCCGTATTTTCCGGAATCCAGTTCCCGCCGGATAGCGCGGTAAACGCAGTTAGTGCGCTGGTTGAACATCAGGGCAAGGGTTTTCCCGCTTTCCTCCGCGGCCTGCAGCATGCCGCGGGCCTGCCCCACGGTTACGGCGATGGGCTTCTCGCACAGCACGTGCAGCCCGCTCCGCAGAGCCCGGACCGCGAGGGGCGCATGCCCGAAGTGCGGTACGGCGATCAGGACCGCCTCGCAGGTTCCGGAATCGATCAGCTCGTCTCCGGATTTATAGATCGTGGTTTCCGTGGGCAGATTCTTCTTCGCCCAGCTTCTGCGTTCTTCCCGCAGATCCGCAACCGCGGTCAGCGCCATCTCCGGAACCGCGCCGGACAGCAGATTCCGACAGTGCTCGGAGCCCATGTTTCCGATCCCGATAACGCCCAAACGTATCTGTTTCATATTGGCCTCTGCTTGCTTATTTGACACGAACCGCCTTTTCCTGCGCGATCAGGCAAAGTTCCGCGGCCTTGAACGCGTGTTCCTGCGTCATCGCGTTTTCCGTGCGGTTCAGGCAGTCCAGAATCAGCTGCCCGAAGAATGGATAGCCGGTAGCGTTCACCGCGTTCAGATATTTCTCCCCGCTGCCGTTGACCAGATA
Source organism: uncultured Clostridia bacterium (assembly GCA_946413245.1). Classification (GTDB taxonomy): domain Bacteria; phylum Bacillota; class Clostridia; order Christensenellales; family Aristaeellaceae; genus Aristaeella. Next base: position 4,232 of record CAMKJS010000024.1, read on the forward strand.
CACGTGTCCGCCACCCGGCTGCTCGGATGCCAGATTTACGTATTTCCGGACTTCGATGAACCCTTCCGCGCCCTGGATAAACACACGGCCGTCTCCCCAGGTGCGAAGCCCGTCCGGCGTGAACCAGTCCACGCGGAAATAGTTGGAGGTTCCGTTTTTCCCGCGCAGCATACAGTCCCCGTAATCTTCCAGCTCCGGATATTCCGGATGGGCGTAGTTCGCGATCCGGCTGGAGACGACTTCCGCGTCCTCCTCCCCGCTGTAGTGGAGATACTGCTCGATCTGATGACTGCCGATGTCGCAGAGAATTCCGCCGTATTTCTCCCGCTCGAAGAACCAGGCCGGCCTTCCCGGCGCGCCCAGGCGGTGCGGACCGAAGCCGGTGACCGCGATCACCCTGCCGATCTCTCCCTGATCAACCAGGTATCCCGCCAGAATCGCGCCTTCGTCATGGAGCCTCTCCGCATAGTATACCATATATTTCTTTCCCGTGCGGGCCGCGGTTTCCCGGGCGGAGGCCAGCTGCCCCAGCGTGGTGAAGGGAGCCTTGTCGGTGAAATAATCTTTCCCCGCCTCCATGGCCTTCAGCCCCAGGGCGCAACGCTCACTGGTCACAGCCGCGCCGGCGATCAGATGCGTTTCAGAATCCTCCAGCGCTTCTTCCTCGCTGTTGGCGGCCCTCGCCTGGGGGAAAGCCTTCAGGAACGCGGCCACTTTCCTTTTGTCCGGGTCGTAGACGTATTTCAGCGTGCCGCCGGCTTCGGTCAGCCCGTTGCACATACCGTAGATATGCCCGTGATCCAGGCGGACGGCGGAAAAGACGAATTCCCGGTCCTTCACCACCGGCTGCGGTTTTCCCTTCGGCGCATAGTTCATTCCGTCGGACACGTTCATTTTCCTTTCCCTCCCTGCTTAAAATCCGCCCCGAACGTCAGATCGCCGGACAGCTCCATCACGGAAGCGGTTTTCTCATAAAAATGGGGTACGTTCGCCCGGATCCCTTCCACGGTGTAAAACGGATCGTCCTTCGCCAGCGGCAGCACTGCGGTCTGTCTCTCCGCCCCGGCTTTATAGATCGCCGTGATCAGCTCAATGGTCCTGCGGCCGTCCTCGCCGGTAATCGCCACGTCTCCGCCCGTTTCAATGGCCGTGAGCACGTTCTCCAGCTGGCCTTCATGCATCTCATAGGGAACCGGCGGAAGGGAGGCGATCAGGTCGTCCGCCTGCTTCTGAAAAGCCGGATCCGGCTCCTTCAGCGGAAAACCGTTAGGCTGGGGCTGCGAGGCAAACACGCTGTAGGGTGCGGCAAGCTTCGCCTTTTCACACTGAAAGATCAGTTCCTGATCCTCTCCGTGATGCACCACGGAGGCCGTCACCGTCGCCAGGGCGCCGGGATATTCCATCACGGAGACGGAAAGATCTTCCACCTCTGCGTTGTCGTGGGCGGTATTGGCCAGCACAGCGGTTATCCGCTTCGGTGTGCCCATCATCCAGCCAAGCATGTCGATATGATGCACGGCGTGATTCAGCGTGCATCCGCCGCCTTCCTTCTCCCAGGTTCCCCGCCACCAGAGATCATAGTAGCAGTGTGCCCGGAACCAGAAGGAATTGATCTGCGCGTGCCGGACCGGGCCCGCGATCCCGCTGTCCAGCAGCGCTTTCAGGTTCCGGATCGGCTCCCGGAAGCGGTTCTGCGCGATAATGGAAAGCTTCTTTCCGCTCCCGTCCCTGGCCTTCAGCATGGCGTCGCATTCCTCCAGCGACGCCGCCATCGGTTTTTCACATACCACGTTCTTGCCGCTTCGCAGCGCGTTGATGCTGATTTCGGCGTGAACAAACGGCGGTGTGCAGACGTCCACCAGATCAACGTCCATCCCCAGAACGTCATGGTGGTCCAGGAACACTTCCGCGTCCAGCCCGTACTGTGCCCTGACCCGCTCCGCCTTTCCCGGAATGATATCCACCAGCGCAACTATTTTGCACCGGTCCGGAAACCGAAGATATGCATTGATGTGCGCATGGGAGATTCCGCCAGTTCCGACAATCGCAACGCGAATCATATAAGTATCCCTCTCCCTGTTCTTTTCTGCCGGATTCCCTTTTGTTCCGCATTGTTTTTCCAGCTGTCCGTACTTTTTCTTCAGTATACTTGCAGGCCCTTGACAATGCTATATAAATCATGTTTCAATGTATGCAAATCCTGCACAATACGAAACAGGAGGAACAAGGCATGGCTTCCGTTCAGACAGATCTCACGCAGGCGCCCTTTCTCCCCATGGGGCAGCAGGGCCATCAGGGGTACGAAGCGCATTATCAGGTCAGCGAAACCTTTGAGGTTACGCAGTTCCACTGCCATGACTATTTTGAGTTTTATATTCATATCCGCGGCGGCGAATATATGGGCGTCGATAATCAGCTGTTTCTGCTGAAGCCGAACCAGATCTTTATTCTGCCGCCCTTCTGTATGCACGGCCTGTCCTGCACCCATGAAATGCACAACTACGAAAGGGCTTATCTGAATCTTTCTCCGGAAGTCATCCGTGTGCTGGGATGCGGCCAGATTGACCTGGATCAGTTTTTCCGTTCCCAGTCAGCCGGTGAAGTCTGCACCTATCAGCTTTCGGAGCAGGACGCGGCGCAGTTTGTTGCCTGGATCCGCAAAATCCGGGAGAACCAGGAAAACGAGTCGTTTGAAAACGACGCCTATCACCGGTTTCAGAATTATTCTCTCATGATGAACACGATGACGCTGCTTTGCCGCACCATGCGGCGGAACACGCCCGTCGAAGGCGAAGCCTTCGGCAGCGACATCATTCAGGAGATCCTGTCCTATATCAACAATCACTATACCCAGCCGATCCGCATTGAAAATCTGGCCCGTTCCTTCGGCGTCAGCGTTTCCTATCTCTCCCACGAGTTCGTCCGTTTCACGAACCGCAGCGTCTACGACTACGTCCTCTACCGGCGGGTCATGCTGGCCCGCCAGCAGATGCTGGGCTCCGCCTCCCTGAACGATATCGCCTATCAGTGCGGCTTCAACGATTATTCGAATTTCCTTCGTTCCTTCAGCAAGATCGTCGGGATGTCCCCCAGCCAGTACCGGAAGCAGCTCCGGCAGTACCGGAAGAAGGAAATTGATTCGAGTATGAAATTGTAACAAACCGCTCTCATTACAAAAGGACGATCCTTCTGAGTTTCAGTGGAACTGAGTACAGAAGGACCGTCCCTTTTCAGTTTGAATTACAGGTTACTGTCCGGAACCTTATTTCTCGAACACATAGCCGGTAGCAGCCTGAATCTTCTCAGCACGCTCGTCCATGATCGCCTGACCGCCGATCGCCATATAGTTCTCCACGCCGGCATCATAAACCGCGTCGAACTCTTCAACGGGGGCCGTCACAGCCTTGTTCAGGAAGGAATCGCGCTCGTCGCTCAGCGTGGTGCCGATGCCGACTTCCGCTTCGATGGCCGGCAGGATGAAGTGAGCGGGCACGCGGCCGCCGTTCATGGCGACAACATAGGCGTTCTGCACAACCGCGGGATCGACGGGAGAATAGCCGTAGGCAAAGCTGACTTCGGTGTATTCGCCCAGATACTGGCCGTTGCAGGTCATGGTGAAGTCGATGTTGTTCAGGCTGGCCTGATAGTTGGGATCAGCGGAATCAACAGCCTTCATGATGTAAGCGCCGTTCTCGGCACGCTCATGGTTGATGCCTTCGGTACCGGTCTGCAGCGCAAGGATCGTATCGGGAGAAGAGATGAAGTCCAGATACAGCAGGCTGGCCAGGATTTCGTCATTCGTGGAGGGGAAGCAAACCTTACGGTCGACGGTGCTGCCCAGGTACTTCCGATAGACACCGGCGTCATTCTCGAAGCAGTCGACAGCAACGAATTCAGCGTCTTCGCCCACGTTGCGCTTCAGGTTCGCGCTGATGGAGTCATCGCCGTTGCGGTAGGGATAGTCATAGTTGTGCTGGAAAGCACCCACAAAGCCGGCCTTCAGGTTGTCGTCTTCGGTGGTGTCGCCGCTGCCGTACAGGGCGAAGTCTTTCCAGACCAGGCCTTCGTTGTACCACTTGTTCAGCAGCCGCATGGCTTCCTTGGCGCCCGGCAGGAACTGCTGCCGATCGTCGAAACCGCGGATATAGAGTTCTTCATCCGTAATGTCGTCCGGCACAAAGGACACAGTCAGGATGTTGTTGCGCCAGCCGATATCCTGGCTGGTGCTGTAGGGCACCATCTTGTTGGCGTCTTCGCCCAGCAGGAGCTCAGCATTGTCGCGGAAAGCGATCAGGCAGGCTTCAAATTCAGCTTTGGTGGTGGGCAGCGCCATTCCCAGCTTGTCCAGCCAGTCCTTGCGGATGAAGGTGTTGATGCGGGCATTGTTGACCAGACGGGTTTCCAGCGCCCACAGTTTGCCGGTTTCGGGGTCCTTGTCCCAGTAAACGTTCTCTTCGCCCAGCAGGGAGAACAGGTTGGGCAGCAGACCCTTATACTCTTCAATGTACGGAGCCAGATCGATAATTCCGCCCATGTCCGCGTAGTTCAGGATCGTGGAGTAGGAATAGGTGTAGCAGATATCGGGAGCGCTCTGAGCCGCAAGCAGGTTGCCCAGATCTTCGGGTTCAGTCCAGCGGCCGCCGACAGCGAACTCCACTTCCACATTGTACTTCTCCAGCATGCCGTTACGGATGTAGTCGGCGAAGGGAGAGGTCTCGGGAACATTGTCACCGCGCTGGAAAAGCCGCACGGTGATGTGACGGGTCTCCGTGAACTTTCCGTCCACAAAGCCGTCATCCGCCGCGAAAGCGGAAGTGATGCCCAGTGTGGCGAGCATCGCCAGCGCAAGAACCAGAGCCAGGATACGTTTCATGTTTCTTTCCTCCTTTTTTTTTTCAAGGGCACAAGCCCTTAAAATACATACATTTATCCTTTGACCGCCCCGATGGTGACGCCGCTGACAAAGTAGCGCTGCAGCCAGGGGTAAACCAGCAGGATCGGCACGGTCGCAAACATGACGGACGCCATCTTCAGGGTTTCGCTCAGGCCCGGCATGGCAAAGCCTTCCTGGGCGGCAGCTTCGCCGCTGCTGGCATTCTGCAGGATATTGTACAGATACAGCTGGATGGGATACAGTTCCCGGGTCTTCTTGATGTACAGCAGCGCGTCGGAAAAACCGTTCCAGCGGCCCACGGCGTAGAACAGCGCCAGCGTGGCCAGTACGGGCTTGCTCAGGGGCAGATAGATCTGCACAAGCGTACGAATGGGGCCCGCGCCGTCAATCTCCGCCGCCTCCCGCAGGGATTCCGGCACACTGTAGAAGCTGGAGCGCATGATAATCATGTTGTAAACGCTCAGGCAGCTTGGAATCACCAGTACCCATACGGTTTCCAGCATGCCCAGATTGCTGAGCATCACATAGTGTGGGATCATACCGGCGCTGAAATACATGGTGAAGAGGATGAAACCGTTCAGGAATTTTCTGCCCTTCAGCTTGTCATACGTCAGCGGATAAGCGCAGATAACCGTCATAAACAGACTCAGTATGGTGCACCCGACCGTCAGCAGCGCGGTAAACCAGAGGGAGTGAACATACCGGTCGTTGTTCAGCACGGTCTTGTACGCTTCAACATTCAGCCCTTTCGGCCACAGCAGCACTTCATTGCGGATCAGATACTGCGTGTCGGACAGGGAGCGCGCAAGCACGTTCAGCATCGGCAGCAGGCAGATAAAAATCAGGATGAGGCAGACGAAGACGATAATCAGATCACCGATTTTCGTGTATTTCGACTTAATCATGCTTTCCCTCCTCCCTTACATGATGCCGCGCTCGCCGAAGCGCTTGGCAAGGAAATTAGCCCCGAAGAGGAACAGCACGCCTACCACGGACTGGAACAGACCCACCGCTGTGGTCAGGCTGAACTGTCCGCCGCCGTTGATACCTTTCTGGTACACATAAATGGAGATCACTGTGGAAACATCCGTAACCAGTTTGTTGCTCAGGGCCAGAGGCCGGTCGAACTCACTGCCCAGAATATAGCCCAGGCGCATGATCAGAAGCACCACGATGGTGGGACGCAGACCCGGAAGAGTCACATGCCAGATGCGACGGAAACGCCCGGCTCCGTCTACAGCCGCCGCTTCGTACAGTTCAGGGCTGATACTGGTCAGCGCCGCCAGGTAGATGATGGTTCCCCAGCCTGCTTCCTTCCAGATGCCCAGCCCGATATAGGTCCCCACCCACCAGTCGGGATTACTCAGGAACGGGATGACCGCGTCGTTGTTCCCGGACATCTGCTTGTAAAGGATATTGATCAGGCCATCGTTATCGGCCAGCAGACGAAGCGCGAGAGAGGAAATAATAATCCAGCTCAGGAAATGGGGCAGATAAAGAACCGTCTGGGTGAAACGCTTAAACCGTTTGAACGCCAGTTCGTTCAGAACCAGGGCCATCAGGATCGGTGCCGGGAATCCGCAGACCAGATCCAGCAGATTCAGCTTGATGGTGTTCTCCAGGGAACGAAGGAACAGCTTGTCCTTAAACGCTTTGATGAACCACTCAAAGCCGTTGTTTTTTGCCCACGGCACAAACCACGGCGGCTGTATGATGTTGTTCTTCTTGAACGCCATCAGAATATACGCCATCGGAATGTAGCGGAACACCACAAAAAACGCGATAGGAAGGGCCAGCAGCAAATAAAGCGTCCAGTACCGTTTCAGATAAGTTTTCCAGTTGGTCTTAGGCCGATGTGTCTCTCTGCTCAAAGAGGGCTGTGTTACCTGACTCAAACGGCATCTTCCTTCCTTTCAAACTTTCAAAGGGATTCCGATTACACAGATGTTTAAAAAGTAAATATTCCGGCCAAATCTTACAGTCTCATTTTATATGCAAAATTCCTTTCCTTCCATGCTGATTTTGCTTGAAAGTATGTGAATCTTGCTTAGAAATGGTTCATAAAGAGCAAACAGACGGCCCTTTTGCGTTGAGTCGTCAGCACAAAAGGGCCGTCCCCTTGTGTTTTTATTTCTGAAACCGGAAAGATTCGAAATCGAACGAACTGCCCGGCAGGAAAACAAAGGTCACGCTGCACAGTCCGCCGGGCGTATGCACCGGAAAGCGCTGTTCCTCCCCGCCCGCACCGAGGAAGTTGGCAACTTCTGTCGTTTCTTCAGACCCGTTCCGGATATGAAGAACGATCGTATTGGTTTCCAGGCCGGTCCTTCCGCGAATCGTCAGGCTGCATTCCCCGGTGCTGCCAAAGTCCATTTCCTCAAAGAGGAGGGATACATTGTTTCCGATCTCCCGGACCGCGTTCCCGTCTCTGTGGAAAGTATCGCCGTAAACCGAATCCGCCTCTCCGGCGCTCAGCTCCGCAAAAGCCCGGCTCTGCCGTTCAAAGCGGAAGCCTTTCATATGCACCTTTTTCTGCATCCGGAAACACAGACAGTGCAGTCCGGTCAGCCTTTCCGGCAGGCGGTACGTCTCTTCCTGATAAACGTTCCAGATACTCGGCTTCTGATAATGCAGCACGGTCATCAGCCGGCCGCCCTTCCGCGGATCCCCGTCAAACAGCTCCATTTCATACGGAGCTCCGTCCAGCGCGAAAATGGGCAGGATCAGCGTATCCGATCCGGCTTTTCCGAAATCCACGCGGCTGAAACCGGCCATACTTTCGCCGTCTCTGGCAAAGGCGATTCCTTTCTCGTTGCCGGTGCCGATGTCGCCCGCGTGCAGGTCGTACAGCCCCGCGCTGATAAACTCGTACGGATTCAGCGCCGGATTGCCGAGACCTTCGGCGGTGAATCCGATCTGACTGATGATTTCCGGATGATCCGCCGCGCTGCCTCCCAGCGCGCGCAGGTAAAAAACACCGTCGCCCTGAGCGGTCACCGTCACCGTATTTCCGTCCGCTTCCGCCACGGCATACGGGGAAACGATTCCGAGGTCGTTTGTGATCTGCCACCTGACCGGTTCTCCCTGCGCGTTCTCCGGCAGCTGTTTCCAGCAGAAGGTGCAGGCGGGATTGTCTTTTGTCAGCGCCAGGCTTCCCTTCGGGCATATCTCGATCTTCCGGACCGGAATCCGTTTGTCCTCCGGAGCATCCGGAATCCGCTGGAGGCAGGAAGTTCCCGGGATTCTGTCCGCCGCGGTCACCGGCAGGCGAAGCTCCGCCCGGATTCCCGCCGTGCTTTCCGCCGTGATCACCGCCTCCTCAGGTCTTCCGTCAGAGGCGATGATGACCAGCAACTTTCCGCTGAACAGGCGGCGGCTGTTCTGTTTGTATCCGTCCGGATCCGTGGAATCTCCGTTATCCGTTCCCAGCAGATACGCTCCGCCCGAAACGGTGATCCGGACCCTGTCCCTGGCGTTGTCGACGGGATTACCCTCTCCGTCGGCAGCCTGCACGGTGATGAATGTGATGTCGTGCCCGTCTCCCTGCAGGGACGTGTCTGAAGCGGTCAGGACCAGGCGGGCCGTGTTGCCCGGTGTTCTCCGGACGTCTTCCCGCAGTACCGTTCCGTCCGCGTCCAGGGCCCTTGCCCGCAGTTCCCCGGGCTCATAGGGGATTTTCCACACCGGCAGGCATTTCTCCGCGTCGTCCTGCCGCACCTCCCGGACACCGCAGGATTTGCCGTTCACCAGCAGCTCCACCCGGCTATAGTTCGTCATCACGGGAACGTCGATGAGCTGCCCCGGATTCCAGTCCCAGCTTACGCCGATATGCAGTACTTCCCTGTCACTCCAGAGGCTCTGAAACAGGTAAAAGGAATCCTTCTGGAAGCAGGCGGTGTCCGCCTGGCCGAAGTAGCAGCTGCGCGTCTGATACGGGGTAGGCTCTCCGATATAGTCAATGCCGCTCCAGATAAACTGTCCCATGCTGAAGTCGCATTGCAGATCGTCCACGATCATCTTCCGCAGGTCCGCGGCACCCCAGCTGGTGTTGCTGTTCCCCAGCGCGCTGCACTGAAGGTCCTCCTCACTCATGATGCTTTTTTCGATGGGAAAGTGATAAATGCCGCGGCTGCTCAGCACGCTGGCCGTTTCGCTGCCGTAGATCACCCAGTCCGGATGCTTTCGGTGGTGCTCCGCATACAGCTTTTCCCCGTAATTGTAACCGGCAATTTTCACGACGTCAGCGCACCGCTGTCCGCCTTCCCACGGCATATAGTTGCACCCGAAGGTGACGGCCCCGTGCCCTCCCGGATCGTGGGAACGCGCCTGATTCATCAGCATACGGCAGACTTCGGTTCCCCGCAGGTCCGCGTGCATATCGTAGATTTCATTGCCGATCGACCACATCACGACGCTTGGGTGGCAGCGGTCCCGGCGGATCCAGCTTGCCACGTCCTCCGCTTCGTGCGCGGGGAAAAAGCGGGCGTAGTCAAATTCTGTCTTCGGCCTCTCCCACATGTCGAAGGCTTCGTCGATCACGAGGATTCCCAGCTCGTCGCATAAATCCAGCAGCTTCGCGGCAGGAGGATTATGGGAGGTACGCAGGGCGTTCACGCCCATTTCCTTCATCAGCAGCAGCTGCCTGCGGGCGGCCTTTTCGTGGAAGGCCGCGCCGAGGGCGCCGAGATCGTGATGCAGACAGACGCCTTTCAATTTCACCTGCCGCCCGTTCAGCAGGAATCCGTGTTCAGGCGAAAAGTCCGTTGTCCGCAGCCCGAAGCGGATTTCTCCGGCGTCCCCGCCAAAATCGTACCGGAGCGTATACAGCACGGGCCTGTCGACGTCCCATGCTTCCGCGCCGTCCAGCCGGAGCCTTGCCTCAATCCGGCCGTCGTTGCTTTCGGCTTCGGCTGCGGCTGTTTCTTTCCCGGACGCGTCCATCACGGTGCAGCCGAACAGACCGCAGTCTGTTTTTGACGTTTCCGCGGAAACATGCAGTTCCCATGCTTCCCCGTCCCGCTTTTCCAGCAGGCAGAAGCTGTCCGGAACAATATGGTTTTCCGGCAGCTCCAGCAGATACACGTCCCGGAAAATCCCGCTGCCGGAATACCACCGGGAGTTCGGACTTTGGTGGCGGATATGCACCAGAATTTCATTTTTATCAGGCTGCAGCTTTCCGGTCAGGTCCGCCGTAAATGCGGTATAGCCGTAAGCATGGCTGCAGACGGTCTCCCCGTTCAGCAGCACGTCACAGTCCATATACACGCCGTCAAAATACAGCAGGCATACTTCCGGAAGAATGTCAACGCACAGTTCCCGCCTGTACCACGTGTCCGAGCTCTCATACAGATCCTGATGCTGCCAGATCAGCCAGTCATGCGGCAGGTCCACTTTTTTCCAGCCGGAGGCATGCCGGACCTCTTCCAGTGTGCTTCCGGTGTGAAGCTTCAGAAACTCCCATCGGTCATTCAGCAGTTTTTTCATACCGTTTTAATCTCCCTGATTCTCTGTATATCCGATTCCGATCATCGAGGTGACGGTGCGGACGAATTTTTTCTTTTTATATACAGCCAGCTTGTTCAGCATCCTTCCCCGGAACACCAGCGCCATGGTGTTTCCGCCGTCCAGGTTGAGAGCCTGCTGAACGCCTCTGGCTTGCATGATCTCAGCGACCCGCTGCAGGTTTGTTCCCTTGCTGCCGTCCGTTCTTCCCTGAACGGAGATCAGCAGATAGTGGTTCGGCTCCATCATGCCCAGCGCGTGGCGGGGTTCGATGCTTCTGTAATAGGTATAAAGCAGGTCGTTGATTTCCCCGTCCCGCAGCAGGATCGGCCCGAAGCTGAACACGTTCCGGGCGCCCTGCTGCTGCAGCTCCTCCGCGGTGATCTCGTTGCATTCATATACCCGCAGGGTTCCGTCCGGGAACTGGGCCATCATATCCAGGTTCGGCAGATGATGGCCGGTCTTCCGGTTGGTATTTTTGCTGAGAATCTGCCCTTCCCGGATGATGATCCCCACCGTTTCCTTCGTGTCCATCCGGTTCGCGTAAAAATCGTCCGAAAAGGACAGGACGAATTTCTCGTCCCGGGAGATGTCGTAGGGATACCGGTATTTCTTTCCCGGCCGCCCCGGATCCGTCATCGCCGTGCGGAAACCCTCGCCGTTCCGCGTCCGGATCTCCGTTTCAAACCAGATCAGGGGAATGGCGCTGTCCTGCCGCCGGGTAATCACGATCTGCAGATCCTTTCCCAGATAAATCCAGAGCCCCTCTTCATCGTTTTCGCTGAAGTATTCCCCTTCGGCAGCCAGGAAGCCGTCCGCGTCCCGCTCCGGCCAGTCCGGCACCGGCGTCGGTCCGGGCGTCTCCAGCGGCGGCATGGTGGGCCGGGGCGCTTTTTTCGCGTCTTCGGAAAACAGCATTTCCCAGGTCAGCGCGTCCACCTCGCCCGTTTCCGGGAGCCCGTTTTCCCGCTGGAAGGAGCGGACGACGCCGGCGGTGTCCTCCGTATAGTTCTTCGTAAAGCTGCTGTCCCCCTGATAGTATCCCAGATCCCGAAGGCGCTGCTTCACCTGCAGCACCTCCGGGCCCCGGGAGCCGACCCGGAGGACGGTTTCCTCCGCGCCTGTCGCTAAAGGCAGACAAAGAAGCTGTGCCAGAATCAGGCACAGCGCCATTATTTGCTTGATCCGCTTCCCAGTCATGTTCCGCTCCCCTTTTTCCCGGAAGGCGCCGGACTGTCCGTCCGCTGCCGCTCCGCGGCGGCGATCATCTTCTCCGCGTAATCCCGGCTCGCTTCGGTAATTCCCTCCGCGCCGCTGATCATCCGCGCGACTTCCTCCCGGCGTCCTTCCCGGTCCAGCTCCGTCACCGTGGTCCGCGTCCGCTCCCCGGACACCTGCTTCTGCACGAGGTATTCGTGCTCCGCCGCGGCCGCGATCTGCGGCAGATGGGTCACGCAGATCACCTGGCAGTACCGGGAGATGGCGATCAGCTTTTCCGCGACCACCTGGGCCATTCTCCCGCTGATACCCGTGTCGATTTCGTCGAACACCATGGCGTCCAGGCCGGCCCGCCCGGCTTCGATGGTTTTCAGCGCAAGCATCAGGCGGCTCAGTTCGCCGCCGGAGGCGATCCTGGCCAGCGGTTTCAGGGGTTCGCCCGGATTCGGAGAAATCAGGAACTCCATTTCGTCGTCTCCGGTTTCCCGGGGCATCTGGGGCTTTCTGCCTTCGATTTCCGCAAAGGAGGCTTCGAACCGCGTGCTCCCCATGCCCAGCTCCGAAAGCTCCCGGCTCATCTGCGCTTCAAACGTGCCGGCCAGCTCCATCCGGGAGGCGCTCAGCGCCCGGGCCGCCTTCCGGTATACGCTCAGCAGCCGTTTATGCTCCGCCGCCGTCTTGCCGATCTGATCCTCCAGGGCGCACCATTCCGCGTATTCCGCCTCCAGCGTTTTTTCCGCCCGCAGGGCTTCCTCCTCGCTGCCGTAGCGGCGGATCAGGCGTTTCAGCAGATCCAGCCGGTGCTCAGCCTGTTCGAGGCGGCCTTCCTCGTTCCCCCGCTTTTCCAGCTCCCGGTGCAGATCGAAGGCGAGCTCTTCCATTTCGTAGTACAGGGTTTTGCTGCGCTCCGCCAGAGCTTCGAGATCGGGATCCTCCGCGTGCAGCGTCAGCAGCGCGTTCATAGCATCCCGGGCCCGGCCCATGGCGCTGATTTCCTCCTGCCCCTCCGCCAGGGATTCGTACGCCGTGCGCAGGGCCGCCGCGGATTTTTCCGAGGCGCGGAGCCGCTGGCATTCCAGGGTCAGCTCCTCCGCTTCCCCCGCCCGCGGCTTTGCCTTGCGCAGCGTCTCCAGCTCCGCCTCCAGCAGGCTCATCCGGTTTTCCCGGTTTTCGTTCTTTTTTACCATCCGGGCGTAGGTCCGGTGGTTCGCCAGAAAGCTTCGGCAGGCTTCCCGCGTGTCGGCCAGCAGCCTCTGATGCTCCGGTCCGCCCATCCGGTCCAGATAGGAAAGATGCATCGCCGGATCCAGCAGGAAGCGATGGTCGTGCTGCCCGTGGATGTCCATCAGGCAGGGGGCGAGCTCCCGCAGGAAGCTCAGGGGGATCATCACGCCGCAGACCCGGCAGACATTTTTGCCGGTCCGGCTGATCTCCCGGTAAACCGTAACGGTCCGGCCGTCATATTCGATGCTTTCCCGCTCCAGCAGCTCCGCGACCTTCTTCTGCTCCGGCACGTCGAACTCTGCTTCCGCGGTGGCTTTGTCGGTCCCGGTCCGGATCAGGTCCTTTTCCGCCCTGCCGCCGAGAATCAGGTTGACGGCGTCCACGACAATGCTTTTCCCGGCGCCCGTTTCGCCGGAAAGTACATGAAGGCCCTCGTGGAACCGGATATTCAGCTTTTCAATCAGGGCGATATTGGTGATCGACAGCGACTGAATCATGCGGCGCTCCCGTCCTTCTTATTCCCGTTCCGTTCCGCCCGCGAAACGGACGATCCGCTCCGCGGTCTCCCCGGCGTATTCCGCGTCCCGCACCACGATCAGCACGGTGTTGTCCCCCGCGATGGTTCCGAGGATCTCGGGCCAGTCCAGGGTATCGATGGCCTCGGCGGCGACATTCGCGGACCCGCTGAGGGTTTTCATCACCACCAGGTTGCCGGCGTGGTCCGCGCTCACCATGCTGTCCGAAAGAATCCGCATCATCCGTTCGGTGATGGAGATTTCCCGCTTCTCCGGTTCGGCATAGCGGTATCCGCCGCCGTCCGCCGCGACCTTCATCAGCTGCAGTTCCTTGATATCCCGGGATACGGTGGCCTGGGTCACCTTATGTCCCCGAGCCCGCAGCTCCCGCACCAGATCCTCCTGCGTGTTGATATCCTTCATCTGGATAATTTGCAGAAGAAGCTTCTGCCGATCGTTCTTCATGCCGGTCTCCTTTCTGGTGTGGTCGTCATTTCGCGGTTGCCTGTCCGCGGCCGTCTATTCGTGGTTGCTTCCCCATTCGGTCAGCTTCGTCCGCATCAGATGGAAAAACCGGTAATCCCGCAGGCGCAGCAGCCGCATTTTCCGTTCCGTTCCGCTGATGGTTACGGCGTCGCCGCTTTCCAGCATGCCCCGGCTCCGCCCGTCGATCTGCAGCTCCGCCGACTGGGACCGATCCTCCCGCAGCCGGAGCCGGATCACGGATTTCCCGGAGATGATAGTCGGACAGTGATGAAGGCTGTGGGCGCATACCGGCGTAATAATCATGCAGTTCATACTGGGTTCCACGATGGGGCCGCCGGCGGAAAGGGAATACCCGGTGGACCCCGTCGGGGTGGCGACGATGAGACCGTCGGCGGTATAGATGTCCTGCAGCTCCCCGTTGACGTGGGATTCCACCCGGATCAGCCGCGCGAAACCTCCTCTGGTGACCACCGCGTCGTTCAGCGCGAAGAACTCCTCCTCCGTCTTTTCGTTGCATACCCGCAGGAGACTTCTCTCCTCCGTCCGGAAGCGGCCCTCGAACAGCGCGGTCAGGGCTTCTTCCAGCCCCCGGGGGTCCTCCTCGGTCAGAAAGCCCACCGTGCCCAGGTTGAAGCCCAGCAGCGGGCAGTTCTCCCGGATCGCCAGCCCGGCGCCGGACAGCAGGGTTCCGTCCCCACCGAAGGTCAGAATCAGATCCGGATGCTCCCCGGATTCCTCCGACAGCGGATTAAAAACGGATACGCCCCGTTCCCGCAGGAATACCGCCGCCTTTTCCGCGGCTTCCGCGGCGTCCGCGCGGCGGGAATGGCAGACCAGGCCGACTTTCGAAAACAAGCTGAACCCTCCAAAGCAAACGATTCAGTCAAATCCTATCACAACAAATGCGCTGTTTCAATCTGTTTTGCATAAAAATTCAGTTCTTATGCATATCCTGAGTTCCCATCCGCTCGTGGGCTTCCTTCACCACCCGCCGGATTTCCGCGTCGTCCACGGCGGGAAGGCCTTCCGCAGCCTTCCGGATCTCCGCGAGGAACTCGATATTCCCCTCGGGTCCGGTAATGGGAGAATAATCCAGACCGCGCATGCTCCATCCCAGGGTTTCGACGAAATCCCGGATTCCCGCCACGACGCTTTCGTGCACAGCCGGATCCCGGACCACGCCCTTCTTGCCCACCTGCTCCCGGCCGGCCTCGAACTGGGGTTTGATCAGCGTGTAAAAAACGCCGTCCTCTCCCATGGTTGCCATGGCGGCCGGCAGAATCAGGCGGATGGAAATGAAGCTCACGTCCATCACGGTCACGGAGGGAAGCGGATCGAACTGCTCCCGGGTCAGATAGCGGGCGTTGGTCCTTTCCATTACCGTCACGCGGGGATCGTTGCGCAGCTTCCAGTCCAGCTGTCCGTAGCCCACGTCGACGGAATACACGCGCTTCGCGCCGCTGCGCAGGCACACGTCGGTAAAGCCGCCGGTGCTGGCGCCCAGATCCATCACCACCCGGTCCCGCAGGTCCGCGTTAAAGACCCGGATGGCCTTTTCCAGCTTCAGACCTCCGCGGCTGACGTATTCCAGGGCCTGGCCGCGCACGGTCAGCGGCTCGTCGCGCCGGACCGGATCGGAAGCCTTCCGGATTGGATTCTCTCCCCGGTAAACCAGGCCGGCCATGATCGCGGCCTGGGCCTTTTCCCGGCTGGCACACAGGCCCCGGTTCACCAGGGCGACGTCCGCCCGTTCCTTATCGCTCATACTGTTTCATCCTTTGATCCGCATTTCCTTTTTCACTTGCCGGCAGGGGAAGAATTTCAGAATCCGTTCCCGGATCTGCGGAGCCGTCAGCCCCGCCTCCTGCATCAGGCGCTCGTGATCCCCGTGGGGAATGAACCGGTCGTCGATGGCGAAGCAGAGCGCCGGTTCGGTCCACCCGTGCTTTCTGCATTCCCCGGTCACGTATTCGCCGAATCCGCCGGTCAGCATATGCTCCTCCAGCGTAAACACGGTCCGGTCCGGCCCTATGGCGGCCAGGACCTCAGTATCCAGCGGCTTGACGGTGGAGCAGTTCCAGACCTCCGCCTCAAGCCCGTCCTCCAGCAGCAGCTTCCGCGTATCCAGCGCGCGCTTCACCATGCTGCCGGCAGCCAGCAGCGTCAGATCCTTTCCTTCCCGGATCCGATTCCATTTTCCATCCTGGAATTCTTCCGGTATTCCTTCCCGGCCCTCCAGCGGAGCGCCGGATTTGGCGTAGCGGATCACGCAGGGGCCGTCCCGGGTCAGCGTCCAGCGAAGCATGGCCGCCAGCTCCTCCGAATCGCAGGGAGCCAGCACCGTCATGCCCGGCACGGGAAGGGTCTCGGCGAAGTCGAACACCCCGTGGTGCGTCTGCCCGTCCTCCCCGCCGATACCGCTGCGGTCCAGGAGGAAGGTGACGGACAGCTTCTGCATGCTCACGTCATGAATCATCTGGTCATAGCAGCGCTGGAAAAAGCTGGAGTATACGGCCAGGTACGGCCGCATGCCTCCGGCCGCCAGCCCCGCGGCCATGGTCGCCGCGTGCTCCTCGGTGATGCCGGTGTCCAGAAGCCGATCCGGGTACTTCTCCGCGTAATGATCCAGGCCGGTGCCCAGCTTCATCGCGGCGGTGATGGCCACGATCCGGTCGTCCTTTTCGGTCATCTCCGCCAGGGTGTTCGCCATCACATGGCCGCAGGAAGGCCGGTTCGGCATCTCGATCCGGTCTCCGGTTTCCACGTAGAACGGCGGAGTCCCGTGGAAGGCTTCCGGCCGCTCCTCCGCCTTGTCGTAGCCGAAACCTTTTTTCGTCAGCACGTGGATCACGCAGGGCCCCCGGTGGGCCTTCGCCTGGGTCAGCGTCTGCTCCAGGCTTTCCAGGTCGTGACCGTTGATGGGTCCGAAGTATTCGAAGCCCAGCGCCTCGAAGAAGCCCGTGTCCCCGTCCCGGACCAGGACGGTTTTCAGCAGTTTCTTGGTGCCGTGGATGATCCGGTACAGGGGTTTGCCTACCACCGGAATCTGGCTCAGATGGCGCACGCGTCTCTTGGCCCGCTGCCACCCGGCGCTGATCCGCAGTCGGGTCAGATAAGCGGACAGCGCGCCTACGTTGGGCGCGATGCTCATTTCGTTGTCGTTGAGAATCACCATGAGTTTCGTTTTGCTGTTGCCGGCGTCGTTCAGGGCTTCGTAGCACATGCCCCCTGTCAGGGCGCCGTCTCCCACCACCGCCACCACGTCGTAGCTTTCCTTCCGGTAGTCCCGGGCCCGGGCAAGCCCCAGGGCAGCGGAAATCGCCGTGCTGGCATGCCCGGTTTCAAAACAGTCGTAGACGCTCTCGTCCCGCTTCGGAAAGCCGGAGATTCCGCCGTATTCCCGCAGCGTGTGGAAGCGTTCCATTCTGCCCGTGACCATTTTATGCACGTAGCTCTGATGGCCCACGTCGAAAATGATCTTGTCCTCCGGCAGATCGAAGATCCGGTGCAGCGCCAGGGTCAGCTCCACGATGCCGAGATTGGAGGCGAGATGGCCGCCGTTGTGCGATACCGTCCGGATCAGCTCTCCGCGGATTTCGTCCGCCAGAATATTCAGTTCTTCCCTGTTCAGCTTTTTCAGATCCCCGGGTGAATGAATCTTCTCCAACAGCATGTTTCTATCCTCACGGTATCCCCGGAACGGGGATGGATTAGGCGCCGAATTTCGCGCCGCCCTTGCTTCCCTTGGATCCCTTTGCGCCTTTGGCGCCCACCGCGGCGTTCTTCAGGATGTCGCTGGTGAACGCGTAGTTGGCGGCGTTCCGGTCGTCCCGGGCCTTCTCCGCGTTCTCCACCATCCGGTCGATCAGGTTCCGGTAGGAGATTCCCGCGCTTTCCCACAGGTAGAAGGCCAGACTGCCGGGAATCGTGTTGATCTCGGTAATATAGATCTGATTGGAGGCCTTGTCGAACATATAGTCGATCCGCACCACGCCCTTGCAGTCCATCATCCGGAAAATCCGGACGCTCAGGTCCTGGATCTCGTCCCGCAGTTCGTCCTCGATGGGCGCCGGAAGCACCCGGTGCAGGCTGGCCATGCCCTTGCTCCCGCCGCTGGCCAGGTATTTTTCGCTGAAATCCAGGAACTGGTCGTTGGTAATGGGCATTTCGATCGGAGAGGCCTGCACGTCGTCGTCGTATCCCAATACGCTGCAGTTCAGCTCGATGGGATGGTCGAGACCCTTTTCCACCAGCACCCGCCGGTCGTACTCGAAGGCCAGCTCCAGGCTGTCCCGCAGGGATTCCGCGTCGTCCGCGCGGCTCACGCCGATGCTGGAGCCCAGATTGGCCGGCTTCACGAACACCGGATAGCCCAGCTCCCCGGCCGCTTTCGCGATCACGCCCTCCGGATCCTTTTCGAATTCGGTCCGGGTAAAGCTCACCCCCGGAAGCACCGGGAGATCCGCGCCGAGGAAAAACTGCTTCATCAGGATCTTGTCCATGCCCAGCGCGCTGGAAGCAATGCCCGGCGAGGTGTACGGGAGATTCGCCAGCTCCAGCATGCCCTGCAGGGATCCGTCCTCCCCGTTCAGGCCGTGCATCACGACCACGAACACGTCCACCCGGGCCGCGATCTCCAGCTTCGTTTTTTCGAAAAGGCCGCCGGTTTTCTTCACCGTCAGCAGCGCCCCGGAGCCGGAGGTCATATCCAGAAACACCTTCCGGACGCCGTCCTGCTCTCCCCGGAAGGGCTGATAGGTTTTCAGCTCGGTCAGCTTCTCCCCGGTGAACCAGGTGCCGTGTTCGTCGATGTATACCGGGATCACGTCATACTTTTCCCGGTCCGCATACCGCATCAGCTGCAACGCGCTGATTATGGCCACTTCCCGCTCGCAGCTCCGGCTGCCGAAAATGACCCCCAGCTGTTTCTTGCCCATCGTACCTTCCCTCATTCCGTATAATTATCCGGCAGATCGTTCTCGAACAGGATCGTGTCCCCCGCGGCGGCGTTCGCCGCGATCCATACCCGGGCTTCCTCCAGGCTGGCGGCCGTATGGATGTTTTCCTCCGGGAAGCCTGCTTCCCGAAGCCCGGCCACGATGGCTTCGCTGCGTTTTTTACCCACGGGGATCGCCACGTCGCAGCTCTCGCCCATGATCCGGCCCAGCTGCCGGTTCAGATCCTCCTCCTGCTCGCCCAGCTCCACCATGCCCGGCGTCACCACGATCCTCCTGGGCGGGAATTCCCGCAGCACCTTCAGGGCCTGCTCCGCGCCGCGGATATTGCTGTTGAAGGCGTCGTCGATCACGGCGATCCCGCCGGGATTCGGCAGCAGCTGCAGCCGGTGCTCCACCGGAACGAGTTTGCCGATACCGTGCACGATCTGCCGGCTCGTGAGCCCGAGCTTCAGGCATACCGCCGCGCAGAGCAGAATATTGCGGATGTTCAGCTCGCCCAGCAGGGCTGTTTCGCATTCCACGCGGAAGTCCTTCGTGCACAGCAGGAAGCGGCTGCCTTCCGGCGTCACGCGGATCTCCTCCGCCCACACGTCCTCCTGCCCGGCGTCCAGCCCGGCGATCCATTTTTCCTTTTTTGTCTTTTCGTACAGCTCCCGGCAGATTCCGCCGTCGTCCGCGAAGAACGCCGTTCCGTCCTTCGGCAGGGCCTGGATCAGCTCGTACTTGGTTTTCCGGATCCGTTCCACCGTTTTGAAGGTGTCCAGATGCTGCGGCCCCACGGAGGTCAGCAGGCCCATCACCGGATGAACCAGCCGGCACATTTCCTTAATGTCCCCCACGTGCCGGGCGCCCATTTCCGCCACGAACACCCGGTGCCCCGGCTCCAGCTGGGTCCGGATCACCCGGGTCACGCCCATGGGCGTGTTATAGCTGGCCGGGGTAATCAGCGTGTGATACTTTTCCTCCAGCATGGTTCCCAGAATATATTTGACGCTCGTCTTTCCCCAGCTGCCGGTGATCCCGATCCGGATCAGGTCCGGCCTGCTTTTCAGGATGCGCTGAGCGTCCCGGAAGTACAGCTCGCTGATCAGCTTCTCCACCGGCCAGGCCAGCAGCCCCGCCAGGGCGACCCACAGCGGCAGCAGGAACGGAAAGACGAGGCAGAGCACAAACAGCGCGTTCCAGCTCACCCGTCCCGTCCCGGGCTCCACGTGGCTTCCGAGCCTGCCGAACAGGCACAGCAGAACAAAGAACAGCACCAGGGCGAAGCCGTACAGCCGCTTCATCCGCGGCGTAAAGTTCATGGGCTTCTTGGCCTTCCGCTCCATCGTAAACGTCCGGATCAGCCAGGCGCTGGCAAAGAGAACGGTCACCTCCGACAGCACAAGCAGCGCTTCCTGCTCCTCCGGGATCCACGCGGCCAGCCCGGCGGCGCTGCCCACCCAGATCAGCATCAGCAGCAGCCCCGGCAGGATGGACTTCAGCAGATTCCGTTTCAGCGTCCTGAAATACCCGGGAAACTGATAGCTCTCCAGCTGGAAATAATGAAACAGGGTTCTGGACGCCAGCACGCAGGACAGCGCCAGCGCGGCCAGAACGGCGACGGCCTTCCAACTCATCCTTCCGTATCCTCCCCGAGAAATTGCTCAGCGATCCGGCTGAAGCGGTCCAGCTGCTCCAGATAAGCGAAGTGGGTTCCGCCCTCCAGCACCACCAGGCCCGCGTCCGGAATCCGTTTTTCCATTTCCTGCCCCATCCACAGGGGCGTTTCCGTGTCCCTGTCTCCCCAGATCAGCAGGGTGCTCTGCCGGATTTCCGGATAGAGCTCCGTCAGATCCTGCCCCACCACCTTGACGAATGTCTTCTTCATTTCATCGTCCAGGGCGTTATAGTCCCGGCTGCCGTATTTCGCCTGGGCCTTCTTCTTCAGCTGATCCGCCAGGGGCGCCAGCACCGCGGTTTTCCGCATGGCCTCCAGGAGCTTCTTCAGCTTCTGATACTGTTCCGCCCGCTTCCGGCTCTCCTCGGACTGCTTCGGCTTGATGCCGGCGCCGCCGGTGAAGATCATCTTCGTGAACAGTTCCGGCTCCTGCACGGCGGTCCAGGCCGCCACCCGGCAACCGAAGCTGTGAGCGATCACCGCGCAGGGGGTGAACTCCGCCGCCCGCAGCAGATGAACCAGGTTTTCAGAGAACTCCGGCACCCCCCAGGGCTCCGGCGGACGGCCGCTTTTGCCGTGAGCCGGGAAATCGATCATCATCACCCGGTGCCGGTCCTTCAGGCGCTCCGCCAGCGGGCGTATCAGGTTGCAGTCGCATCCCCATCCGTGGAGCAGCAGCACCCGGGAACCCTGTTCCCCGAGCCGCTCCGTATAGACGTCCACCCCGTCAGTCAGCATATTCATCCCTGTTCTTTTCTCTCCCGTCGTCCATATGCCAGATAAACCGCCGCTTGACCGGCCCGATTTCATGCTGTTCCCGGATTTCATAGGGAACCCGGACCGTGCGCTCCGCGATACAGCCCAGCCGCTCGCAGGTTTTCCGGCTGGGAACGTTGTCCGGATCGCAGGTGATGACCACGGTGGTTTTCCCGCTCCGCCGGATTTCGTCCCGGATCAGCCGGCAGGCCCGGGCCGCGAAATGGCGGCCCCTCCAGGGCGCGTCGATATGGTATCCGATATGGCCGTAATAGTATACGCACGGGCTTTCCCCGTCCCGGTAGCTGATCTGGCCGATCTCCCGGCGATGATCGTGCAGCGTGATCCGCCAGATCTGCTCATGCCCGAAGCCCAGGGAAGGATCCGGCGGCGTGATATGCAGCGGGATCAGATCGATCACCCCGTCCGAATACTCCGGCCGGTATCTGCGAAAAAGCATTCCTTACACTTCCTGTATCCGCACCTGATCCAGCAGGCGTTCAAAGTCCGAGCGCACGATCAGCTGCGTCCCGGCTGTCATCACGCTGGCCGCCCCGGCGGCGATCCCGTACCGGAAGGCCTTGACCATGTCCCCTTCCCGTTCGTATCCCAGCAGCAGGCCGCCGATCATGGCGTCCCCCGCGCCGACGGTCGACTTGATCTCCACCCGAAGCGCCGGCGCGAAGAGCGTTTTTTCCGCGGAGACGTACATGGCGCCCATGGCGCCCATGGAAACCACCGCGTGCTCCACGCCCAGGCGGATAAAGAGCAGGGCCGCGTCCCGGATCGTCCGCATCGTGCGCAGCTCGATGCCCAGCGTTCTTTCCAGTTCTTTCAGATTTGGCTTGATCAGGAAAGGCTTCCATTCACCCTTGGCCACCAGCTCCAGTTCCTTTCCCTCGATATCCACGATACACTTTTTTCCGGCCAGGGCCTTCATCAGATCCCGGTTGGTTCCTTCCGGACATCCCGGCGGCAGGCTTCCGGTGATCACCACCATGTCGCTGTCCGCGGTTTTCTCCCGGGCCAGGCTGAAAAAGGCGTCCAGCTGTTCCGGGGTGATGGCGGCCCCGGGCTCGTTCAGCTCCGTGACGCCGGACCCGTCCCGCGTGCAGATTTTCATATTGGTGCGCACATGCCCCGGAATGGTCAGAAAATGGTGCTTCAGGTGCTCCCTGTCCATGATGGCGCACAGGTCCGCGCTGCCTTCCTCACCCATGATGCCGACGCATTCCACGTCCAGCCCGAGCCTCTCCGCGACGACCGCCACGTTGAGCCCTTTTCCGCCCTGGTCCACCCGGATATCCTGAATCCGGTTCACCTGCCCCACCAGCAGTTTGTCCAGCTCCACCGTCTTGTCAAAGCAGGGATTCAAGCAGATGGTCGTAATCATTTCTTCGTCCTCCGGAAATATCGTTCCCGGCCCCGGGGGCCGGATGCTTCCGCCCGGACAGTTCCGGGCCCGGGTCTTTCCTGTCAGTATACCATATCCGGCCCTCCGGAATCAAATGCGGAATACGAACCGGTCGCCGCGGATCCACTGCCGGCTGTTGTGCAGCGGCCTGCCCCACTGATCGTAAATGATTTCCTTCAGCTTCAGCAGCGGTGTTCCGGCCGGAACATCCAGCAGCCGCGCTTCCCTTTCCCCCGCCGTGCAGAGGGATATTTCGTGCACCGCCTGGCTGGGCTCCACTCCGAACTCCTGCAGCACGCGGTACAGGCTTCCGCTCAGGTCGGAATCCTCCAGATAGGCGTAGGCCATGGAGAAACGGTTCTGTTCCAGCACCACAGGCTCCCCGTCGGCCAGGCGCACCCGCAGGGTTTCCACCACCCGGTCCCCGTCCTGCAGGTTCAGGTCCGCCTGATCGGCGAGATCCGCCGGCAGCTCCTTCACGTGGACGACCCGGGTTCCCGGCGTGACCCGGTTGCTTCGGCAGGCGTCGTGGAAGCTGTGCACGTTCTTCAGGTTCTGGCTGATCCGGGGAACGGACACGAAGGTTCCCTTTCCCTGTTTCCGGATCAGCAGACCTTCGTCCGTCAGCTCCTGCAGAGCCCGCCGCACCGTAACGCGGCTCACGTTGTAGCTTTCCTCCAGCATATGCTCCGGCGGAATCCGGCTGCCCACGGGATAGGCGCCTTTGGAAATATCCTCGCGAATGCGTTGCATCAGCTGATGATAAAGCGGACTGGAGCTCTCCGACTGCAGTTTACTCACCCTGGTCTTCCTCCTTTTGTTGTATTGAAATGTATCAATACAATATAATGATACAACCTTTTCCGGTTTTGTCAAGATTGCTTGTTCCGCAGAAGGCTTTATGGTATCATTGGCTGCAGCTGCGAATTCCCCGGCGTAAGCCGTCTGCATTTTTCAGGCGGGCGCCCGCCCGCTGAAAGGACGTGTGTGTATGAATACCTGGCTCCGTCTTCTTTCCTCCTTGGACGGCGCGGTTTTCTCCTCTCCGGAGGAGCTGGCGCGCCTGGAGCTTTCCCGCGCGCTGCCGGAGGATTCCTTTGCGCTCGTGCCGGATCCCGCCCTGGGAGACGGCTGGCGCCTTTCCCGGTCGGAGGGCGGCTGGATCCTGCGGGGCGGCGGAACCGGCCTTCTCTACGGCGCCTATTCCGTGATCCTGCGCCGGCTGGCCGACGGAGAGCTTCCGGAGGAGGAAGCGTCTTCCCCCCGCTATTCCCTGCGCATGATCAACTGCTGGGATAATATGGACGGCACCGTGGAGCGCGGGTATTCCGGCCGCAGTCTTTTCTTCGAGGGCGGGCGCTGCGCCTGGGAGCCGGCCCGGATGCGGGAGCTGGGACGCCTGCTGGCCTCCGTGGGCCTGAACGTGCTCTGTATCAACAACGTGAACGTGCACGAGCCCGCCCAGCAGCTGCTGGAGGATAGCCTGCCGGAGCTGGCCCGCCTGGCGGATGTTTTCCGCCCCTTCGGGGTTCGCTTGATGGTTTCCGTCGATTTCTCCCGTCCCCTGCACGCCGGCCTTCCCACCGCGGATCCGCTGGATCCGGAGGTCCGGGCCTGGTGGCGCGGCACCGCCGAAAAAGTGTACGCCGCCGTGCCGGATCTGGCCGGCTTCCTGGTCAAGGCGGACAGCGAAAACCGCCCGGGGCCCTACGCCTACGGCCGGACCCACGCGGAAGGCGCCAACATGCTGGCGGAAGCGCTGGCCCCCTTCGGAGGCGTTCTGGTGTGGCGCGCCTTCGTCTATAACTGTCATCAGGACTGGCGGGACACCGGCACCGACCGGCCGAAGGCCGCCTTCGAGCACTATATGCCGCTGGACGGGCAGTTCGCGGAGAACGTGATCCTGCAGGTCAAGCACGGCCCCTTCGATTTCCAGGTCCGGGAGCCCCTGTCCCCGCTGCTTCTCGCCATGCGGCAAACCGCCATGGCCATGGAGCTGCAGCTGGCCCAGGAATATACCGGCCATCAGATCGATCTGTACACGATGATTCCGATGTGGAAGGAGCTGTTCGAGGAGCTCCCGCCGAACCGGATCACCGCCCTGGCTGCCGTGTCCAACCTGGGGCGCGACGTGTGCATCACAGGCCATCCCCTGGCCGCCGTGAACCTGTATACCTTCGGGCGCCTGGCCTGGGACCCGGCCGTGGACGCCGCCGGCGCGGTGCGGGACTGGGTGCGCCTCACCTGGGCCCTGCCGGAGGCGCAGGAGGATGTCCTGACATCCCTGCTGCTTTCCTCCCGCCGGACCTATGAAAAATACACCGCTCCCCTGGGCATCGGCTGGATGGTGAATCCCCACGATCATTACGGGCCGAACCCCTCCGGCTACGAATACGACCAATGGGGCACCTACCACAAAGCGGACCGGAACGCGGTGGGCATCGACCGCACCCATGCCGGAACAGGGTACCTGGACCAGTATCCGGAGGCGCTCCGCCGGAAGTACGGGGATCCCGCCTCCTGTGCGGACCTGTACCTGCTGTTCTACCACCGCCTGCCCTACACCTGGCGGATGCGGGACGGGCGCACCCTGATCCAGCGGATTTACGACGATCATTTCGAGGGGTATGAAGAAACGAAGGCGCTCGTCGAATCCCTTAAGAAGCTGGATTTCCCCGCGCCGGACCGGGAGCTGATCCTCTCCCGCGCGGAGATGCAGCTGACGGACGCCCGGGAGTGGTGCGACATCATCAACACCTTCTTCCACCGCCTCTCCGGCATTCCGGACGAACGGGGCCGCACCATTTATCCGTAACGGAACGGATCCATAACAGCGTGCAAAAAGAGACGCCGGTCTGTTTTCACCGGCGTCTCTTTTTGTTTCATTCAGATTTCCGAGATTTCGAGGCCCGGGCACCGGGCCAGCGCCTCCTGGTGGGCGACGACGCAGACCGTGCCGTTTGCCGCGAACTTTTCCAGCCATTCCGCGCAGGCCTTCAGGTCATCCGGGGTGGTTTGCAGCACCTCCCGGCGAATCCGCTCGGCGTCCTCCCGGGTATACCCGGTCAGCGTGAAGTAATCCGCCAGGCTGCTGCGCTCCCGGGGGCTCAGCAGCGGGTTCAGTTCGTTCAGGGAGGAGATGATGTACCGGTCCGGCTTTTCGCCGCTGTCCGCGAAGGTCCGGATGGATTCCGCCAGCTCCCGGTTCACTTCCAGCGATCTGCCCGGGGTGGGATCCCGGAAGGAATAGGTCAGCAGGTTGCCGTGGCGGTCTACGCTCATCCCGGAGCCGTAGGCCCCGCCCTGTACCCGCACCCGGTTCCACAGGATTTCCAGGCTCAGGATGTTGGCGGCCAGCCACATGCTGCCCGTAAAGCGCAGCCCCATTTCGCTCAGCCGGTATCCCTGCACGGCGAAGCCGATCTGGGCGGGTATCCGGAATCCT
This sequence comes from uncultured Clostridia bacterium, assembly GCA_946413245.1. GTDB lineage: Bacteria > Bacillota > Clostridia > Christensenellales > Aristaeellaceae > Aristaeella. The sequence continues at coordinate 30,304 of CAMKJS010000024.1, forward strand.
GTCGGCACGGCCGGCGGCAGGGGGTATGCGGTGCGCTCCGGCGCCTCCGTCCCTTCCGGAAAGCGGGCGATCAGGCCGGAGCAGTCCGGAACCTCGTCCCCCGTATAGCTGACGGTCATCCGCTTCCTTCCCAGCGCTTTGCCCAGCAGCCTCTCCGCCAGTTCCCGCAGCCGGGGCAGCTCCTCCTCCGGGTGTGCGGTGAAGCCGTGAATATACCGGGCGGCAGGCGCCCCCTCCAGGGCGTTCCGCACGGCGCCGTCCGCCGAGTAGCTGCTCAGCGCCTGCCGGATGCCGACGGACTGCCCGGCCCGGACCACGCGCTGCCGCACGTTCATGTCCGCCTGCTGCACCAGCTCCAGAATCTTGTCAGTCTCGTCCAGCCGGGTGGAAGTCAGCACCTCCGCCAGGAGTTCCTCCGCCTGCCGGGCGTTTTCCTGAAGCGCGCTGAGCGATCCGATCAGCAGCGGCGTGCAGCTGTCCCGCTCCCCGGTCCGGATCTGATCCTGCACAAGCACACCGAAACCGCCGGTGCAGCGCTTGATCTCCTCCTGCAGGCTGCGGGCGTCGCGCTTCGCGGTGGAAAGCTTCCCCAGCAGGGAGGCCAGGAAATCCGCCCGCGTCAGCTCCTCCAGGCTGCAATCCGTCAGCCTGAAATAGATTCGGATATAGACGATTCCGTTGCAGTTCATCCGCCGGGTCATCAGCCGCACGCCGGCTGTTTCCGTCTCCTCCGTTTCCGTCCACTTCGGCGCCACGTCCGCGTCGCTCAGGGACAGGGACGGAAGGGTCTGCAACGCTTCCTCGCTGTCGGGAGCCTGCTGCCAGGCATCCAGGATCTCCAGCATCCGGTCGTTATGCGCTTTTTCTTCTTCGGTCCGGGCTTCCGCCATCCGGCGCGCCCGTTCTTCCTCCGCCGCCCGTTTCTCCTCTCCCAGGGTGTGCGAGGGCAGCGTATGCAGCACTGCGGTCCCTTCCCGGTTCAGCAGCATGTCGGCCGCCAGCCGGTCCATGCTTCCGTCTTCCAGCATTTCCCGCAGCCGCAGAATCAGCCGGCCGGATTCCAGCGCGTCCAGCGGATGTCCGCCGTACAGCCAGGTGTTCATGCTCCGGATGCAGCGGCCGATCCCCTGGGGCTCGTCCTCCTCCCGCAGGTTGAAGATCAGCCGGTTCAGGGAGGCTTCCGCGGCCTTCCGGTCGATGCCCTCCCGCAGGACGGTTTCCCCGGTCTCCCGCAGCAGGTTCAGGATCTCCTGCTCTTTTCCGTCCGTGATTCTCTCCGCGTGCATGGTGATCCAGCTCTGATATCCCGTGTCGTCCACACTCAGGGAAAGATCCTGGGCCAGGTTCCTTTCCAGGGCCGCCCGCTTCAGCGGGGATTCGTTGTTGCCGGTAAGCACGTCGCAGATAATGCTCCGGGCCTGGTTTTCCGCCCGGTCCTCCCAAGTGCCCACGATCCGGCTCGCCGTCAGGTACCCCTTGTTTTCCGGCGTTTCTTCCTGCCCCAGCTCGTAGCGGATCGTTTCCTCAGAAGATACCGGCTCCTGCCGGCGGAATTCGTCGAAATCCTCCCGCCGCTCATACCGGCTCAGATAGGAATCGGTCAGGGCCAGCAGCTCCTCCAGCGGCACGTCCCCGTCCAGATAGATCCAGGCGTTGGAAGGATGGTAATGCTTCCGGTACTGCTCTCTGAACTTCTCCCAGGTCAGCTCCGGAATGATTTCCGGATCCCCGCCGGAGTTGCAGCCGTATCCCGTGTCCGGAAACAGCTGCTTCATGATCCGGTGGTCGATCAGGGTATCCGTGTCGCTCATGGCGCCCTTCATCTCGTTGTAGACGACGCCCTTGAACACGGGCCGGCCTTCCCCGTCCTCCTCCAGATGCCAGCCCTCCTGCCGGAATACCTTTTCCTCCTTCTCGCAGACAGGCGCGAAAACGGCGTCCAGATACACCTCCGTCAGGTTCAGCAGGTCTTTCGGGTTTCTGCTGGAAACCGGATACATGGTCATATCCTGAAAGGTGATCGCGTTCAGGAAGGTGCTCATGCTGCTTTTCAGGAGCTCCACGAAGGGCTCCCGCACCGGAAAGCGCTCGCTGCCGCAGAGCACGCTGTGCTCCAGAATATGGAACACGCCGGTGTCGTCCTCCGGAATCGTCCGGAAAGCGATGGAAAACACCTTGTTTTCCGCCCCGTTGTCCAGCCAGAAAAGCCTGGCTCCCGTCGCCGTATGCTCCATCCGGACGCCGCGGCCGCCCAGCTCCTCGCTTTCCCGGATTTCCGTTATCCTGAATCCATGCAGAATCTGATTGATTTCCATACCGCACCGCTTTCTCCCGTATTTTTCCCGCGCCCTATTATTCCCGCTTTCTCCTCACTTGTCAAGCGAGGTAAAAGCAGGAATTCCGCTCTTCCTGTTGTATATTATTCTTGAAGTGTTTTTCCTTTCGGGTTCGGATGGGAGATGAGTCGGATGACGATACGGGAACGGCTGGAGCAGGAAGAGTATCTCCTTCTGGCGCCGTACGCGACCCACGCGGCGGAAACTGCCGGCCGGCGCGAGCCCATTCCGGAGTGCGATCTCCGCACGGCGTTTCAGCGGGACCGGGACCGGATCATTCACTGCAAATCCTTCCGCCGGCTGAAGTTCAAGACCCAGGTCTTTCTCTCCCCGGAGGGGGATCATTACCGCACCCGGCTGACCCATACCCTGGAGGTGGCGCAGGTCGCCCGTACGATCGCCCGTGCCCTCCGGCTGAATGAGGATCTGACGGAGGCTATCGCCCTGGGGCACGATCTGGGGCATACCCCCTTCGGCCATATCGGGGAGCGGACGCTGAACAGTCTCCTGCCCGACGGGTTCCGGCACAACGAGCAGAGCCTCCGGGTGGTGGAGGTGCTCGAGAAGCGCGGGGCCGGCCTGAATCTGACGCAGGAAGTTCGGGACGGGATTCTCTGCCATTCCGGAAGCCGCCTGCCCTCCACGCCGGAGGCGGAATGCGTGCGCCGGGCGGACCGGATCGCCTACCTCAATCACGATCTGGACGACGCGCTCCGGGCCGGGATCCTGAAAACCTTTGAGCTCCCCGCCGACTGCCTGAAGATTCTCGGCGAAACCCACGGGGACCGGATCAACACCATGATCTCGGATATCGTGGCCCAGAGCGCCGGGAAACCGCACCTTTCCATGAGCGACAGCGTGCAGGCCGCCACGGACGGGCTCCGGGAGTTTATGTTCGCCCGGGTGTACCGGGACGGATGGCGGGATCCGGAGGAAAACCGCTGTGACTGTGTGCTCCGGCATCTGTTCGACCACTACTGCAGTCACCCCGGCGAAATGCCGGAGGAGTTCGTCATGATCGGCTACCGGGACGGGACGGAGCGCAGCGTCTGCGATTTCCTTTCCTGCATGACGGACCGATACGCCACCCGGAAGTTCACCGAGCTCTTTGTCCCCTCCGCCTTCCCCGCTTTCTGACCGCGGGCCGCGCGGGCTGAACCGCTTTGTTTCTGCTTTCTGATTTTCATTTTTCTTTCTCTGTTTTCAGGAATATCGACGATTGGACAGGTGAGTTGACATGGCCTCCCGCTATCCCTCTTCCTGGCTGGATGAGCTTCGCGCCCGCTCGGATCTGGTTCAGATCGTGTCGGGCTATGTCAGCCTGAAGAAAAACGGGCGCAAGTACTGGGGCCTCTGCCCCTTCCACGGGGAGAAAACCGCTTCCTTTTCCGTGGACGGGGAGCGGCAGCTCTATTACTGCTTCGGCTGTAAGGCCGGGGGCACCGTGATCAACTTTATCATGGACATCGAGCGGATGGATTTTTCGGAGGCCGTGGCTTTCCTGGCGGAGCGGGCCCATATGCCCCTGCCCGAGCTTGAAAACAGCGAGGAATACGAACGCCGCCGCACCCAGCGGGAACGTCTGCTGAGCGCCAACCGGGAGGCCGCCCGGTTTTACAACGAGCTCCTGTATCAGCCGGAAGGCGCCGCTTCCCTGGATTATCTGCAAAAACGCGGTTTAACGGCCAACGTAATCCGCCGGTTCGGGCTCGGCGCTTCCCCCGAAAGCTGGACGGCGCTGACGGATCATATGCTGGAGCAGGGCTTCACGCTGGATGAGCTCCGCCTGGCCGGGCTCACCGTGGTAAAGGGGCAGGAGGAAGCCGGGCAGGCGGACGCTCCCGTCCGGTATTTCGATATGTTCCGGAACCGCGCCATGTTCCCGATTATCGACATGTACGGCAATGTGCTGGCCTTCGGCGGCCGCTCCCTGGGGAAACAGAATCCCAAGTATCTGAACACGTCGGATACCCCGGTGTTCAACAAACGGAGAGGGGTTTACGCGGCCAACCTCCTGCGGAAGCAGCGGCATCTGGAGCGGGTGGTACTCGTGGAAGGCTATATGGACGTCATCAGCCTCTCCCAGTTCGGCGTGGAAGGGGTCTGCGCCACCCTGGGCACCGCCCTCACCAACGAGCAGGCCCGGCTGCTGCGCCGCTTCGCCCCGAAGGTGTATCTGGGATACGACGGGGATTCCGCCGGCCAGCACGCCATTCTCCGGGGGCTGGACATTCTGGAGGAGGAAGGCGTTCCCGCCGGGGTGCTGGATTTTCCGGACAGGCTGGATCCGGACGAATTCATCCGCCGGGACGGGGCCGAAGGCTTTCAGCGCCTGCCGGTGATCTCTCCGGCCGCCTACCGCCTGCTGCGCCTCCGGGATGCCATGGACCTGTCCTCCCAGGAAGGGAAAATCGCCTACGCCCGGGAAGCGGCCAAAGTTATTTCCGCCCTGGATCCGGTGGAGCGGGAAATCCACATCCGGGATCTGATGGTGCAGACCGGCTTTCCCCGGGAAACGCTGCTGGATCAGCTGCAGCTCAGTGTTCCGGGCTCCGCGGCCCCGGAAAACGCTCCCCGGAAAATTTCCTCCTCCCGTCCTTCTCCCCCCTCCGAACCGGGAAAATCAAAGTCCCTCGCCGCGCAGGAAAAGCTGATCAGCATCCTCGCTTCCGGACAAATCCCGGAAGATATTGTCGAAGAAAAGGATTTTGAGGATGACGAGTTGAAATCTATATATATGCGTCTGATCCGGGGGGAATCCGTTCAGTCTGTGATCGACCAGGCCCCGGATGACGCTTCCCGCTCCAGGTATTCCGAGATCCTGCTTTCCCCCGTTGCGGAGAGCAAGGATCAGCTGATCACGATGGCTTCCGAATGTGTGGACAAAATCCGTAAATCCCGCATCCGGAACCGCTGCAAAGAACTGGAGCAGCAGATTCTTGACTGTCCGGAAGAGCGCCGTGGGGAACTCATGCTGGAGCTGCAGGAATTGCGCAAACAGCTGAAAAAGTAGTGTGATCTTCCAATGTGTTGACTGACAGACCGCCTTTCCGCCCGTGCATTCCGACCTGTGTATTGTTGTAAAGGAGAGGATTTCCCTTGTCTATGCTTTCACCGGAAACCAGGCAGGCCAAGCTGGATGAGCTTTATGAATTCGGCAAGTCCAAGGGCACGCTGACGTACAAGGAAATAATGGACCGGCTGATGGAGCTGGAAATGGATCCGGATCAGCTGGATAAAGTGCTTGAAACGCTGGACGCCTACGGTGTTTCTGTCGTGAACGAGGCGGATCTGCCGGATGAGGACGATTCCGCCGAGCCGTCGGATCTGGCGCTGTCCGAAACCGCCGCGAAGGAAGAGCCGCTGGTGGACGTGATGGATCTGTCCGTTCCGGAAGGAATCAGTATCGACGATCCGGTACGCATGTATCTGAAGGAAATCGGCAAGGTCCCGCTGCTGACCGCGGAGGAAGAGATCGAAATCGCGAAGCAGCTGGAGGCGGGAGACGAGGCGGCCAAGCAGAAGCTGGCCGAGGCGAATCTGCGTCTGGTCGTTTCCATCGCCAAGCGCTACGTGGGCCGCGGCATGCTTTTCCTGGATCTGATTCAGGAGGGCAACCTGGGCCTGATCAAGGCCGTGGAGAAGTTCGATTACCGCAAGGGCTTCAAGTTCTCCACCTACGCCACCTGGTGGATCCGCCAGGCCATCACCCGCGCCATCGCGGATCAGGCGAGGACCATCCGGATCCCCGTGCACATGGTGGAAACTATTAACAAGCTGATCCGTGTTTCCCGTCAGCTGCTGCAGGAATACGGGCGGGAGCCTACGCCGGAGGAAATCGCGAAGGAAATGGGCATCTCCGAGGCCAAGGTTCGGGAAATTATCAAAATCGCGCAGGAGCCTGTCTCTCTGGAAACGCCCATCGGCGAGGAGGAGGACAGCCACCTGGGAGACTTTATTCCGGATGAGGACGCTCCCGCGCCGGCGGAGGCGGCTTCCTTCGCCCTGATGAAGGAGCAGCTGATGGACGTGCTGGACACGCTGACCCCCCGGGAGGAAAAGGTGCTGCGGCTGCGCTTCGGCCTGGACGACGGGCACCAGCGCACGCTGGAAGAAGTCGGAAAGGAATTCAACGTCACCCGCGAGCGCATCCGGCAGATTGAGGCGAAGGCACTGCGCAAGCTGCGCCATCCTTCCCGCAGCAAGAAGCTCCGGGATTATCTGGATTAACGCGTTCCGCTTCCCTGCCGGCGCTCCGCCGGCAGGATTCTCTTTTTTGTGAGGAAAAGCATGCTGGATGAACGACTGACCCAGGCCTTCCGCCTGGTTGAACCCTGCGGCCTCGCCGCGGACATCGGCACGGATCACGGGCGCCTGCCGACGGAGCTGCTCCGGGCGGGCGTCTGCGAAAGGATGATTCTGACGGACTGCTCGGAGAGCGCCCTCGCCAACGCCCGCCGCACCGTGATCCGCCTGCGGCTCACGGACCGGGCGGACCTCCGGCTGGGAGACGGCCTGGAACCGATCCGGGAAAAATGCGATTTCATCTGTATCACCGGGATGGGCGGCCGTACCGTCCGGGACATTCTTCTTTCCGGGCAGAACCGGCTGCAGGGCGCGTCCCTCGTGCTCTCCGCCCACACGGATCTGCCCCTGGTCCGGGCCGCGGTTGCCGCGGTGGGCTACGGGCTGGACCGGGAGGAACCCTGCTTCTGCGCCGGCCGCTTTTATCTGGTCCTTCGGGCGCGTCCCGGCCTGCCGCCGCTGTCGGAACGGGAAATCCGCCTGGGCGGGCCGCTGTTCCGCTCCGGTTCCCCCGCGCTTCTGCCTTATCTGCGCCGCCGGAGGGAGGTTCTCCGCGTTTCCCTGGAGGGGCTGCGGGCCGCCGCGGCGCCGGATCATGCGCAGATTCAGCAGCTTGAATCCGATTGCGCGTTTTATGACGATTTTCTGTCTTCCCCGTCGGGAAAGGAAGGAGTAACAGAATGAATGTAAAGGATATGCTTCAGCTCATCGACGCCGTCGCGCCGTTTTCGACGCAGATGGAGGGAGACAATTCCGGCCTGCTGGTGGGCTCGGAAAGCCGGGAGGTGCGCACCGTCCTGTTCGCCCTGGACGTGACGGACCCGGTGATTGACGAGGCGATTGCGGAAAACGCGGATCTGATCGTCACCCATCATCCGCTGATGTTCGCGCCCCGCAGGCGCCTGACGGATGAGGATTACGAGGGCCGGCTGATCCGCCGGCTGGTCCGCGGCGATCTGTCGCTGATTGCCGCCCACACCAATCTGGATCAGGCTCCCGGCGGCATCAACGACGCCCTGGCCGAAGTCTGCGGCCTCACGGACGTCGTGGGAGAAGGGTTTGTCCGGGTCGGATATCTTCCTGAGCCCATGTTCGCCTCCGCCTATGCCGGTTTCCTTTCCGAAGCGCTCCGGACCGCCGTGCGCCTCCTGGGGCCGGAGGATGCCGTGGTCACGCGTCTGGGCCTCTGTTCCGGCGCAGGCAGCAGCGAATGGGAAGCGGCGCTGGCGCTGGGCTGCGACGCCTTCCTCAGCGGGGAGATCAAACATCACCACGCCCTCGCCATGGCGGACAGGAGAATTCCCGCGTTTGAGTGCGGCCATTTCGCCACCGAGCTGCCCGGAATCTTCGCCCTGGCGGACGCTTTACAAAATGCCATGGATACGATAGAATGGAAGGTACGGATTGTGAAATCCGCTCAGAATGTGTGCAGTTTTCCTGCGCAGCCGTGACAGGCGGTTTCCCGGGTCCTGTCGGAAGGAGGTTCCATGAATCCATATGAAGCCTTATGGGCATACCAGACCGAGGATATGAAGGCGGACGCCATCGCCAGCGCCATCAAGAGCTCGCCCATCCGGCAGAAGCTCGAAAAGGCCAGGGATTTTATCCTGGACCGCCAGAAGCAGTATAAACAGATTGAGGACGAAATCACCGCCATGGCGGACCGGAAGGACGTCATTGCTCAGGCGGTGGCCCGTTCCGAAACCCAGCTGGAAGCCCTCAAGCAGCGCTGCGAGCTGAATCCCCCGGAATCCGCCGAGGATATCAAAGCGCTCCTTTCCGACGTCAGCAAATGCCGGGATACCATCCGCCAGTACGAAGCGGAAATCGCCCGGATCGTCCGGGAAACGGCTTCCCACGAAAAACTCCAGCGCTCCGTCCGGATGGACGCGGCCCGCGCCAAGCAGAGCTTCGATCAGCTGAAAGCGGAGTACGACGCCGAATCCAAAGCCAAGAAGGAGGAGCTGGAAGCCCAGCGGGCCAAAGTAAAGGAGCTGGTGGACACCGTGGATCCCGCGCTGCTGGAGGAATACAACGCGATCCGAAAACACACGGTTCCTCCGGTAGCCCGACTGATCTACGGCCAGTGTTCCGGCTGCAACACTTCCCTTCCCTCCGCCACTCTGAGCAAAATCAAGAACGGCGGCCTGGTGGAATGCGAAACCTGCGGCCGGATGATTATCCAGTAGCTTTCCGGAAGCCCCGCCCCGTGCGGAGCTTCTTTTCAGTTTCAATCACTTGCATCATTAGCAATATTCATCCTGTTAACCACGGATCGACGGTTTCCAAAACTACCGGATTTGCGGTACCTGCAAACCAGAATAATCACGTTCAGAACCGAAAATGATAGATAATGCTATTATCTTCCATTGATAGTTATTTATGGAAGATCTTGATCAATTAATTGTGAAAAACAGGAAATTGTGCGTTTTCGATTTATTATAGTTATACTTTTGACATTGTATACTGAAGGCTCTTGATCAAGTGAAGCATAATCATATTCAATTTGTAAAACCTCGTCTTTGTTGTAATAGCTATACGAGAAGATCCCGCTTGACATGTATGGAACGAACTGAGTAAATGGGTTTTCTTTAATCACTTCCGAAAGTGTTCTTTGAGAAACATAATCTGTTTGTTCATACTGAAAACCCGAATAAAAGTAAAATTTTAATTTTATGATTCCGTCACTTTGAAAACCGGTATCGCTCCAGAACAGATAAATGTATCCACCCTCTTCTATTCGCAATATCGAGTATAGTGGCATTGTGTCCTTTGTATTATAGCGTGTTATCTCTAAATCAAAATATTCGGAGCATTCATTAAATGACATAGACATACTATCATGATCGGGAAAGACTAAATGCTCGTTTAAACTCTTCCCTTGAATGCATGAGAGAACTTCAGACAGTGGATACTGTGTTTTAATTGATTCTTTTGTTGGGCTCATAATATATCCTCCATTACTAATTCTATGAAGCATCAATAATAGAAGCAAGATATAAATCAGCTTTTTCACTACTGATCCCATCCTTCACGAACAGTAAAGAAAATAGTCTCATCATCATAGTAAAGTGCATAATCAACAACTAATGTTCCACTATTGTCGATATACATCCCATACCAGATGTCAGAAAACACATACTCATCATTAACATAGAAGCCTTCTGTGGTGCCTGGTTTATTAAACCAGCCATCTTTAGTCAATCTTATAAAATGATAATCATATGGTCCACGTTTCATTGCTGCTACAAAATCTTCCGCAAGGTTCTTTGTCTCAGGTTTTTCCTGCTCCGGGATCTCAGGCTTGACTGATGCGGCCTCCGCAATTCCCCAGAACAGGCTGTGCCCCTTAAAATCTGATATCGTGATGAAATGATCGGAACCGGAAGAGGAACATACAGTTGTAAAACGGCTTCCCCGGCTGTTGTAATCGGAGGATTCTTTTTCCAATTGGAAGGATGCCAGGACAGGAGACCAGGAATCGTCTTCCTGCTGAATATGCAGCGGAATGCCTGCGGCAAAAGCATGATATATTCCGGGACCCACGAGATATGTTTTCACATTCCCGGTCCGTTCTGAAATCTGCTCTGTAGGATAGAACGCAAGATTATCTGATTTCATCATGATGATCCCCCCCATATCCGCCAAATGAACGCCTGATTAAGTATATATGACTGATGTTATCCAGTCAATTATATTACGAAACAAATAGCGCTTCCCTTCCCCTGCCACCCTGAGCAAAATCAAAAACGGCGGCCTGGTGGAATGCGAAACCTGCGGCCGGATGATTATCCAGTAGCTTTCCGGAAGCCGCGTCCCGCGCGGAGCTTCTTTTCAGTTTCAAGCACTTGCATCATTAGCAATATTCATCCTGTAAATATCCGCATATAGTTAATCTCATGGTCAGGAAATATCATTGATAGCATACATCACAATACATTTATCTTGAGTGGATAAAAAAGCGATTATTCCATAATCTTCAGTTCGATTTATATCTAAATAGGCATAATCATAGGATATTTCCGGAATAATATACCCTATTCTGAATTTGGAATAATTCCCTATCAGGTTTCGGGTTATCTCATATGGATCAAAATAACCTTCCTGGTTTTTCTGCCAATGACTATCGGTCTTAACCGTCTGCTCAATTTCTTCGCCATAATATGTACCGCATACAATCCAGGTTCCAAGCGTTTCTGTGTACGCGTCTATATCTATACGAGCTTCCAGATCTTCTGCCTGAAATATTCTTTTTATAGTAAACGACATTTATAAATTTACTTTGAACTAATCCGATAAATGTGCTATA
>CAMKJS010000025.1 GCA_946413245.1 uncultured Clostridia bacterium
TGGTCATACTGATGGCTGAGCATCTTCAGAATGACCTTTTGACCCTAACATCATACATATGAATAACACACTGTGACACTCAATTCTATCTTGAAGAATACTTTCACTTACGCTATACTACTCTTGATATATTTGAATGTTCGCAGGACAATAAGGCAATGATGCGTATTGAAAGGGGGAACCAGGCTCGTGAAGTACGAAAAGGCGCATGTGGAAGTAGTGGTGTTTGATGATCAGGAATTTTCTACGATTATCAGCAGTGGAAAGATTTGTTTTTATTTCGGACCGTTTTATTCATTATATCATGATGCCAGTTTTACGTGTTTTGATGTTAACCTTGGTATGTATGATGGTTCTTATGGTGCCCATTATTCAGAATGCAAGGATATATATTGTGTTCCACTAGGTTCGAATATTAGTAGTGGATGGTATCATTGTAAGCCTGTTAGTGTGTGTGTTGATCAGACTGTACCATAAATATAGTGTGTGGATACTTCATTAATTATATAGTGGATCAGAGGATGATTTCATAACACGATTACTGAATGATTCAGAATGTAGCATGTTAAGACATCATAGAATAAGGGACAGGATATAAATGTATATCTCTGATGGATTTGTTTATGGCGGAGAGCCGGAACAGGAGATTAAAGTCGAACATGTAAAGATTCTGCCGGACAGAATGATGCTGATCCGGTTTAACAATGGTGAATTCAGGCTTTTTGACGCAACCTTGCTGGAAGGGCCTGTGTTTGATCTCCTCCAGGATGAGCAGATCTTTTCAAAGCCGGTGATTGACCATGGGGTTGTTACCTGGAAGGATGGAGAAATAGACTGTGCACCGGAATTCATGTACAAACACAGTTATGAATATCCAATGGTTGTTTGATTGTCACTTTGAACCGGTATATTTGAGTGTGTCAGAAGAACCGTCCCCATGACACACAGGAGAGGAGGATCATAGAATGGCACGCGTTACAGATATCAACCGCGGATGGTATTTCGGACAGGGACTTCTTGGCCTTGGTGAGCGGGCGCAGGGGAAGCTCGGGGACCGGCAGGTGAACCTGCCCCACGACTACATGATTGAAGGGGATGTCTCCGCGGATGTCCCCGCCCAGGCGGCCAGCGGGTATTACACCGCCGGCGTCGCCCATTATGCCAAAGAGATCGACATCCCCGCCGACTGGGAAGGGGATCAGGTTTATCTCCGGTTCGACGGGGCCATGATGAACGCCACCGTGGAGGTCAACGGAGACCTGGCTGCCCTGCAGCACTACGGCTACGCGCCGTTCGAGGCGGACATCACCCGCCATGTGTATCCGGGGAGGAAGAACCGGATCGTGATCACCCTGAACCCCAGCATGCAGCCCAACTCCCGCTGGTACTCCGGCGCGGGCCTTTTCCGCGGGGTGCAGCTGGTGCACACGCCCCGGGTGCACGCGGCCTGGGGCGGGCTCTTCGGCCGCACCGTGAAGATCGAATACGCGCCGGACGGCAGCGCGGAAACAGCCTTCCTGCAGGCTTCGGCGGAGGTAAAGAACGAGCTTTCGGAGAACCGGGTGGTTGAGGTGGTCTTCTCCCTGCTGAGGGAGGATTCCGGCGAGGAGGTTATCGTCCGCAAGGCGACGGTGCAGGTGCCGGCCTTCGGCTGCGCCGCCGCGTATACAACCCTCACGGTGGACCGGCCGCTGCTCTGGTCCGCTGAAACGCCGAATCTGTACCGCCTGCAGGCCCGGATCACGGAGAAGGCCATGTACAAGACCCATATGATTCCGGTCGAGCATCCTTCTTCGGATACGGACAGCGTGCTGTTCGGCATCCGCACCGTGGAGGCGGACGTGAAGCACGGCCTGCGGATCAACAGGAAATCCGTGAAGCTGAAGGGCGGCTGCCTGCATCACGACAACGGTGTGATCGGCGTTGCCAGCCCGTACGACGCGGAAGCCCGCAAGGTTCGCCTGCTGAAGGAAATCGGTTTCAACGCGATCCGCACCACCCACAACCCGCCGTCCTCCGCGCTGCTGGAGGCCTGCGACCGGCTGGGCATGTACGTGTTCGACGAGGCCTTCGACGCATGGGGCATGGGCAAGCAGCCCGGGGACTACAACCAGTATTTCGCGACCGACTGGGAGAAGGACCTGGCGGCCTTCGTGCGCCGGGACCGCAACCGGCCCGGCGTCATTCTCTGGTCCACCGGGAACGAGATCACCGAGCGCGCCGGCCTGAACAACGGCTACGAATGGGCGACCCGCCTGGCGGAGGCCGTACGCCGCCTGGATCCCTCCCGGCCGGTGTCCAACGCGATCTGCTCCTTCTGGAACGGCCTGGACGACATCCTGCAGGAAGAGGAGGCGCGGCGCTGGAAGGCGGAGGCCGCCGGCGGGCAAAACGCGGACGCCGGCGGGAAAAAGAATCTCCTCTGGGAGGATTATACCGAGGCGTTCGCCAACGGGCTGGACGTATTCGGCTATAATTACATGGAAAGCAGATACGAGCAGGATCACGAGCTGTTCCCTGAGCGCGTGATTCTCGGCTCAGAGAACTATCCGAAGGAAATCGGCATGCACTGGCCCATGATCGAGAAGACGCCGTGGGTTATCGGCGATTTCACCTGGACAGCCTGGGACTATATCGGCGAGGCCGGCATCGGCAAGGCTGTTTTCCTGGATCCGGCGGATCCCCGGGCGAAGCCGGGGTACAACACCTGGGGCTTCGGTTCCCCCTTCCCTTGGCGCACCGCCAACGACGCGGACTTCGACATCACCGGGGCCGTCCGGCCCCAGGGCGTTTACCGCAGCATCGTCTGGGGCAGCGGGAAGACCGGTCTCTTCTCCTACCGTCCGCAGGACACCGGGAAGGCGGAAGTGCTGACCATGTGGGGGTTCCCCGGCGTCCATGCCTCCTGGAACTGGGAGGGGCAGGAAGGAAAGATGGTGAAGGTGGCCGTGTTCAGCGCCGCGGAGGAGGTGGAACTCTTCCTGAACGGAACCAGCCTGGGCCGCCGGAAGGCCGGGGAAGCCCTGATTCATGACATGCCCCTTACCTTCTGTTTCGAAATTCTCTATGCCCCCGGAACCCTGGAGGCGGTCAGCTACACGGGCGGCCGGGAAGTTTCCCGGGATGTCCTCGTTACCGCCGGGGTCCCGGCGAGGATCGTGCTCCTGCCGGAGACGGACGCCCTGCGGGCCGACGGCGCCTCCCTCGCCTATGTCCGTGTACGGATTACCGACGCGGAAGGCCGCAGGGTGCCCACCGATGCCGTGAAGCTTACCGCCGCAGTCACCGGGCCCGCGGAGCTCCTGGGCTTCGGCTCCGGGAATCCGATTACCGCGGAGAACTATACCAAGGGCAGCTTCACCGCCTGGGGTGGTGAGGCGCTGGCTGTGCTGCGGGCCGGGGAAGAGGCGGGAAGCGTCTCCCTCACCGTGGCCGCGGAAGGAATGGAAACAGCGGAGCTGATTCTGCCGGTTCAGGGATAAGAAGACCGGCGGAGACAGAGGTATATGCAGGGGGCGGACAATCACCGCCCCCATTTTTGATTCGTTGCGAAAAGGCGGGGTTTCGGGTATAATACCGGAAGAAACTACCCCGGGCAGAGGGACTGGAGGAGAGGAACGATGAGAAAGGCCGCGAAACAGATCGGCGCCGCCGCGCTGCTGCTGATTGTGTTTTGCGCGCTGTGCCGGGTGATGTTCGCCTGGGATTATACGATCCGGATGCCTCTGTACGCCTGGGACGCACAGCTTCTGCCAGGGCAGAAACCGACGGCTGAGGCGGAAAATCCCGACGTGGTGACCCTGGGGGAACCCCGGATGCGGGACGGATACGTGGAAGTGCCCGTATTCGCGCAGAAGCAGGGGAACAGCTTCGTGACGGTGAGCGACGGGCAGGGGCACGAACTGGGATCGACATTCCTGGTGGTCAGCCGGGTCCGGACCATCTATGACAAGACCACGGGCGGCTTCTCCGGAGACCGGGCGGTGATGATCGCCGTCACGGTGTTCTGGCTGCTGATCAGCGCGATTATGGCGTGGCACTTCTTTCAGAAAAAGGGATCGAATTTTTACCAGCACTATACGGTGTATTACGCGGGCTTTTCCATTTTCGCCCTGATCGCCGGGCTGAGCCTGACGGAAGTGACGATCCGGCACCTGATCCGGCCGGAAATGTATTTCATGCTGTATGTGTATTCCGCCGTCAGCCTGGCGGGCATCCGAATCATGCAGATCACCGCGCCGCTGTTCACGGCCTTTGCCCTGGCCCTCGCCGTGAGCAATATCGCGCTGCTCCGGCACATGCGTCCGCGGATCCAGAACGCGCTGGGACTGCTGGCGAGCGTGCTGCTGATCGCCGGGGAAGCGGTGGGCTGGTATCTGTACAGCCGGGATTTCGTGGGCTCCGAGACGGAGCTCCGGATTCACGACATGCTGATCAACACCTATGCCACGGCGTTCATCTACGGGGAATGCATGCTGACCGGATCCGTGATCTGCTCCCTGCTGGCGGCGAAGCACCGGCCGGCGCCGGACGCGGATTTCATCATTATTCTGGGATGCTGGTTCCGGCAGGACGGTACCCTGCCGCCGCTGCTGCGGGGGCGGGTGGACAAGGCGCTGGAGTTCTGGCGGGCGCAGAAGGAGAAGACCGGGCGGGTCGCCCGCTTCATTCCCTCCGGCGGGCGAGGCTTCGACGAGCCCATGCCGGAAGGGGAAGCCATGCGGCGGTACCTGGTGGAGCAGCAGGTGCCGGAGGAGCTGATTCTGCCGGAAACGGAAGCCCTGAACACGTATCAGAACATGGAGAAATCCCTGGAGATCATCCGGGAGGTGAACCCGGCGGGGAAAGCCGTGTTCGCCACGACGAATTACCACGTGTTCCGCAGCGGGGTCTGGGCCGGGCTGGCCGGGCTGCCGGCGGAGGGCATGGGGAGCAGGACCAAATGGTGGTTCTGGCCCAACGCCTTCCTGCGGGAGACCGCGGGGCTTCTGCAGAAGCGGTGGAAGCAGGAAGTGCTGATGCTGATCGTGCTGCTGGCGTATTTTAATCTGCTGTCGATGGTATTGGCGTAGGAGGAGAACGGATGAAACGAACAGCTGCGCTGCTGACGGCGCTGACGCTGCTGCTGACGATGCCCCTGGCGGCCCTGGGCGAGGGAAAGGGGCTGGCATTGCAGGAGGCGCACAAGGTAAAGCTGACCCGGACGAAAACCGCCCAGAGCAACAAGAGCGCCAGTTACCTGTGGCAGGCCGCCACGGCGCAGCCGGCGGTGGACGAGGAAATCAACGGGCTGGCGAAGGCGTATGCCGACGCCATCGCTCCCACGCTGAAGGAAGCGGGCAAATCCGGGGAGAAGAATTCCCGGGTGGACGTGGAAATCCGCTACAGCCGCACCGGCACGAGCTGGCTCAGCTTCATGGTGCAGGCCCGGACCACCTACCACCGGGAGCTGATCGGCCAGGAGTTTACGACCCGGACCTACGATATGGCGACAGGGGAACGGATTACCCTGGAGGACATTTTCCCGGAGGACAGCCCCGCCTGGGAGGCGCTGGCGAAAAAGGCGGAAGAGACGATCAACGAGTATTTCGACGACGAACTGCCGGATACGGAGCCGCTGGAGCAGGCCATGTCCCGGGAGGGCCTGGCGCAGGCGGAGTTCACCCTGCACGGAATGAGCCTGGTGCTCCACTGGCGGGCGGAGGACTTCTACGTCGGGCGGCATACCCTGATCGAGATGACCTGTATGTATCCCGAGTGGCGGCAGTGGATGACGCCGCAGGCGGCGGAACAGACGGACAACGCCGCGCTGTACAAGTTCGCTGCCCTGACCTTTGACGACGGTCCCGCCCGGAAGAACACGACGGCTGTGCTGGAAAACCTGATGACCGCCGGGGCCCGGGGCACCTTCTTCGTGATCGGAAACCGGATCGGGGATTTTCCGGATCTGGTGCAGCGGGAGCACGACGAGGGCCACAGCATCGGCGCACACAACTGGCACCACGGGAACGTGACGAAGAGCTCCGATTCCGCCCTGCGGCACATGCCGGAGAAGGTCAACGCCGCGATGATCAAAACCATCGGGATCAAGGTGCGGTACGACCGGGTGCCCCACGGGCTGTATACCCGGATGATCAGCGCCGGCGTAGGCTGGGCCTATATCCAGTGGAGCCTGGATACCTACGACTGGCGGGGCTGGTCCACGAAGCGGGTGATGAACAAGATCAAGGCCAACGTCACGGACGGGGATATTCTGCTGATGCACGACATCAAGGACAATACGCCCGCCTCCGCCCTGGCCGCGGCGAACTGGCTGCAGGAGAACGGGTATATGCTGCTGACGGTGGACGAGCTGTTCGCCAAGGACGGGATCGTGCTGGAGCCGAAGAACGTGTACTGGCACAATGCCGACGGGAAGACCGGGCTGCCGGGGAAGTGAGCGAAATACAACCGAAATACAGAAACAGGCATTGACAGCGCGGGAAAAGCATGGTATTTTTCTCTGCGAATACCGAAACCTTTGAAGCGAAGATCAAACCGGAAGGGACGCCCACAGAGAGCAGGGGAGAGCTGAGAACCCGCGGAAGGTGCGCCGGCAAATGGATCGCTGAGGGAAAGGGGAAACGGGGAAACCCGGAGTATCCGGACCGTGTGCTCGCGTTAAGGGCAGAGCGTGTGTTGGCACGTTCGTGAGAGAGAACCGGCGCTGCCGGTTCGATGAGGGTGGCACCATGGATTTGAAAACAGATCCGTCCCTTGCGGGGCGGATTTTTGTTTTCCCCCTCTCTTTCATCCCACCGGGTCGGCATCCGGTGTCCAACAGCAAAAAAGACTGTCCGGAGGGACAAAAAGAGAAAGGAAGGATTCCCATGGCAGAAAAGAGAACAGTGAAAACAGAGGCAACCAAAGGCTTATCCATTCAGGACCTGATTCTGATCGCGGTGCTGCTGGCCGCGGGCGCGGTGCTCAAGCTGTTTGTGGGCAGCGTGATCAACTTTTTCGGCATGAAGCCCAACTTCATCATCGCCTCCTATTGCCTGGCGATTCTGCTGGTGCGGCCGAAGCTGGTCGAATGCGCGGTGATCGGCCTTCTGGCCGGGGCTATCTGCCAGTTCCTGCCCGGCACCCCGTATCTGAACTTCATCTCCGAGCTGCTGGGCGCGGTAGCGATGTACTTCATGATCCGCGTGCCCTTCCGCTTCGGGAAGATGGAACTGAATCCCCTGCTGGCCACCTTCGTATCCACGGTGATCTCCGGCGGCAGCTTCGTGGTGTGCCTGTTCGTGTTCATGCATATGGAGACCAGCGGCCTCGTGGCCTATATCCCGATCGTGCTGGGCACCGCGGCCATCGGCAGCGTGCTGGTGCAGCTGCTGTACGTGCCGCTGAAGAAGGTTCTCAAGCGGTAATCCGCTGAGAGTGAAGAGTTACCCCATCGTTTTTACGCAAGGAGATTACGCATGATCAAGGTTCAGGACGTCAGCTTTACCTACAAGGACGAAACACACCCCGCCCTGGAGGGAATCAATCTGGAAGTGCCCGAAGGAGGCTTCCTGGGAATCATCGGCCCCGCCGGCGCCGGCAAAACGACGCTGGCCCGGGCGGTGGCGGGCATCATCCCGCACCACTATACCGGCGATTTCTACGGCAGCATCACCGTGAACGGGCTGGATACCGTGGACAGTTCCCTGATCGATCTGTCCCGGCTGGTGGGCATCGTGTTCCAGGATGTGGAGAGCCAGATTATTTCCCCCATGGTGGAGGACGAGCTGCTGTACGGGCTGGAGAACTTCGGCGTGCCCCGGGAGGAGATTCCGGAGCGGATGGAAGACGCCCTGCGGCGGGTCGGCATTCCGGAGCTGCGGGACAGGAGCATCAGCTCCCTTTCCGGCGGGCAGCGCCAGAAGGTGGCGATCGCCTCTGTGATCGCGCTGAAGCCCCGGGTGCTGGTGATGGACGAGCCCACCGGGGAGCTGGATCCCCGCAGCAGCCGGCAGGTGTTTTCGCTGCTGAAAAGCCTGAACGAGGATCTGGGCATCACCGTGATCGTGATCGAGCAGAAGATCATGCTGCTGTGCGAGTTCGCCCGGCAGCTGGCGGTGATGAACGAAGGGAAAATCGTGCGCGCGGGCCATACCCGGGAGGTGCTGGTTCACGCGGAGGAACTGGAAGCCCTGGGGGTCAACTGCCCCCGGGTGACTACGCTTTCCCGCCTGCTGGCCGTGAAAACCGGCCTGGAGCTGCCGCCGTGCGTGGATCTGGACACGGCGGAACGCATGGTGAGGGGGCTGATGATATGATTGAACTGGAGCATGTGAGCTTCGCCTACGGCGAGCAGGGACCCAGCGTGCAGGATCTCTCCTTCCGGATCGAGAAAGGGGATTTTGCCGCGATCCTCGGCGCCAACGGGGCGGGAAAGACCACCACGGTGCGGCTGATTGACGGATTGCTGAAACCCACCTCCGGCCGGGTGCTGATCGACGGGGCGGATACCGCGACCACCAAGGTAAGCCAGCGGGCCCGCCGGGTCGGATATCTGTTTCAGAATCCGGACCGCCAGATCTGCAAGAATACCGTGCGGGAGGAAATTCTCTTCGGCCTGCGGACCGTACGCGGGGACGAGGGGGAGGACGCGCTGAACAGGCGGGCGGAGCAGGTGCTGGAGGATTTCGGCTTCACCGGAGACGAGGAACCCTTCTCTCTCAGCCGGGGACAGCGGCAGCGGGTGGCCCTGGCATCCATCCTGGCGGTGGAGCCGGAGGTGCTGATTCTGGACGAACCGACCACCGGCCTGGATTACCGGGAATGCTGCCACATCATGGACCGGATCCGCCGGATGAACGAGGAGAAGCAGGCCACCGTGGTGATGGTGTGCCACGACATGGAAATCGTGCTGGACTATGCGCGCCGGGCGCTGCTGATGGCCGGGGGACGGCTGGTGGCGGAGGGGCCGGTGCCGGAAATCTTCCGGGATACGGAGAAGATGGAGCAGGCCTCCGTGCTGCCGCCCCAGATCATCGGGCTGGGCCTGCGGCTGGGTGAAGGCTTTGAGGAAGCCGTGACGCCGGAAGCCATGGCGGACGCCGTGCTGGCCTGGCGGAAGGAAGGGAGGCGCCCGGAATGAATAACCTGTTTCAGTACGTGCCCGGGAACTCTCTGATTCACCGGCTGAACCCGGTGAGCAAGCTGCTGCTGACGGTGGTGATCTGCATCGCGGCGTTTATCACGGATCACATCGCGGTGCTGCTGGCCCTGCTGGCGCTGGACGTGCTGATCGGCGTGACGGCCGGCATCGCCGGGCGGACCTGGAGCATCCTGCGCGGGCTGCTGAAAATCGCCGCCTTCCTGTTCCTGCTGCAGGTGCTGCTGATCCGCGGAGGCACGCCGGTGTTCTGGATCATCACGGATCTGGGCCTGCTGAACGCGGCGAAGGTGGTGCTGCGGCTGACGGTGGTGTGCCTGCCGCTGGCGCTGGTGCTGGCGGTGACCCGGATCAGCGATCTGACCAACGCCCTGGTGCAGGTGCTGCACGTGCCTTACCGGTACGCGTTCACGCTGGCCACCGCGATCCGCTTTATTCCTCAGTTTCTGGAGGAGATGAGCGGGATTATGGAGGCGCAGACCGCCCGGGGCGTGGCTTTCGACCAGGCCCGGGGGCTGAAGAAGTTTTCCATGATTCTGCCGCTGTGCGCGCCGCTGCTGATCTCCTCCGTGCGGCGGACGGACCAGACCGCGGTGGCCGCGGAGGTCCGGGGGTTCGCGCTGCGGACGAGGGCTTCCGCCTATAAGCGGTATCCCTTTACCCGGGTGGACAACGCGGCGGTTGTGTTCTGCGCGGCGCTGCTGGCTGCGGCGATCCTGATCTGAGAAAAAAGGTTATCCCCTCCGGCCGTTACGGCCGCAATAAAATATCCCCGGCCGGAATGGCCGGGGATATGCTGTCTGTGTCAGAAGAACCGTCCCTGTGACAGTCCCTGTGACACGCTTAATTTTCTTCTTTAAAGGCGACAGCCTTGTCGAACAGCGCTTCGGTTTCGCTGTCCGGCGCTTTGGTGCAGAGGGTGACTGCCACGGCGGCGATCAGCCCGCACAGGAAGCCGGGGATGATCTCATACACACCCGTCTTGGACAGGAAAGCGAGCCAGAGGATATCGACGGCCGCGCCGACGATGATGCCCATCAGGGCGCCCTGGAAATTGAAGCGCTTCCAGTACAGGCTCAGCAGGATGACCGGGCCGAAGGCAGCTCCGAACACGCCCCAGGCGTTGGACACCAGGGACATGATCGTGCCGGAGTTCGGGTTGGTGGCGATGACCAGCGCGATGACCGCGATGATCAGCACGACCATACGGCCCGTCCAGAGCATTTCCCGCTCGGTGGCCTTGTTGCCGCGGACGATGGGCTTATACACATCCGAGGAGAACGCCGAAGCCGCCGCCAGCAGCTGGCTGTCCGCCGTGGACATCGAAGCCGCCAGGATCGCGGAAAGCAGGATGCCGGAGAAAACACCGGGGAAGATTTTCCGGACCATGGTGATGAAAACCAGGCTCTTGCCGTAGATTCCGTCGTCATAGCCGAGCATTTCCCGGCCGAAAATACCCACCAGCGCGGCGAAGATCAGGATCAGCGTGGTCCAGGTGATACCGATCGTGGCGGATTTCTTCAGGGATTTCTGGGATTCCACGGACATGAAGCGGATGATGATGTGCGGCATGCCGAAGTACCCGAGGCCCCAGCCGAAGCCGGAAGCGATGTCCTGCCAGCTGGTCAGGAGATTGAAGTAATTCGGCGTCTCCGACACGATCTCCGCCTGATCCACCGTGAGCATATTGGCGGCGAAAATCGGAGCGATCAGCAGGGCGCCGAGCATCAGCAGGCCTTGGAAGAAGTCCGTCCAGCAGACGGCGGAGAAGCCTCCCAGGAAGGTGTAGGCGATGATGATTACCGCCGCCAGATACATGGCCGGCGTTTCATCCAGCCCGACCACGGTGTGGAACAGCGTGCCGGCGGCCTGGATGCTGGAAGCGGCATAGACGGTGTAGGCGATCAGGAAAATGACCGCGCAGACCACCTGAAGCGCGTAGGATTTGGAACGGAAACGGCGCGTCAGATACTGCGGGATGGTGATCGCGTCGTCCGCCACGATGGAGAAGGCGCGCAGGCGCGGGGCTTCGAAGATCCAGCTCAGGGCGTAGCCGACCGCCAGACCTACCGAAATCCATACCTGCCCGAGGCCGAAGGCGTAAATTGCCGTCGGCAGGCCCATGAGCACCCAGGCGCTCATGTCCGAAGCGCCGGCGGACAGGGCGCTGACCCAGGGGCCCATTTTCC
The DNA here is from genome assembly GCA_946413245.1 of uncultured Clostridia bacterium. Taxonomy (GTDB): domain Bacteria; phylum Bacillota; class Clostridia; order Christensenellales; family Aristaeellaceae; genus Aristaeella. Next base: position 11,332 of record CAMKJS010000025.1, read on the forward strand.
GCCCGCCGAGGAAGTACTCCTTTTCACCGGCGCCTTTGCTCTTCAGGAAGAAGAACAGGCCGATCCCGATCATGAATGCCAGATAGACGATGAAGACAACAATTTCCGACGTGTTGCTCAAGACAAACACTCCCCTCTGATCACGGATTAAAAACATAACAAATAATACTGTATACAGAGAGGTTTTTAAAGAGCAAAAGCGGGCAAAACATAAAAGAAACAGAGAAGAAGACAAAGGGAAAACAAAAAGGCCCGCCCTGATGCGGCAGGGGGGCTGTGTGACAGGGGGACGGTTCTTCTGACACATAGTTGCATGTGTCAGAAGAACCGTCCCCCTGTCACATCAGTAGCGGGAATGAATTTCGTCGACGACGTGAGCGACGGAGGCCTCCACGGTTCCGTCGGCAAAGGGGCTCAGCAGATTGCCGACGCCGAGCAGCTCAAGATAGCCCTTCGTACCGCCGGCCCGGCACAGGCGCAGGTAATCCGCCCAGGCAGCGCCGCGGTCCTGCTTCATCCGGCCGTAATACTGGAAGGCGCAGATCTGGGAGAGGGCATACTCGATATAATAGAAGGGATAGAGGAAGATGTGCAGCTTCTGCATCCAGAAGCCGCCCTCCTCCAGGAAGGCGTTTCCGTCATAGTCGCGCCAGGGCATATACTTCTGCTCGATTTCCCGCCACACGGTCCGGCGCTCCTTCGCGCTCATGCCGGGAGCCGCGTAGATCCGGTGCTGGAATTCGTCCACGCTGACGAGGTACGGGATCGTCGCCAGGGCCTCGATCAGGTGGGCGGTGACGTATTTCTCCGTGTTCCCGCCGAAGAAGAGCTCCATCCAGGGATAGGCGAAATGCTCCATGGACATGGAATGGATTTCGTTGATCTCGGAAGTGGAGCCGCACAGGGCTGTGACCGGAATGGACCGCATGCTCAGGTAGCCCTGGAAGGCGTGGCCAGCCTCGTGGGTCAGCACGTCCACATCCGCGCTGGTGCCGTTGAAATTGGAGAAGATGAACGGCGCCTTGTACAGCGGGAAGCGGGTCATGTATCCGCCCATCTGCTTGCCTGGCCGGGTTTCGAGGTCGAAGAGCCGGTATTCCTTCATGAAGTCGAAGAACTCGCCGGTTTCGGGGCTCATCTCCCGGTACATCCGCTGGGCCTTGTCCACCAGCTCCGGCATGGTGCCGATGGGGTTCGCGTTGCCTTCCGGGAACAGCAGGGCTTCGTCGTAATACCGGAGCTTGTCCACCCCCAGCTTCCGCCACTGTTTCTCCCGGATTTCCGCCACCGCCGGGGTCACGATCCGCCGGATCTGCTCCCGGAAGCGGGCCGCGTCCTCCTGCGTGTAGTCGAAGCGGTTGCGGGAAATATAGGCCATCTCCGTGTAGGAAGGGAAGCCCATTTTCTCCGCCATGGCGCCGCGCAGGGAGGTCAGCTCCGTATACTGCCCGTCCAGCACGGGGCTGATTACCTCATACAGGCCGGCCCAGGCAGCGAAGGCTTCCTTCCGTTCCTGCCGGTCCGTGCTCTGCATATGTTTGAGGAGACCGTAGAAATTACATTTTTCACCCCGGAACTCCGTGGAGGCCAGGGCGGTGGTCTTCCGGTATTCCTGGCATATTTCGCCCACGCGGATCCGCTCCGGGACGATCTTTTCGTCCTCGGTGAGCAGCTCCGCGTCCAGCAGGCGGAACAGCTGAGGGCCGAACTCCGCCTCGAAATCCTTCCGGAAGGGGGAGGAGACCAGGGCTTTTTCGAAGGCGAGGTTCAGGGGCGTCATCCGGGCCATCTGCTCCCGGAGCCAGCGGACTTCCCCATCATAGTATTCGTCGGTGGTGTCGATGGTATTCCGGACGCTGGCGATGGAAAAGAGCGTGGCGATTTCGTCTTCGGTTTTCTGTACGCCGAACCAGGCTTCACGGATTTCGGCGTAGCTTTTCGCCTCCGCGGCGCATTTGGCGGCGTTCTCCAGCGCCGTCTTCAGCCTGTCGAGATCGGGCCGCTGATAGGGCATTTCGCTGAATCGGACCATGTTCATGCTTTTCCCTCCTTTGTGAGCCGGATGACGTTCCAGGACAGGGCGGGGAGGCGCACCGTCACTTTTCCGCCGTCAGCCTTACCGCCGCGGCCCTTCCTCGGGGCGACCTCGTCCGGATGCTCCTCGGTGTTGACGGCCTTCACGTCGTCATGATGAAGCACAATGTGCTCCGCGATCTTCATATTCCCGAAGGCGCGCAGGTCGCACTCCAGCGGGATCGCATCCTTCAGATCCCGGTTGACGGCGAAAACGGTGACGCTTCCGTCGTCTCCCATGACAGCCGCGCCGTCCACCAGCGGGACATTCTCATAATCGCCGCAGTCGTAGACCGGGGAGGAGATGATCGGGCGGAGCGACGTTCCCCGGCCGTACCGGGAGGCGTGCATCATGGGCCAGAAAATCGTCTGCGCCCACACACCGCCGCCGTTCCGCGTCATGATCGGGGCGATTACGTTGACCAGCTGGGCCAGGCAGGCCACCTTCACCCGATCCGCGTTTTTCAGGAAGGTGATCAGGATGGCACCGGCCAGGAGGGCGTCCTCAAAGTTGTACACATCCTCCAGCAGCGGAAGGGCGCGGCCCCATTTATCCGCCTTCAGCACCTCCTGGTCCTGCTGGTTGGAATGGTACCAGACGTTCCACTCGTCAAAGGACAGGTTCAGCTTTTTCTTCGCGTGCTTTTTCCCGCCTACCGCGTCGCAGATGGCGACGACCTCCTTGATGAAGGCGTCCAGATCCATGCTCCGGGCCAGGAAGCCGGGGGTGTCGCCCGTGGGATTGCCGTAATACCGGTGCAGCGAGACGTAGTCCACGTTGCTGTAGCACTGATCCAGCACTTCGTACTCCCAGGAACCGAAGGTGGGGGAGTCGTGAGCGCTGCTGCCGCAGGCCACCAGCTCGATGGAAGGATCCACCCACTTCATCATCTTGGCGGCTTCGTTGGCGGCCCGGCCGTACTCATAAGCGGTTTTCTGGCCCATCTGCCAGGGGCCGTCCATCTCGTTGCCCAGGCACCAGAGTTTGATGCCGAAGGGCTTTTTCGCGCCGTTCCTGATCCGCAGGTCAGACCAGGCGCTGCCGCCCGGATGGTTGCAGTATTCCACCACGTTACGGGCGGCGTCGGCCCCGCGGGTACCCAGGTTGACCGCGTACATGACCTCCGTGCCGGCTTTCTTCGCCCACTCCGCAAACTCGTGCAGGCCGACCTCGTTGGTCTCCGTGGTGCCCCAGGCCAGATCCAGCCGCTTCGGACGCTGCTCCTTCGGGCCGATGGAATCCTCCCAGTTGAAGCCGGAGACGAAGTTCCCGCCGGGATAGCGGACTACCGGAATGCCCAGCTGACGCACTTTCTCGATCACGTCCTGCCGGAAGCCGTTTTTGTCCGCCGTGGGATGGCCGGGTTCATAGATGCCGCCGTACACCGCCCGGCCCAGGTGCTCGATGAAGGATCCGTACATCCGCGGATCCACGGTACCGATCGCGAAATCCTTATCCAGAATCATGACTGCCTTTTTCATGGCTGTTTTCCTCCGCTCTGTTTTTGGAAATGGCTCAGAGGTAAAATAGCATTATGAAGGAAGGAATGTCAAGAGGGTGGCTGAATTGCGCGCCCCGCTGACCACGAAAAAAAGCCTTCTTCTATGACAAGAGAGGCTTTTTGGAGGGATTACCGGTCCGCTTTGCGGGAATCGAAATCCTCCGTGATGGACGCTTTCCAGGAGCGCTGCAGTCGGGCGCCGGAGCGGACGCAGCCTACCGCGCGGCTGACCGCGTCGTAATTGACGGCCACGCCGCGGCGGTCGTTGTGGAAGTTCACGGCGCGCTCCTCGGCGATGCCGAAGCGGGCGGCGGTTTCCACGGCGTCGATATTCGCGCCGAGGAACAGGAACTCCCAGCCGTATCTGGTCTTCTGCCGCTCCACCATCTTACGGACCTCGTCGGCCGTGTACCGGCGGCTGGCGTTCTCCATCCCGTCGGTCGTGATCACGAAGATCGTGTGGGCGGGCCGGTCCTCCTCCCGGGCGTACTTATGCACGTTCCCGATATGGTGAATGGCGCCGCCTATGGCGTCAATCAGCGCGGTGCAGCCACCCACGTAATACTGCCGCTCCGTCAGGGGCTCGATCTTCCGCAGATCCACCCGGTCATGAATCACGACGCTGTCCCCGGAGAAAAGCACCGTGGATACGAACGCTTCCCCCGCTTCCTTCTTCTGGCGCTCAATCATGCTGTTGAAGCCGCCGATGGTGTCCGCCTCCATGCCGGCCATGGAACCGCTTTTATCCAGAATGAAGACCATTTCCGTCAGATTCTTATTCATTTCCGTTTCCTCCTCTTTCTGATGTTTCAGGGCTCTTTCGGCTCCTGCAAAACCATCATACGGGATTCCGGGAGGAAACGGGTCGCCCGCGAGGCGACAAAAACGGAATCAGAGAATCAGCCGCGGAAACCGGAGCCCAGCAGCGGCAGATCCAGGCTGAAGAGGACTTCGTTGATTTCGTAGACGTTGTAGACGCCGTGCTGAATGCAGTATTCCATCACGATGTCCAGCTTGCTGCTGCGGGAGATGGCGAAGCCCGCTCTCCGAAGAAGATCCTTTGTTTCAGCCAGCGTCAGTTCCAGCGCGACGGCGAAGGCGAAGACAGTGGTTTTACCGGGTTTGTAATCCGGATTGGAGCGGATTTTGCTGAACAGCTTCCGGTCCACGTTGGCGCGCTTGTAGCACTGGGCGTCCGTCATGCCCCGCTCGTCGATCATGCGGAGCAGGGCGGGGGAGAAGCCCTCGTCGGTCCGCTTCAGCAGCTCCTTCCAGTTCGGCAGCGCGCTTTTCTTTTTGCCGAGACCTTCGGACGGCGCCGCGGCCATGGGCGCCGACGGGGCGTTCAGATTCGGGCTGGTGTATTCCGGTTCCTCCGCGGCGAGGCGCTGGTCGAAGTCCAGGCCGGCGGCTTCGTCCCGGCGCCACAGGGACTCCCGGACGTGCGCTCTCCGGGCGGAGACCCGCGTTTCCGCGTACACGTCGTCGATATATTCCACCACGTCCCGGTAAAGCTTTTTCCCGGTGATGAACGCGCCGTGACCGAACAGCACCAGATAGACGGTCATCTCCGACGTCTCCAGGAACGCGGTGATCGTATCGACGGCGACGGACATGGCTTCCTCCTGCGGATAGCCGTAGGCGCCGGCGGAAATCAGCGGAAAGGCCACCGATTCACAGCGGGCCTCCTCCGCCAGGCGGAGGGAATTCCGGTAGCAGGCGGAAAGCAGCTCCTTTTCCCCGTATCCGCCGCCCCGCCAGACGGGACCCACCGTATGAATCACGTATTTCGCCGGGAGCCGGTATCCCTTTGTGATCTTCGCTTCCCCGGTCCGGCAGCCGCCCAGCCCGCGGCACTCCTCCAGCAGCTCCGGCCCCGCCGCACGGTGGATGGCCCCGTCCACGCCGCCGCCGCCCAGCAGGGAGGAATTGGCCGGGTTGACGATCGCGTCCGTGCTCATCCGGGTGATATCGTTCCGAACGATTTCAAAAGGCATCCGTACATCCTCCTACAGAGAAAACTGAACCGCGCAGAAAGCGGCGTATATGACCAGCAGGGCAATGCCCTGGGTCCGGCTGAGCCTGCCCTTCAGCAGCGGCGGGAGCGTGAGCAGCAGCATGACCCCAAGCATCAGGGGGATCTCCAGAATCAGAGTGGCGTTACGGCCGAACAGCACGGCGCTCTGCGGCAGGCTGAAGGGGGCGAGCGCGACGCTGACGCCGCTGACCAGCACGAGGTTGAACACGTTCGCGCCGATGATGTTGCCCAGGGACAGATCGCTGTGCCCTTTGACCAGCGAGGTAATCGCGGTGACGAGTTCCGGCAGGCTGGTGCCGAGGGCGACAAAGGTCAGGGCGATCACCGATTCCGGCACGCCCAGGGCTTCGGCGATTCTGGTGCCGTTTTCCACCATCAGATTCGCGCCGGCAGCAATCAGCGCGGCGCCGGCCACCAGAAAGACGATCATCTTCCACAGCGGCATTTCCTCCGCGGCGTTATCCTCCTCCCGCTCTTCGCCTTCGGGTTCGGGGTCTTCCGGATTCCGGGTCATCTGCCGGACGTTCACGATCATGTAAAGGACGAACATGGCCAGCATGATCAGGCCGATCCAGCGGGGGAAGCTGCCGATCAGGTAGGCGGATACGCAGTACAGGGCGGCCGCCAGAAAAAAGAACAGCACAGGAACCTTCAGGGTTTTGGGATTCACCCGGCCCGGACGAACCGCGATGGTCACCGCGGCAATCAGAGACGCGTTGCAGATCACGGACCCGATGGCGTTTCCGTAAGCGATCTCTCCGTGGCCGGACAGGGCGGACATCGTGGAAACCATGACCTCCGGCAGCGTGGTGCCGATGGAAACGACCGTGGCGCCGATCAGCAGCTCCGGCAGCCGGAAACGTTTGGCCAGGGCGCTGGCGCCGTCCACAAACCAGTCGCCGCCCTTGATTACGCAGAGCAAACCGAGAATAAACAGCAATACAGGGATCAGCATTTCAAATCCTCCAGATGTTCGTATCCTTCCTCACGGGCAGCAACAAATCCGCGCCGCCCCGATTCGGGACATCCCTTATTATCCGCTTTTTCTGCCGATACAGTCAAGGGGTGTATAATTTTTGAAAGAAAAATGGATTCAAGTTGCGGCGGTCCCGCGGATTATTCCGGGAGCAGATCGCTCAGCTTCCGGCTGTGAAAAAAGTCGTGAACCAGCTGATTGTACTCCGTCCACAGCGGCAGCGTCTGGCAGGCCGCCTGCCGGGGACAGCTGTTCCGCTCTTCCGCCAGGCAGGCCACCGGGGAGAGCGTTCCCTCCATCAGCTCCAGGATCTCATCCAGGGTATATTCCTCCGGCTTCCGGCAAAGCCTGTATCCGCCGCCCTTGCCGCTGCTCCCGGTCACCAGGCCGCCCGCGACCATCTCCCGCATGATAATCTCCAGATATTTCTTGGAGATGCCCTGCCTGGCCGCGATATCCTTCAGCGGAATATACTGGCCCCGGTCGTTTTCAGCCAGATCGATCATGACGCGGATGGCGTAACGCCCCCTGGTAGAAATCATTCCAATCCCTCCCGTACTGAATTACGCCTATTATACCGCAAGGTGAATGGGTAAATCAAGAAGCAATCCGACAGCAATTGTTCCTGTATGCAATGACAAACATGGCGCGGAGCAGTTGCCACAGAACGAAGATCATGTTATAATCACTTGTAAATCAACGGTTTTTGACAGGAGGAGTATGCAGTATGCCCGGGAAGAAAAAGGTTACCGAGGAAATCAAGGACGCTGTGAAAGAAGCAGCGGACAAAGTGACAGCCGCCGAGATCGAAACGAAGAAGACCGTGCGGAAGAACGCCAGGCAGACGAAGGAAAAGCTTGCCGAAGCGAAGGCGAACGCGAAAGAGAAGAGCGCTGCCCGGAAGGCGGACCGCAAGGAAGTCAAGGAAGCTGTCGTCGCGACGGTTGACGACGCGAAAACCGGAAAGAAGATCGGCGTGGCACGGAAGACCCGCGCGGCCAGCCGCAAGGTGAAGGAAGCTGTCACGACCGCGGCGGAAAAAGTCACGGGCGATATCAAGGACGTCTCTGAGAAGGACAAGACCGCCAAGAAGATCGAAACAGCGAAGAAAACCCGGGCAACCGGCCGCAAGGTGAAGGAAGCTGTCACGACAGCGGCGGAAAAAGTCGCGGGGGATATCAAGGACGTCGCTGAAAAGGTCGGGGCCGCTGAAAAGGTCGAAGCCGGCAAGGTGAAGGCCGCTACCGCCCGGAAGCGCGCGGCTGCCAAACAGAAGGTGGAGGACGCTGTCGTGGCGCCCGTCGAAAAAGCGAAGGCCAAGGTGAAGGCCGCCAAGCTGAATCTGGTGTTCCAGAGCAACCAGGGCGGCGCCGTGACGCCGGAGGAAATCGCCGCGAAGCTGCCGAAGGAAGCCACAGACGCCTACGTGAAGATTGAGGAAAACAAGATTTACTGGGTCGGCAAAAACGGCGAAATGGGTTCCGTGGATATCTGGGACTGATTCCCGCACCGATCAAAAAGGCACTGACGAAATTCCGTCAGTGCTTTTTTGTCAGCCAGGCCTTGATTACCAGGATCGCGAAACAGACGATCCCGGCGTACGGCTGTCTTGTGCCGATAAAGACGCCGACGCCCGCGACAGACAGAACCATTCCCGTAACGAGCCGGTGCCTGTTCCAGACCGGCTGATCAAAACGGGAAAGGATCACGCCGCAGATTCCGTTCAGCGTCATGACGCTGAGCAGAACAATGAAAACGATCTTCAGCCAGGGCTGGATACCGGTGAGAGCGAACAGGGATACGGCGGGGGGAGAATCCGCTCCGTTTCCGAATACAGGCAGAAACAGCAGAACGGCTGTCAGGATATCCAGCGCATTGCAGATGACAGACACATATTTGCCGACGAAGGCCTTTTTGTCATCCTCCGCGGCGGTGATCATTTCACGCGGACAGATCAATTCGTCAATCGTGACGGAGAAAAAGCGTGCGATTTCCTTCAGGGAATCAATGCCGGGGTATCCTCTGCCGGACTCCCATTTGGATATCGCCGTCCTTGAAACGTACAGCGCGGCGGCAAGCTCCTCCTGGGTAAGGCCCCTGCTTTTCCGTAATTCCAGCAATTTCTCATGAAACTCCATATCGCGTACCTCACAGCGCGGTTTCGTTCTTTTTCTGACCGGCACGGGCTGCCGCGGCGCAATACAGGCAAAACAGCCCGGCACTCAGGAAAACCGATCCGACGATGTCCGTCGCCCAGTGGACCCCTGCAATCAGCCGCCCGATCACCATAAACGCGGAAAACAAAACGGAAAACCCGGCGGCAAGGCGCCGGAGAGTCCGGCTTCCGCACCGCCTGTCCGCCTGAAACTTCAGCGTGGGCATGACGCTAAGCACCAGCAGCGTCGTGGAAGACGGATAGGACGCCTCCAGGTATCCGTCGATCAGGATCGGCCGGTAATTAATCGGTATCATCTCAAAAAGCAGATAGGCTGAGATGACCAGCAGATAATAGACGCCCAGAAGAAGGATATCCGAATCCACCCGAAAAAGCCTTTTCCGCAGGATCCACTGGCGCAGGCCGGCGATGCCGAAACAGCCGCAGATCAGAACCGGAACCAGGCCAAGCCAGTCTGTCACCCCGTACAGCGTCATATGAACGCCTGTCAGCGTATGAAACCAGACGTTCCACGCAGCAAACCCGACCTTCGTTCCATTCGGTCCGACCGCCCGCACGTCGACACATTGGATCAGCACCGTCCAGAGAGCGAACATCAGCAGCAGGCCGGTTCCTGTACGCAGCTTTCTTTTCCATTCCATGATTCATCCGTCCTTTCATTGGTTCCTCACCGGTTCCTTTGTTGTCTTCAGGAACGGATTTATCATAACGCGGGGGATGAAAACGGAAAAGAACCGATCCGTGTCAGGCGTGACACGATGCGTCACATCCGGCAAATACCGTGCTTTCCGCCGGGTTTTATATAACCACGTTTCACCCTTCCGGTCAAGTTTCATCAGCATGCTGCGCCAGTTTTGACCGGGGAACAATCAAAAAACAATATAGCCTATTGACATAGTAGGCGAATGGTGATATGATCCGGCTAATCCATCCGAAGGGAGGCGCAGAGCATGTTCCGGAACGAAAACGATCCAATCATGATGAGCTGTCGAATGTTTTTCTCCCGGGCATGTTCCATGGCGGGGGCGTTCGATCATACCTCGGTGCGCCTCTGGACGGGATCGTAACAGATTGGACCCGTCCATCCGTCATTTGCCCGGGAGCGTCAATGAGAAGCCCCCGGTTTTTTGTTTGCGGAAATGAATACGAATACGATGAAGGAGAGAAAAACATGAGTCAGTATAAATTTGAAACCCTGCAGCTCCACGTGGGACAGGAACAGCCGGATCCGGCGACCGACGCAAGAGCGGTACCGATTTACCAGACGACCTCCTACGTTTTCAGGAACAGTAAGCATGCCGCGGACCGCTTCGGCCTGGCGGACGCCGGAAATATCTATGGCCGGCTGACCAACTCCACGCAGGAAGTACTGGAAAAGCGTGTTGCGGCGCTGGAGGGCGGAAGCGCCGCCCTGGCCGTGGCGTCCGGAGCCGCCGCAATCACCTATACCATCCAGGCGCTGGCCGCAAACGGCGGGCATATCGTCGCCCAGAAGACCATTTACGGCGGAAGCTTCAACCTGCTGGGACATACGCTGCCGCAGTACGGGATTGAGACGACCTTCGTCAACGCTCACGACCTGAAGGAAGTGGAAGGAGCGATCCGGGAAAACACCCGCGCCATCTATCTGGAAACGCTGGGGAATCCGAACAGCGACATTCCGGATATCGACGCCGCCGCTGAAATCGCGCACCGGCACGGGATTCCGCTGGTGATCGACAACACCTTCGGGACGCCTTACTGGATCCGCCCCATCGAACACGGAGCGGACATCGTGGTGCATTCCGCCACGAAATTCCTCGGCGGCCATGGGACCACGCTGGGCGGCGTCATCGTGGAGTCCGGGAAATTCAACTGGAAGGAGAGCGGCAAATATCCGAATATCGCGGCGCCAAACCCGAGCTATCACGGTGTTTCCTTCTACGACGCGGTAGGCCCCGCGGCTTTTGTGACCTATATCCGCGCGATCCTGCTGCGGGATACCGGCGCGGCGATCTCCCCCTTCAACGCTTTCCTGCTGCTGCAGGGGGTGGAAACCCTCTCCCTGCGGCTGGACCGGCATGCGGAAAACACGAAGAAGGTGGTGGAATACCTGAGCAGCCACCCGCTGGTCGAAAAGGTGAACCATCCTTCTCTCCCGGATCATCCGGACCACGCGCTGTATCGGAAGTATTTCCCGAACGGCGGGGCATCCATCTTTACCTTTGAGATCAAAGGCGGACAGAAGGAAGCCTGGGCGTTCATCGATCATCTGGAGATCTTCTCCCTGCTGGCCAACGTGGCGGACGTGAAGAGCCTGGTCATCCATCCGGCGTCCACCACTCATTCCCAGCTGTCGGAAGAGGAACTGCTGGATCAGGGAATCCGCCAGAACACGATCAGGCTGTCCATCGGCACGGAGCATATCGACGATATCATCGCGGATCTGGACAAGGGGTTTGAGGCAGTCCGCGCATTATGACGGAAGCGATCGACTTCGCACGGCAAAAGGAATGCTGTCCGGCTGGCACGAAGCCATCCGGGGCAGGAAAAAACCGTTCAGCTATGGGCAAATTCAGACCGTTCCGCCGTGACAGCCGAGCCGCCTGTCCGCCTGCGCCTGGAGCGACTCCGGAGGCATCTCCATGATTTCGATCTGGGTTCCGTCCGGATCATGGGTCCAGAACATCAGACATTCGGAGCGGCCCCTTTTGACCTCTGAATCCAGCGGACCGCCGGCCGCTTTCACAGCATCATAGGATTGCCTGATGTTTTCGGTCATCAGGCAGAGATGGCAGAATCCGATCGTGCCGGGTTCTGCCGTTCTTTCTTTGGTGCCATTCGAAAACAGTTCCAGATACTGCCCCGGGGCAAAAAACAGATAGACCGTGGAAAGAGAACCGTCCTCTCCGTACATGCGGAACGCTTCCCGCAGGCCGAGAACCCCGGTATAAAACCGGATGCTTTCAGCAATATTGCGTGTACGGATCGCTACGTGGCTCAGCCCCGCAACAGTGCGGAAGACTTTCTCAGAATCGTTTTGCATACCGTTCCTCCATACAAATCAATGGCGGTTAATACAGTTAAGGTTCTTCCGGTTTTCCCGGCGATGCTATATTCCGGATGAGTATACCATTTATGGAGAAAAAAAGACAGAAAAAAGAATGCTGAAGGACCGGAACGGTGAGGAACAGTAATATTTCATGTCTTAAACTGCAGAATTTTGCAAGATTAAGACATGAAATAAATGTCAATTATATATATTGCTATCAAAGGATTGTTCTATCATGTGTTGAAATTATTTGTCTGAAAGTATATAATAAGCCGTGATTAAGACAAAGAATTTTGGCCGGAGGAGCGTTATGAGGGAGAAAATTGTTGGAAGGGAAGAAGAATGTGAGCGCCTGGAAGACTGTCTGCGCGGTGAAACAGCTCAACTGATCATTGTGTACGGGAGAAGGAGAGTAGGCAAAACGTTTCTGATCAACGAGTTTTTTGATCAGAAGTTCGCCTTTAAGGTGACCGGAGCATATAAACAGCCAAAGGCCGTGCAGCTGCGTCACTTTATGATGGAACTGAACCGGAGAACCGGGGAAACGCTACCGGAAGCCAGGGACTGGGATCAGGCTTTCGAATATTTGCGGGATTATCTGGGACGGCTGGATCCGAACGAGAAGCAAATTGTGTTTCTGGACGAAATGCCGTGGATGGACACGCAGAAGTCCGGTTTCCTGGCGGCGTTTGAATGGTTCTGGAACGACTGGGCTTCGGCGCAGGATCATTTTGTTTTCATTGTTTGCGGGTCTGCGTCCGCCTGGCTGGATGAAAAGTTTGCGAACAACAGGGGAGGGCTTTTTAACCGGCAGACCTGCAGGCTGTATCTGAAGCCTTTCCAGCTTTCCGAAACGGAAGAGTTCCTGAAGCAAAAGGGAATCCAGTGGACCAGATATGAAATTGCGGAATGCTACATGATTATGGGCGGGATTCCTTTTTATCTGAATCAACTGAAGAGCCGGTATTCTCTGAGCCAGAATATTGACAGTATATTCTTCCGGAAGCAGGGGGAACTCTGGGATGAGTTTGACCATCTGTTCAGTACGCTGTTTACCAACAGCGACGCCTACGTCCGAATCGCGGAAGCGCTCAGCAGAAAGAACGGGGGACTGACCCGGGAGGAAATAGGAAACGCAACGGGTATTGCTGTCAACGGAACGCTGACAAAGATGCTGAATCACCTGATTTCCTCCGGGTTTGCGCGGGTGTCCTCTTTTTACGGCAAACAGAAAAAGGATCAGCGATACCAGCTTTCAGATCCCTACACAGCTTTCTATTTCAAATATATTAAAGATCACTATGGGAAGGATGAACATTTCTGGAGCAATTCACTGGACAATCCCTCCCGAAGGGCCTGGACAGGGCTGGCTTTCGAGCAGCTGTGCAAAGAGCATATTCCGCAAATCAAGCGGAGACTCGGCATATCCGGCGTGCTTTCCGCGGAATATGTCTGGCAGACCCGCGGGGACGCGGAACTTGGAATTCCGGGAACCCAGATTGATTTGATCATCGAGCGCCGTGACAGGGTGATTAATCTGTGTGAAATGAAATTTTCAGTGGAAGAATACATGATTGACAAAACATACGACGCTTTACTCAGAAACAAAATGGAAAGCTTCAGGCGCATGGCAAACAGCAGAGCGTCGCTGCAGATCACCATGATCACGACCTATGGGGTTCGCAGGAATATGTACAGCGGCTGGATTCAAAGCCAGGTTGTGCTGGATGACCTGTTTCAAAAAATCACAGACTGAAGCATATCAGCGGAAGTTATATCCTTCCGTTCCTGATCAGTTCCTGCACTTCTTCCAGTTTCGGCGGGTTCAGCGGCAGGGGAAAACGGGATATGGCGATCGCGGAGCAGGCGCTGGCAAAGCGTACCAGCTCCTCATCCTTCATCCCGTGAAGCAAACCGTATACGCAGCCGGCCTTGAAGGTGTCGCCCGCACCCAGCGTGCTTCTGACGGTGACGGAGAACGGCTTCATCCGGTGAATCGGTTCGCCCTTCCGGGCATACAGCATGTCCCCGCCGCCCTGCGTCAGAATGGTCAGGCCGTCCGTTTCCCGCTGCATCAGTTCCATGATGGCTTCCGGAGCCATACCGGCATAGTGCGCGGACGTGCATTCCTTCGAAACGACGTTCACGGCCGCCTGCCGATGCAGCACCGAATCATGCGGACTGTCAATGGTCACGAACGGCACCTTGTGGCACCGGCACAGCTCCGCTGCCCGCAGGGATTCCTCCCTGAAATAGGGATCGACCGCCGCCGCCTTGCAGCCGGCGATATCCTCCTCTTTCGGGATGCTCCACCATCTTTCGCCGGTGGAGAACAGCGTCTGAAATCTTCCCATGGGGGATCGCACGAGGCCGGCGATCACCACATAATCCATGACGCCCTGATCCTCAGTAAAACGGAGGGAAGACAGATCCACGGACTTATCCGCGTAGAAAGCCTTCAGCATCGGCGCGACCTCGGTGCCGATCCATGTGCCGTCCATCCGGACGGAAACGCCCAGCGAGGACAGGACGGTTGCCGCTGTGCCTGTTTCTCCGCCGGGGAGGAAATACTGCTCCGCGATCTCCGAGTATTCGTCCGGCTGCAGGAAACCGTCCTTCAGAAGGAATGAATGGGTTCCCAGCACCTGACCGAAAAGGTAAACATCATATGGATTCTTCATCTTTTTCACCCTCCGTATGCGGCAGGAAGTTCCTTCAGCTACTACTCAGAAACACCGCTGTTTTCTCTCTTTTTTACACTGCTCAATTTTCCCGCAGCGATAGCACAGCTCATTGTCACAAATCCCGTCGTTTCTGAAACAGGACAGGATGTTATTCACCGTCGTTTCAGCAATATTGTTCAGCGCCTCTTCCGTCAGAAACGCCTGATGCGACGTGACGATGACATTGGGCATGGAGATGAGGCGGGAGAGCAAATCGTCATTCAGGATGTGACCGGACCGGTCCTCAAAGAAGATGTCCGCTTCTTCCTCATACACATCCAGGCAGGCCGCGCCGACCTTCCGGGCCTTAATCCCCTCCAGCAGCGCCTCCGCGTCGATCAGCCCGCCCCGGGAAGTGTTGACGATGACGACGCCTTTTTTCATCTTCGCGATCGCCTCGGCGCCGATCATATGGCGTGTTTCCTCCGTCAGGGGGCAGTGCAGGGAGATGATGTCGCTCCGCTCAAAAAGCTCATCCAGTGTTACATACTGAATACCACTCCCCTCGGTGGGAAACAGATCGTATGCGACGACGTTCATCCCGAACCCCCGGCAGATATCGATGAAGATTCTGCCGATTTTGCCGGTGCCGATTACACCGACAGTTTTGCCGTGAAAGTCAAAACCGGTGAGGCCGTTCAGGGAGAAGTTGAATTCTCTGGTGCGATTGTAGGCCTTGTGGATACGCCGGACAGAAGTGAGAAGCATGGCAATCGCGTGCTCCGCGACAGCATAGGGCGAATAGGCCGGAACATGAACCACGTGGACCTTCCCGAACGCGGCCTGCACATCCACATTGTTATATCCGGCGGAGCGAAGCGCAATCATTCTGACGCCGTACTGATGCAGCCGGTCGATCACCGCCGCGTTCACCGTGTCGTTCACAAAAACGCATACGGCGTCGCATCCTCTGGCCAGATCCACGGTGTCCTCGTTCAGCTTTGTTTCCAGAAAGCGGAACTGAATGCCGTGCTGATTTCCATAGTATTCAAAGGACGGCTTGTCGTATTCCTTTGCGTCGTAAAATGCTGTTTTGATCATCTTTCTGACCTCCCTCATTTTTTTCTTACTGTCGGTGAAACGGTTTGCCGGGGATCTTTTGGCCCTTGCTGTTCTTCGTAGGGTTCCCCCGCGTCAGCGCTTACAGAAAGCGGCGATTTCCTTTAGTCTATGGCAGTTGCGCTTCTCATACTCCGTATGTACTGATAAAATGCCGCGCGAAAGTTTCGATCCGGGTCAGCGCGTCGTCCGTTTTCTCCGGTTCCCGGTCGCACAGATGGATCAGCGCGGAGACAGGAGCCGTATAGGAGAAGGCAAGCAGCCCGGGATCGTCCCGGCGCAGCAGTCCCTTCTCCATCATCCCGGAAAAAACATGGGTAAACATCTCTGTGAGACCGGTGAGAAAATGCTTCGTGGCCAGCTTCTTTGCCCTTTCGTCCCTGAACTGCTCAATGGTGAGCAGTTTCCGCGTCATCACGACGGTTTCGTCATGAATGGTAAAATTCACCATTCGCATCGTCATTGCAAGCAGTTCTTCCGGTGATTCCGGAACGGGGGGCAGATGCGCCGGGGAACCGAAGCGATCCTCATAGTAAACAATCAGCCTGTCCAGCAGGGTGTTCCAGATTTCTTCCTTGCTTTCAAAATGGCGGTACATCGCTGATTTGACAAGCCCCAGGGATACCATGATTTCCTGAATGTTTGTCCTCTCATACCCGTTCTGCGAAAACAGCTCCAGGGCTTTTGACAGAATTCTCTCTTTCGTGTCCTTCGCCATGCAATCATCCTTTCCGAAACGTGACCATTGGGTCACAACCATTATAGTGAGCGGATGATTGCATGTCAACAGGCGGGGGCGGAGGTTTTTTCTTGACTTAGAGTACACTTCAGGCTTTACACTACAGGAAATTCAGCGATGTCAGCTGATCTTTCCCGGTATCGCAAAAAACATGCAGAAAACCATTCAATCAGGAGGAGGAATGTGAAAATGAGCCAGACAGTATTGATTACCGGTACCGGCAGGCCTTATGCCCTGGGATTTAACCTGGTCAGACGCTACCTGGAAAACGGCGACTGTGTTTTTGCCACCGTCCGCCGTCCATCTGAGGCGCTGGAAGCACTGAGAAAAGAGTATTCTGACCGCCTGCATATCCTGACCATGGATATTTCTTCCACCGAATCTGTCAGCGCGGCGGCCCGGGAAGCGGGAACGCTGACCTCTCACATCGATCTGATCATCAACAACGCCACGACGGCTTCCGCGGACACCATGAAGGAACTGCCGGATTTCGACCTCGATCAGATTGCTCCCGCGGTCAATGTCGGAGCGGTAGGACCGATCCGGGTGCTGAAGGCATTTCTGCCGCTGCTGAAAAACAGCGAAATGGGGGCGCTTGTCGTAAACATTTCCTCCGAAGCCGGAAGCATCGGAAAATGTTACCGCACGTTCTATCTGGATTACGGTACGGAAAAAGCGGCCCTGAATATGCTTACCATGACCATGCACAATTATTTCAAGGACGATCCGAATATAAACATCATCTGCCTTCATCCCGGCTGGATGAGAACGAATCCGGGCAATCACGAAGCCCCGCTTGACCCGTACGAGCACGCGGAAACCCTGCGCAACCTGTTTGAAACGAAACGGCATGACAAGGACGGCCCTGTGTTTATCACCTACGCGGGGGAAGCCTATCCCTGGTAAAAAAAATGTACAGGCGGACGAAAAACAGTGAAAGACGTCATGAATCACGCAAAAACACCTGATGGCCCGGCCATTCGTTCCCCGGAAGCGTTTGCCGGCATGCTCCGGAAGCACGATATGGATTTGCCCGTCGAAGAGAGCATGGCTGAGCTGAGGAAGCCGCTCAGGATCGGGGGAAAAACGATTCCAAACAGGATCTGCATCCAGCCGCTGGAAGGATACGACAGCCGCAGCGACGGGTCTCCGTCGGATCTGGTATACAGAAGATACAGGCGCTTTGCCCGCAGCGGAGCGGGGCTCGTCTGGTTCGAGTCGGCAGCCGTGGCTGACGACGGGAAAAGCAATCCGCGTCAGATGATGCTCACGCCGGGCAGGGTTTCCGACTTCGGTTCCCTTCTCGGGGAAATGGACAGCATTTGTCAGGATCAATTCGGCTTCAGGCAGTACAAGGTTCTGCAGCTGACACATTCGGGCCGCGTCTCGAGAGGAACGGACTGGGCGCCGAAACCGCTGGCCGCGAGAGCGCTGGAGACAGATCCGGATGAAACTGTTCCGGCGTCAGACGAACGGATTTTCCGCCTGATTGAGGAGACAATCAGCCATGCTGTTATGGCTGAAGAAGCCGGGTTCGACGCGGTTGACATCAAAGCGTGCCATGGCTATTTCCTGAGCGAAATGCTTTCGGCTTTTGATCGAAAAGGAGAATTCGGCGGAAGCTTTGAGAACAGAACAAAAGCGCTGCTGAAAATTGTGGATGGAATTCGGGCCAGGGTCGGCGACAGCCTGACGCTTACGGTCAGGCTGAACGCCTATGACAGTGCTCCTTATCCCAAAGGCTGGGGCCTGAGAGAGGACGGCAACGTTCTGATCCTTGACCTGACAGAGCCGGTGAAACTGTGCGGCATTCTGAGAGACAGGGGAGTCCGGATGATCGACATTTCCGCCTCCCAGCCGCGGCAGCATCTGTTCGGAACTGCGGACGAGGCGACAGAGCCGTTTGCCGACGCCCGGGATCTGCTCATGGCTGTGAAAGAAATCAAAAAACAGGTGCCCGGAGTATCGTTTGTCTGCTCAGGACTCAGCCAGTTCCGGCAGTTCGGACCGGCGATCGGTGCGGGAGGAATCCGTGACGGGTGGTTTGATCTTGCGGGCTTTGGCAGGCAGGCTCTGGCATACCCGGAATTTGCCCGGGAAGCCCTGGCCGGCCGGATTCCCGATTCTGACAGATGCTGCGTCCTGTGCAACAGCTGCTTCAGACTGATGTATCCGGGGCTGTCAGCCGCCGGCTGTGTCGTGAAAGATCCGGATCCCTATGCTTCTTTCTACCGCAGGAACGTGCCGGGCAAAGAAAACGGAAAATAAGAACCGGAATGAGATGTTTACCCTTTCCGGAATGGATTGGGAATATGATCCGAGACAACTTTCGCGATATCTTCCGAAAACGCGATGAATTCCGCTGAATCAAAATCCTGCTGTGAACGGGCAACTTCAAACTCTGTGTTGTCGCAGTGGGTATGGTTGATCCGGATCATATTTGTTCGCATCTTGACTTAGAGTGCACTTCAGGCTTTACAATATCAGAAGCCGCTGGATCAGCTGTTCCCGCTGGCAAAAAAAGAACAACGTGGGGATTATTGCCCGCGTTCCCCTGGCCAGCGGCCTTCTGACAGGAAGATATACCAAAGACACTGTTTTCGGCGCGCAGGATCACCGCAGCTATAACCGGGACGGGGCCGCGTTTGACAAAGGGGAAACATTCTCCGGCGTACCGTATGAACTGGGGCTGCAGGCTGTGGAAGAACTGAAGAAAGTCTTTGGTACGGAGAATCTTGCCGCGATCGCGATCCGCTGGGTGCTGATGTATCCGGAAGTCAGCGTGGTGATTCCCGGCGCCAGCAGGGCCGAACAGGTCAGGAGCAATGTCAAAGCCGCCGAACTGGCCCCGCTCTCAGAGCAGCAGATGCAGGCAGTGAAAGACATCTATAATCGCTGCCTGAGAGAATCGATTCATCCCCAGTGGTAATTTCGCAGATTCCTTTAGGATAAGGAGGGGACATCATGAACTTCTGCGTTTGGGACTAATATAAGCCGGAGTAATCGGGCCGGGGGGAGGAAAAACACAGAGATGATTCTCTTCCTGAGGCACCACACATAGCCGGCAGGGAAAGGTATTCTCTGACAGCTTGCTTCTGAGAGGTTAATGGCTTTGGTACGGACAAAGGATATGACAGCCGGCAATCCTGTGAAACTAATCCTGGTTTTCGCGCTTCCGATTCTTGCCGGCAATATGCTTCAGCAATTATACAGTCTGGTTGATTCGCTGATTATCGGGCGGCTTCTTGGCGTGACCGCACTCACGGCCGTTTCGGCCTCCGGATGGCTGGACTGGGCGATTCTCTCTGTTCCGATGGGGTTGGCACAGGGTTATTCCATTTATGTGGCGCAGTGTTACGGCGGAAAACGATATGCGGATCTGAAGAGAAGCGTAGCCCAAAGTTATCTGATCTCTGTTATGGCTACGATCTTCCTGGAGATCGTCAGTCAGTCCCTGCTGCGCCCTGTTCTGATATGGATGAATTCCCCTGATGAAACGATCAGAATGACGGAAAACTATCTCAGGATCATTTACGCCGGCCTTCCAATCGTAATGTGCGTAAATCTGTTCAGCGGTTTTCTGCATGCGCTGGGTAACAGCAGGGTCCCACTGATCGCATTGATATGCTCCACCACGGTAAATATCGTTCTTGACTGGTGGTTTGTCGGTTCACTCGGGATGGGAACTAACGGCGGCGCTTACGCGACACTGCTCGCACAGACTGTATCTGCTATGATTTGTTTCAGGGCAGTACATAAAATTCCGGAACTGAAGCCTGTAAAAACGGATTACCGGCCCGACAGAAAAGTCATACGGATACTGGTACGGCTTGGATTCCCGATCGCCTTTCAGAATCTGATCATTTCTCTGGGCGGCCTGGTTTTGCAGGGCGTGGTTAATGCGTTTGGCTTTATCTTCATGGCCGGTTATAACGCCGCCGCACGGTTTCAGGGATTGATCGAGGTTGCGGGTACTGCTTTGGGAAACGCTGCCGGAACGTTTACCGGGCAGAACTTCGGCGCGGGAAAAATGGATCGGGTAAGAGCCGGATTGCGGCGTTCAGCGCAGATCGGTTTTTTGCTGGCTGTATCTGTCGGCCTGATCATGGTGCTTTTCGGAAAGCCGCTTTTGTCCCTGTTTATTCGTGAGGAAGCGGGCCTCTCTGATCAGGTCATGGGTTTCGGCTATGATTTTCTCAGGATTATGGCGGCGGGGCTGCCGATGCTCTATCTGCTGTTTGTCTACCGGACGACACTTCAGGGGCTGGGGGATACGGTCGTCCCAATGGTTTCCGGTTTTGTGGAACTGGCGCTCCGTATCGGTTCGGCACTGCTGCTTCCGACGGTGATTGGGTACTGGGGCGTTTATCTGGCGGAAATTGCCGCCTGGATTGGGGCGGGTGTCTTCCTGATTATAGCGTGTTATCACAGAATATCTGTCGCAGATCACGCATAGAACGATTACGATCCGATTCGATCTCCTGCTTCTGTTCACCGGAAGCACACCCATGGACCCTGTCAAAAGACATGGTCCTTATTTCAGTATACGAAACCGGGCGCAAACATTACGCGAAAGAAACATGAAATCATGGCCTTTTCCCTCCGGTTATGATACAATAAAAAAAACGTCTGCTTTCCGCCTGCCGGCAAAAAGCCGAAAAAGCAGGAGCGGGCTGCGTAATTACGGGCGGCCTGGTACTTCGACATGGACCGGGTGATCGCCGCCGCCATGGAGAAGACGAAGACGCTGAAATGAAGCGGAGAAAGGGAAAACAGGTTTCTGATCATGAGTGAAGGTAAACTGCTGACTTGCGTGATCCCCAGCTACAACTCCGCCGCTTATCTGGAGCGTGCGGTGGATTCCCTGCTGCCTGGCGGGGAGGAAATGGAGATCCTGATCGTCAACGACGGATCCACGGATGAGACGGGGGCCCTTGCCGACCGGCTGGCGGCGGAGCATCCGACTATTGTGCGGGTACACCATCAGGAGAACGGGGGCCACGGCTCCGCCCTGAATTACGGGATTGCCCATGCGGAGGGCATCTATTTCAAGGTGGTGGATTCGGACGACCGGCTGATCAAAGAGCACATTCCCGGACTGATGGACCTGCTGCGGGAGCACAGCGGACCGGACAACCGGGCGGACCTTGTTTACCACGACTATGTGTACGACCGGCCGGAGAAAGAAAGCGCCTTCCGAATCTCCTTTGCGGGAACGGCAAAACCGGGCGTCCTGCATACATGGAATGAGGGCCGGTTCTTCCTCTGGAGCCAGTTTGTGATCCATTGCCTGATTTACCGGACACAGCTGCTGCGGGATATCGGATACACACTCCCGGAGCATATCTACTACGAAGACAACCTGTACGTATACCAGCCAATGGCGCATATCCGGAAGCTGATCTACTACCACGCGCCGCTGTACGGATACTTCCTGGGGCGGGGCGACCAGTCCGTGAACGAACAGAATATGATGAAACGGCTGGACCAGCTGACAGAGGTTTCCAAAAAGCAGATGACCACCTACCGGCTGGAGGAGCTGAAACAGCTGCCGAAACAGCAGTACAAATACCTGATCAACAACTGCTGCGGTCAGCTGTTCAACGTCTGCGCGCTGCAGTTCATAGAGGATTCGGAAAGAAGCCACCGGATGAACCGGGAGATGTGGGAAACCGTGAGGGCCTTTGACCCGGCCCTGTACAAAAAGCTGCGCCGGCATCCTCTGGGACGGGTATGCTGTCTGCCCGGACGGGCCGGGGAGCGGCTGCTGGTTTTCTTCTACCGGTACGGACGGAGAATGATCAAAATCGACCGCGCGGTGAGTAAGAAATGAGCCCGAAGCTGAAGAAGATCCTGAGCACCCTGTTCATTGCGGCGTCCATCTTCGCCGTGGTGATTATCGCCTTCAGCAATCCCGAGATGGGGAACGGCTGGGAGGCTATTTCCGGGCTGGAGATTCCCTGGATCGGCGGGCTGCTGCTCTGCTGGATGGTTTTTGCCGGATTTGAAACGCTGGGGAACCAGATCTGCCTGAACAAACGGGGCTGCAGGATTTCCTTTCTCCGGACGTTCCGGACGGTGCTGATCGGCATGTATTACAGCGGCATTACGCCCGGCTCGGCCGGCGGACAGCCGATGCAGGTCAACGCCCTGCGGAAGGAAGGCGTACCCGTTGAATACGGGACGCTGTCGCTGACGGTCCGGTTTGTGGCAAACCAGTTCACCGTCTGCATGATGACCCTGGCGCTGTTCCTGATCCACCATGACTTTGTGGTGCAACAGCTGGGCGGAGCCATCTGGGCGGCGCGCATCGGATGGCTGATCAATTTCATGTCGGTTCCGCTGGTGTTGCTGGCTGCCTTCCGCCGGAAATGGATGCAGGGCCTTGCGGTGAAGCTGATCCGCCTGGGAGCGAAGATCCGGCTGGTACGGGATCCGGAGAAGGCCATCGGGCGGGCGACCGAAACGCTGGACACCTTTTACGAAGCGCTGAACGAGATGAGCCACCATCCGAAGGAGATTCTGTTGCAGCTGCTGTGCAGCGTGTGCAGCCTGCTGGGACTGATGGGGAGCGTCGTATTCACGTATTACGCCCTGGGGCAGCGTGGGACGCCCTGGACGCATATCCTGACGCTGAGCTTCCTGCTGTTTGTCAGCGCCAGCTATACGCCCCTGCCCGGGGCCAGCGGGGCCCAGGAGGGCGGATTCCTGCTGTATTTCCAGGGGATTTTCCGGGACGGGACCATCGGCCTGGGACTGCTGATCTGGCGGTTCTTTACGTATTACATCTGGCTGATTACAGGCGTTATCGCGGTGCTGACGATGATTAAGAAGAAAAAAATACAACGGGAGTGAGATCCCTCGGCAAGCTCGGGATGACAAAGTCAGCTATTTGGAGTTCCAGTGAGGATTTGGACGATGGGCAATGATGTAAAACGGAATTATGACCGGGAGATGGAGGCGGAGATTGCTTCCATGGGCGGGCGGCGGCCTTCGCTGCTGCTGCACAGCTGCTGCGGCCCCTGCTCCAGCGCGGTGCTGGAGCGGCTGCGGGAGCATTTCCGGGTGACCGTTCTGTATTACAATCCCAATATTGAGCCGGAGGAGGAATACAGCCACCGGAAGGCGGAGCAGCAGCGGCTGCTGGGCCTGCTGGGAGGCGATACCGGCTGGATGGAATGCGGATACGACCATGAGGCTTTCGAAGCCTTCGCACCGGGCATGGCAGGGGAACCGGAAGGCGGGAAGCGCTGCCTGGCCTGCTTCTCGATGCGGCTGGACAAAACGGCGGAGCTGGCCAAAGCAAACGGATTTGAATACTTCACGACGACGCTGTCTGTCAGCCCCCACAAGAACGCGGACAATGTGAACCGTGCCGGCGAGGCGGCAGGGGAACGTTACGGCGTGAAATACCTGTATGCGGATTTCAAAAAGAAAAACGGATACCTGCGTTCACTGCAGCTATCCGCTGAATATGCATTATACCGCCAGAATTACTGCGGGTGCCTTTACTCCCGGGACAGCCGTTAAGGACGGAAATCATCGCCGGGAGGACCGACGTCATGTCGTTGAAGTTGGTGCTGACAAAGTGCAATCGAAGAAGAAAAACTATTTCGTAAGCTGATTTGAACCGATATAACCCGGGACAAACAGGGGTTACTTCTGATATGCCATTAAAGCATTTGTGAAAAAAATGCGGATTGCCGCAAAAATTTCAGTTATAGGACTTGATCTGTTCATGAGTTCTATGGCATAATGCTTCGTGAAAAAATTGCGGATGCCGCAAAAATTTCACGGAGGTGAGAGCGTGCAGTATGCCAGAAAACAATATCTGGATCAGCTGATTCGGAAGAAGGACAACGGACGTATCAAAATTGTCACAGGTCTTCGCCGGAGCGGAAAGTCCTACCTTCTGTTTACCCTTTACCGCAAATACCTCCTCGACTCAGGTATTGAAGAAGATCAGATTGTAGGACTCGCTCTGGATGAGATCGACAACGCTAAATACCGAAATCCGTTTGAACTGAACAAAGTGATAAAAGAACGGATGACGGATAAGAAGAAACGCTACTATGTGTTTATTGATGAAATCCAGTTTGTGACGGAGATTAAAAACCCCTATGTTGAAGACCCGAATGAGAAACTGACCTTTATCGATGTGGTATTGGGGCTTGTGAAAATTCCGAATGCGGACATCTATGTAACTGGCAGCAATTCAAAGATGCTCTCATCGGATATCCTTACCCAGTTCAGTGATCGAGGGGACGAAATTCGAGTCAACCCGCTTTCCTTTGCGGAAGTGTATGAGCAATATGAGGGGGATAAGCGAAACGCATGGCGTGACTATTACACTTACGGTGGAATGCCGCTGGTCTGGTCGATGGAAACCCACGAAGAAAAAAGCCGCTATCTGCGTGATCTTTTCAGCCACACCTACATCAAGGATGTGCTGGAACGACACCAGGTGAAAAATGATGCGGAAGTTCTGGAGAGTCTCCTGAATGTGCTGGCATCAGGAATCGGCTCATTGACCAATCCGAGCAGGCTGTCGAATACCTTTGAAAGTGAAAGGCATATTCGGATTGCGCCGGATACCATCGATACGTACATCGGATATTTCCTGGAAGCATTTCTGATCCAAAAGGCGGAGCGATATGACGTGAAGGGCAGGAAGTACATCAAGACTCCTGTCAAATACTACTATTCCGATGTTGGTTTGCGCAATGCCCGGCTCGGATTCAGACAGTTGGAAGAGACGCATTTGATGGAGAATGCTCTTTACAACGATCTGATTCGCAGAGGGTTTGACGTGGATGTTGGTGTGGTCGAGCAGAATGTAAGGGACGAATCCGGCAAGAACATCCGTAAGCAGCTGGAGGTCGACTTTGTGGTTAACAGGGGTGATGAACGTTATTATATACAATCGGCTCTGTCCATTGCTGATCCAGAGAAGAAAGAACAGGAAATCTCCTCGTTGATCAGGATTCCCGACTCCTTCAGGAAGATTGTGGTCGTCAAAGACTACATGAAACCGTGGAAAGACGACAATGGAATCCAGTACATTGGAATTGAAGATTTCCTTTCGGATGAGAGTCTCATTTCCAGATAGAAAGAAAAATAATCCGCCAGGATTTTCAGCATTATGTTGCTCCTGACGGATCTTTCGCACACCCGGCGGGATTCGATTCCGTTCGCTCAATCGTCGTACAGACGCCTTGGAGCGGCGCCTGTACTCGTTTCGCGCTAACGAACTCAGCTCATTTGCCTTCGGCACTCCCCACTGGGGAGACATTCGTATCGTTCGCCACGGCCTGCCGCTTAGGAGAGGAAAAAAGCGTTCGCCAAAGTTAGCAAGATGACCGAAATCGCATTTTTGAAAATCCATCAAAAATCGCCGAAAAGTTAATTATTAGTAAACCTCGCTTCTCGCAGCGCACGGAGATGGTTATGGCAAATCCAGGATCTGATCCCAGATTTATCGAAAGCCAGGTTGATGCCTGCACAGAAAAAGCACCTGTCTGTTCACTGTCAGACAGGTGCTGCAAGCTGCTTGCAACCGGGATTCAAATAGATCAAATAAACATGACCATATAGTGTGGGAGCGTGATTTTTTCA